>NZ_LJRY01000208.1:0-223578 GCF_002742515.1 Pseudomonas sp. 2822-15 | reverse complement strand
GGCCCGGGACAACAGCGTGTCCTGGTCGACCACCACCACCGCGCCGCCGTTGAGCAAGGGCGCCCACACGTCGAGGGTGCTGGCATCGAACGCCGGGTTGGAGGCAAAGGCCACACGGTCGTGCTGATTGAAATCGGCGTAACCGTTGTTGATCACCAAGCGCGTAATTGCCCGGTGCGGCACCAATACGCCTTTTGGCGTGCCGGTGGAGCCGGAGGTATACATGATGTACGCCGCTGTCTCGGCCGATTGCTCCAGCGCCGGGTTGCAGTCGGGGGTGTCAGTGAAATCGAGGCGGTCCAGGTCCAGACGACGGGCGCCCTCGGGCACCTCGATCGACGCCAACGTGAGCAGCCACTGTGAACTGCTGTCCGCAACCATAAAGCCCTGACGGTCCAGCGGCGCGTTGATGTCCAGCGGGACATACACCGCGGCGCACTTGCTGATGGCCAACTGGCTCACCAGCAGGTCCAGCGAGCGCTCCAGCAGGATCGCCACGCGCTCGCCGGGTGCCACACCCAGGCCGAGCAAATGGTGGGCCAGTTGGTTGGCACGCCGGTTCAACTGCGCATAGTTCAATGACTGCTCGCCCTGCACCGCTGCCAGTGCCAGCGGCTGCGCAGCAGCATGCTCTTGGAACCGCGCATGCAGGGTCTGCGTGCGCGGGTAGTCCCTGGCAGTGGCATTGAACCCCTGTAGCACTTGCTCACGCTCGGCCCCAGGCAGCATGGAAATGCGGTTCAGTGGCGTGAACGGCGAGTGTTCCAGGGCGTCGACCAAGCGCTCGATGACCGTATTGAAGTAACCACAGATTTTCTCTGCACCGATCTCGGCCACTGCCAATGCACTCAGGCTGAACTGCTCGCCCAGGTCATTGACGCTGACACTCAACGGGTAATTGGTGCGCTCATGCACGTCAATTACCTCTATCCCACGCCAAGCATGTTGGTATTCGGCCAGCGCGGCCGCTGATGGCTCGGCGCTGTGCCGGTAGTTGAGCAAGGCACTGAATAACGGCGTGGAGTGCGCGACACTGCTGCAGCGCTGCGCCAGGGCCAATGAGGCATGCTCATGGCTAAGCAAGCCACTGAGGCTGGCGTGGGTGGCCTTGACCGCCGCTTGCACCGCTTGCGCGTCAATATCGACGCGCAACGGCAGTGTATTGATAAACATGCCCAGTGCCCGGTCGGCGCCGTCACCGCCCTGCAGGCGGCCCATCATCACTGTACCGAACACCACGCGGTCGTTCTGCGCGACCACGCTCAATACCCGCGCCCAGGCCAGGTGGAACACGCTGGCCGGGCTGACGCCCAGTTGCCGCGCACGCGTGCGCAAGCGCTGACTCACCGTCGCGTCGAGGGTCAGGCTGGCTTCTTCAATGGCCTCCCCGTCCCCCTCGACAGTGTGCAGGCCAAACGGCAGGGTCGGCTCGTCGATGTCCGCCAACATCGCGCAAAAAAACGCCTCGTGTTCCTGCTCACTGACCCCCAGGCGCGCCTGGGCCACATAGTTGCGATACGGCACCGCCGCTCCCAGGCGGTCGGCGTGCCCGAGCAGATAGGCTTGCATTTCATGCTGCACCACCTCCACGGCGGTGTGATCAAGCACCAGGTGGTGGAACAGAAAGAACGCGACGACTTTTGCGTTCGCCGAGTCGTCGGCGTAGACCACGCGCATCAGCGGCGCCTGGTTCAAATCGAGGCGGGTATAACGGCGCTGCACATCCGCGCGCAACTGCTCGACGACCGGCACGTCGCCAAGGGTTGGCTTGAACGCCTCAACTGCCAGCTGGGCGTGACGCAACACCACCTGCATCGGCTGCTCGAGGCCCTCCCAGAGTACGGCCGTACGCAGGATGTCATGGCGCTCGATGACCTGTTGCAATGCTTGGCAAAACGCCTGCAAGCGCGCGAGGTCATCGAAGACGAACAGCGATTTGAGCAGGTAGGGATCACGGTGCGCAGCCGACAAGTGCAGGTAGAGAATGCCTTCCTGCAAGGGTGCCAGGGGGTAGATGTCTTGCACGTTGGCCACGCCACCGGGCACGGCTGCAACGATCAAGTCGATGTTGGCCTGGCTGAGCTGCGCCAGCGGCAACAGGTCCGGGGTGATGTGGCGCAGGCCCGGTACCAGCAGGTTGGCCGGCACCTGCACTTCGTGGCCACTGCCCACTGCCGCCGCGAGCGCTGCCAGGGTGGGTTGGCTGAACAGCACGCGTACGTCGGCATTGAGGCCGGCCTGACGCATGCGCTCCACCAGGTTGACGGCCAACAGCGAATGCCCGCCCAGCTCGAAGAAATGGTCATGGCGCCCTACTTGCTCGACCTTGAGCACCTGCGCCCAAATCTGCGCGAGGATGGTCTCCACCTCACCCTCGGGTGCGGCATAACCCCGATTGAGCATCGACTCCAGACCCGGCTCCGGCAGGGCCTTGCGGTCAAGCTTGCCGTTCGCGGTCAGCGGCAGGCTGTCCAGGCGCACATAAGCGCTCGGCACCATGTACTCCGGCAACTGTGCCTGCAACGCGCTGCGCAGGGTTTCGATGTCCACGGGTGATGGTTGAGTGGCGTATTCAGTGAAATACGCCACCAGCCGACCGTCGCGCGCCAATACGACCGCTTCGCGGATCTGCGCCTGCTCAGCCAGTCGGCTTTCGATTTCACCCAGTTCAATGCGCACGCCGCGGATTTTCACCTGGTCGTCATTACGCCCCAGGTACTCCAGGGTGCCGTCCTCGCACCAGCGTACCAGGTCGCCGGTGCGGTACATGCGTGCCTGCGGGTCGCGGCTGAACGGGTCCTTGAGGAAGCGTTCGGCAGTCATTTGCACGCGATTCAGGTACCCGCGTGCCACCCCGGCACCGGCCACATACAGCTCACCGGCCACCCCTTGGGGCAGCAGTTGCAGTTGCGCATCCAGCACGTAGACCTGCGCGTTGGCCACCGGTTTGCCGATGTGCAGGGTCTTGCCGGCTTCGATCAGGCCAGAGGTCGCGACCACCGTCGCTTCGGTCGGACCGTAGTTGTTGATCAGCTTGAAGCGCCGTGGCGTATTGAACTGGCGCAAACGATCGCCGCCGATCAGCAGGGTCTTGAGGGTCGGGTGTTCCAGTGACTGGCTGAAAGCGTACTCGGCCACCGGGGTCGGCAAGAAGCTGACGTCCAGCGGCTGATCCAGCCACCATTGCAGCAGCGCATCAAGGTCTTCCTGGGCGTGATGGGCGGGAGGCAGGTGCAGGGTCGCGCCGGCGCACAAGGCCGGCCACACCTCCCAGGCCATCGCGTCAAAACCGAAGCCGGCGACGCTGGAGGTATGGCTGCCGACGTGCAGGTCAAACGCATCGCAATGCCAGTTCACCAGGTTTTCCAGGGTCTGGTGTTCGACCATCACGCCTTTGGGTTGGCCGGTGGAGCCGGAGGTGTAGATCACATAAGCCAAGTGCGCCGGGGTCAGGCCGGGCACCTGGGGGTTGTCGGTGCAGGCGGCAAGCCAGGCCGGGGCGTCAAGGTCGATGATCGGTACCGAAAGCCCGGCGACGCACGCGGCGGTGGCCGACTGCACCAGCACCGCCACGGGGGCGCTGTCCTGCAACAGATAGGCAATACGTTCCAATGGGTGTGCCGGGTCCACCGGCACATAGGCGGCGCCAGCCTTGAGGATCGCCACCAGGCCCACCAGGGTGTCGACGCTGCGTCGAGCACAGATGGCGACGCGGTCATCAGGGCCGACACCCAGGTTGATCAAGTGATGGGCCAGTTGGTTGGCCCGCGCGTTAAGGTGCTGGTAACTCAGTCGCTGCTCGCCCTGGCACACCGCCAACGCGTGGGGCAGCGCCAACGCGCGGGCCTCGATCAAGGCGTGAATGGTCTGGCCGCGCGGGTAATTCCTGGCGCTGCGATTGAAACCCGTCACCTGGCGGGCACGCTCATCGTCGGGCACGATCGGCAACGCCTGCATGGATGTGGCATGGCCCTGTTCCAAGGCGTCAACCAGCGTGTGCAACGCGGTGAGCAAATAGCCGAGGATGCGCGGTAACGGCATGCTGGCCACACCTTGCAGCGTCAGGTTGAAGTCTTCACCGACGTCATCCACCGACAGCACCAGGGGATAGTTGCTGCGCCCCTCGCCGCCGAGCAACTCGATACCGTCCCATTGCGCCACGTTCGCCGTCGGCGCCAGGCTCTGGCGGTAGTTGATCAAGGCGCTGAACAACGGTGTAGGCGCGGCCACGCGACTGCAGCGCTGGGCCAGCGCCAACGGTGCGTGCTCGTGCCCCAGCAGGCGCGTCAAGCGCGCATGGGCAGCCTTGGTCGCGGCCTGTACGTCCAGCGCCCCGACATCCAGCCGCAGCGGCAAGGTATTGATAAACAGACCCAGCCCGCGCTCACTGCCTTCACTGCCGCCCATGCGCCCCATCAGCACGGTGCCGAACACCACGTCGTCGCGCCCACTGATCCGCCCCAGCACCTGTGCCCAGGCCAAATGATGCAGGCTGGCGACGCTGACCACCTGTTGCCGGGCCTGGGCCCGCAGGCGTCGGCTTAAGCCCGCGTCCAACACGTGAGCCAGCTCATGCACGTGCGCATCGCCCTGGACATCCTGATGGCCGAACGGCAGGGTCGGCTCATCCAGGTCGCCGAGCATGTCGCGAAAGAACCCTTCGTGCTCTTGCACCGTCGTGCCCAGGCGTGCCTGGGCCACATAGTTGCGGTAGGGCACCGGCGCGCCGAGTTGCTCGGCACGGCCGTACAGACAAGCGTGGATCTCCTCGTACACCACCTGCATGGCCACGTGGTCAATGGCGATGTGATGGAACAACAGCATCGCCACCCAGCGCTGGTTGCTCGGGTCTTCGCTGAAAACCACGCGCAGCAGCGGCGCGCGGTCCAAGTGCATGTGCATGGCGCGGGCGTCGAAGCGCTGGTACAACTGCTCGGTAACCGGCCCGTCGGCCGGGTCGAGCGCCACCTCGTCGATCACCAGTTGCGCCTGGCGCCAGACCACTTGCACCGGCTCATCCAGGCCCTCCCAGACAATACTGGTGCGCAGGATATCGTGACGATTGATCACCTGCTGCAAAGCCTGGGCAAACGCCTCCAGGCGTGGCCGCGTGGTGATCGCAAACTGTGAGCGCATCAGGTAAAGGTCACCTTGGCGCGCCGTCACGTGGTGATAGAAGATCCCTTCCTGCAGTGCCGCCAGCGGGTAGATATCCTGCACATTCGCCACGCCGCCGGGGACCTGGGCGACGATATGGTCGATGCTCGCCTGGCTCAGGTTCACCAGGGGCAGCATCGCCGGGCGAATATGGGTGCAATCGATAGCAATGGCATTGGCCGGCACGTCGATCTGCCCGGCGCGCTGCGCCGAGTAGTCGCCGGCCTTGATCAAGGCGATCAGCGCAGCCTTGTGTTCACGCAGCGAAGCCAGCACGCCCGGCTCGCTCAAGGCCAGCTTGTTGCCCTGCAACACCAGTTGGTCGCCTTTGACGGACAACTGCACGTCCTTTTCTTTCAGTGTCGCCAACAGTTCGATAACACTCACAGGACCATCTCCATTCTTTCCGTAATTGCGGCGTATTCCCACAGCGTGGAGTGTTCGAACAGCGCCTTGACGTTGGCTTCGATGCCTTCCTGGCGTAAGCGTCCGATCAGGCTGACCGCCAGCAATGAATGCCCGCCCAGTTCAAGGAAGTTGTCATGGCGACCGACGCGCTCGACGTTCAACAACTCCGTCCAGAGCCGGGCCAGGGTAGTTTCGATTTCGCCCTCGGGCGCTTCGTAGGCATGGCTGCGTAGCGCGCCCATGTCCGGCGCCGCCAGGGCCTTGCGGTCGAGCTTGCCGTTGGGGCTCAGCGGCAGCGCGTCGAGGTGCACGAACACCTGTGGCACCATGAACTCCGGCAATTGCTCCAATAAATGCGCACGCAAGGCCTCCGTGGCGGCCGGCACGCCGGTGTAATAGGCCACCAGGCGCTTGTCGCCCGGCACGTCCTCGCGGGCCAGCACCGTGGCCTCCTGGATGCCCGGGAATTGGCCCAGGCGTGCCTGGATTTCGCCCAGTTCGATGCGCACACCGCGGATCTTCACTTGGTCATCATTGCGGCCCAGGTACTCAATGTTGCCGTCCGGCAAATAACGCGCAACGTCACCAGTGCGGTAGATCCGCCCGGCGCTGTGCGGGTCCTTGAGGAAACGTTCGGCGTTCAGCTCGGGGCGGTTCAGGTAGCCACGGGCGACCTGCACGCCGCCAATGAACAGTTCACCGCTGACCCCCAGGGGCACCGGCTGCAAGTGCGCGTCGAGAACGTACATGCGCACGTTGCCTATGGGCTTGCCGATCGGGGTGTTGTCCGGCGTGACGGCGCCGTTGCAATCCCAGGCCGTGACTTCCACTGCGGCTTCGGTCGGGCCGTAGTGATTGAACAACGCACTGCCCGGCAATTGCGCCTTGAAGCGCCGCACCAGGTGGCCTGGCAACGCTTCGCCGCTGCACATGACCCGCACCAACCTGGCCGCCTGGCTGACGTCGCCATGGGCCAGAAATACATCGAGCATCGACGGCACGAAGTGCACCGTGGTGATCTGTTCGGCCTCGATCACCTCACACAGATACGCCGGGTCCTTGTGCCCGCCCGGGCGGGCCATCACCAGGCGCGCACCGGTGAACAGCGGCCAGAAGAACTCCCACACCGACACGTCAAAGCTGAAAGGGGTTTTCTGCAGCAGGGCATCCGAGCTGTCCAGGCGATAGGTGTCCTGCATGCACAGCAAGCGGTTGACCACCGGGCTGTGCTCGTTGATGACGCCCTTGGGCTTGCCGGTGGAGCCGGAGGTGTAGATCACGTAGGCCTGGTGTTGCGGGGTCAGCTCGGCAATCAACGGGTTGCCGGCAGGCTGGTGTTGCCAGGTGACGCGTTCCAGGTCAATCACCGGCACGTCGATGTCACCCAGCAAGGCGCGGGTGGCGCCCTGGACCAGGACCACGGCCGGCGCGCTGTCTTCCAGCATGTAGGCCAGGCGGTCCAGCGGATAAGCAGGGTCCAGCGGCACGTAACCGCCACCGGCCTTGAGGATCGCCAGCAACCCGATGACCATCTCGGCGCTGCGTTCGACGCAGATGCCCACACGCGACTCCAGCACCACACCCTGCTCGCGCAGATGATGGGCCAGGCGATTGGCGCGCTCGTTCAGCTCGCGGTAGGACAGGCGCTGGGCATCCGCCAGCAACGCAACGGCGTCCGGTGTGCGTTGCACCTGGGCTTCGAACAGGCCGTGAATTGTCTGCTGCAGCGGGTGATGCTTGACGGTGTCGTTGAAGTGCTCCAGCAGGGTTTCACGCTCCGCCGCCGGCAGCACCGAGAGTTGCTCAACGGCGGTGTGCGGCGCGGTCTCCAGCGCCTCCACCAAGTGTTGCAAGGCGGTCTGCATATAGGCCGCCACACGCTGGGCATCCACGCCGCAGGTTTGCACGCTGAGCAGAAAGCCTTCGCCTTGGTCGTCCACCGACAGCATGCACGGATAGTTGGTGCGCTCGCGCACCTCCAGCACTTGGGCACCGGACCAATACTGCGGCCCTTCACTGTCCTGCAACGGGCTGTGACGGTAGTTGAGGATTGAACTGAACAACGGCGACGCCGCCGGCACGGCGCTGCACCGCTGGGCGACCACCAGCGGTGCATGCTCGTGGCCCAGCAGCGCGGAGAGCCGGGCGTGCACGGCGCGTACCCCGGCCCGCACGCCTTGTTCGCCCACGCTGACTCGCAGCGGCAAGGTATTGATGAACATGCCCAAGGCACGGTCGGCGCCATCGCCACTTTGCATGCGGCCGAGCAACACGGTGCCGAACACCACCTCATCACGCCCACTGACGCTGGCCAGCACCCGCGCCCAAGCCAGGTGGTGCAGGCTCGCGGCACTGACGCCCAAATGGCGCGCCTGCGCCCGCAGGCGCCGACACAGCGGCGCATCCAGTTGGAGCTTGGCCTCCTCGGCCGACAGCCCATCGCCTTGCACTTGCTGCAAGCCAAACGGCAGGGTCGGCTCATCGATGTCAATGAGCATCTCGCGGAAGAACTGTTCGTGGTCAGCCTGGCTGACGCCCAACAACGCCTGCGCCACGTAATTGCGGTACGGCATCGCCGCGTCCAATTGCGCGAAACCACCGCTGCGGTAGGCGAGCACTTCTTCGCTGATCACATCGAGTGCGGTGTGGTCCATGGCAATGTGGTGGAACAGCAACATTGCCAGCCAGCGCTGGTTGGCTTCATCGTGCACATACGCCAGATGCAGCAGCGGCGCCTTGCTCAACACTAGGCGCGCCTGGCGCGGATCGAAGCGTGCGTGCAACTGCTCCAGCATACTGCCCTGGGCGGGGTCGAACTGCAGGGCTTCGCGGGGCAGTTCGGCGCGGCGCAGCACGACCTGCACCGGCTGTTCGAGGTCGTCCCAGAGGATCGCCGTGCGGGTGATGTCATGGCGATCAATCACCGCTTGCAGGGCCTGGGCGAAGCTGTCGAGTTGCGCGCGGGTTTCCAGACTGAACGTGGCCTGCAACAAGTAGGGGTCACCCTGCTCGCTGGTGATGTGGTGATACAAAATGCCTTGCTGCAACGGCGCCAGCGGGTAGATGTCCTGCACATTGCGCGCGCCGCCCGGCACCCGTGCGACGATGCGGTCGAGAGTCTCCTGGCTGAGGTCGATCAGGCTGAGCATGTCGGCACGAATGTGCGCGCAGTCAGCCGGGATACGGTTGGCCGGCACCTGGACTTCACTGCCACCGCCCACGGCTGCGGCCAGGGCCGCCAGAGTCGGCTGGCCGAACAGCACGCGTACATCGGCGCTCAGGCCCAATTGACGCATACGCTCGATCAGCTTGACCGCCAGCAGCGAGTGACCGCCCAGTTCGAAGAAGTTGTCCTGGCGCCCTACCCTGGCCACGCCCAACACCTGGCTCCACAACTCGGCCAGGGTGGTTTCGATGGCATTGTGCGGTGCTTCGTATTCACGGCTGGCAAAGGCCTCGACATCCGGCACCGGCAATGCGCGGCGCTCGAGTTTGCCGTTGGGCGACAGCGGCAGCGCGTTCAGTTGCACATAGGCCGCCGGGATCATGTAGTCGGGCAGCAGCGCTTGCAAATGCGCGCGCAGTTCGTCGGCCCCGCTGGGCGCCGCCCCGGCGTGAGCGGTGAAATAGGCCACCAGGCGCTTGTCGCCAGGGCTGTCTTCGCGCACCAGTACCGCCGCATCGCGTATACCCGGGTGCTGAGCCAGGCGCGCTTCGATTTCGCCCAGCTCCACGCGAAAGCCGCGGATCTTGATCTGGCCATCGTTGCGGCCCAGGTAATCGATCTCGCCGTTGCGTTGGTAGCGGCCCAGGTCACCGGTTTTATACAGGCGGCCCTGAGGTACAAACGGATCGGCCAGGAAGCGTTCGGCGGTCAGGTCATCGCGGTGCAAATAGCCACGGGCCACGCAGGCGCCGCCAATGTAGATCTCACCGGCGACACCCAACGGCACCGGCTGCAGGTGTTCGTCGAGCAGGTAGATACGCGTGTTGGCCACAGGCACGCCAATCGATGGCAACACCGGCCAGGACGCCGCATCGCCGTCCAGGGTCAAGGCGGTGGTGACGTGGGATTCGGTCGGCCCATAGTGGTTGTGCAGGCGGCAGTCAGGCAGGCGTTGGAACAGCTCACGCATCGGTTCGCTGATACGCAGTTGCTCACCCGCGGTGATCACATCGCTCAGCGCGCAGGGCAAACGCCAGAGCTCAGGCGTCTGGGCCACGGCTTCGGCCAAGGCTTGCAGGGCGATGCACGGCAGGAACAGACGCTGCACGCCGCGTTCGCAGATATGCCGGAACAGTTCGCGGAAATTGAGCCGCAGGTCGCCCGGAATCAACGACAGTTCACCACCGGCGCACAGGGTGCTGAAGACTTCCTGGAAGGCCACGTCAAAGCCCAGTGCGGCGAACTGCAAGGTGCGTTGGGCCGGGCGGCCATCGGCCAGGGTTTGCGCAATCTGCCAGTGCATCAGGTTAACCAGCGGCCCATGGGGCATGGCGACGCCCTTGGGCTGGCCGGTGGAACCGGAGGTGTAGATCACGTAGGCCAGGGCTTCGGCGCCCAGATCACTCACGTGCGGGTTGTGTGCAGGGTAACCATCGCCAACGTTGGCGGCATCGAGCAGCAAGATCGACACGGCGGACAGGCTGAAGCGCTGCACCAGGCGCTGCTGGGTCAGCAGGGCCTTGGGCGCGCTGTCTTGCAGCATGTACGCCAGGCGCTCATCCGGATAAGCCGGGTCCAGGGGCACGTAGCCGGCGCCAGCCTTGAGTATCGCCAGCAGGCCGGCGACCATTTCCACGCTGCGTTCGGCGCAGATGGCCACACGGTCATTGGCACCAATGCCATCGGCAATCAGGCGGTGGGCAATCCGGTTGGCCAGGGTGTTCAACTCGCCATAGCTCAGGGATTGGCCTTCATAGGTGACGGCAACCGCGTCAGGCTGACGCTGCGCCTGCGCTTCGAAGAGCGCGTGCACCGTCGCAGTGGCCGGGTAGTCGACCGCGAAGGCGTTGAAGTGGGCGAGCACTTCCTGGCGCTCGGCATCCGGCAGGATCGCGAGGTGCTGCAGAGGTTGTTCCGGCTGGTGCTCCAAAGCTTCGGCAATGGCTTCCAGCACACGGTGCATGTAGCCGCAGACGCGCTGCGGATCGACACCGGCCACGGCCTGCACGCTCAGGCCAAATGCGTCACCGAGGTCGTCCACCGACAACATCAGCGGGAAGTTGGTGCGCTCTTCGCCACCGGTCATTTCCACCCCGGCCCAGGTCAGCGCCTTGCCGGCATCCTGCGCCGATTGTGCACCGACCGCGGCATGGCGATAGTTGAGCAATGCGCTGAACAACGGTGTGGGCGCTGCCACACCGCTGCAACGTTGGGCCAAAGACAGCGGCGCATGTTCATGGCCGAGCAAGGCGGCCAACCGTGCATGGGTGGTCTTCAGTGCGTTTTCGACGCCTTGGTCGCCCGCTTCCACCCGCAGCGGCAAGGTATTGATGAACATGCCGAAGGCACGGTCAGCGTCCTCGCCACTGCTCAGGCGGCCCATCAGCACGGTGCCGAACACCACGTCGCGACGCGCGGCCAGATGCCCGACCACCTGGCCCCAGGCCAAGTGATACAGGCTGGCATTGCTCACCCCCAGGCGTCGGGCCTGGGCACGCAGGCGCTGACCGAGCAGTGGCGCCACGGGCAGGCTGGCTTGCGTGACACCCAGCCCGTCACCCTGCACATCCTGCAGGCCAAACGGCAAACTCGGCTCGTCAACATCGCCGAGCATCTCGCGGAAGAACGTCTCGTGAGCGGCCTGGCTGATGCCCAAGCGGGTCTGTGCCACGTAGTTGCGGTACGGCACCGATGGCGCCAGCTGATCACCACGACCTTGCGCCAGCGCCTCGATTTCCTGGCCCAACAGCGCCAGTGAGGTGGCGTCATCAATCAGGTGATGGAACTGCAGCACTGCCACCCAGCCTGCGCCCGGCTGGTCTTCGGCAAAATGCAGGGCCATCAGCGGTGCGCGTGTCAGGTCCATGCGCGTGTGACGCGGGTCCAAGCGTGTGCAGAGTTGCGCGGCAACATCACCCAGTGCCGGGTCGAACTGCATGTGCTGCACCGGTAGCCTTGCTTCGCGCCAGACCACTTGCACAGGTTCGTCCAGCCCCTGCCAAGCCATTGAGGTGCGCAAGATATCGTGGCGGTCGATGACCTGCTGCAGGGCGTCGGCAAAGCCCTGCACGTGCTCGCGACTGTGCATGCGCAACACCACCTGTAGCAGGTAGGGATCGCCTTCGGTGCTGGTCTGGTGATGGAACAGGATGCCTTCCTGCAACGGCACCAGCGCGTAGATGTCCTGTACGTTGGCGACACCGCCGGGGATGCCGGCGACGACGCGGTCGAGCTGTTCCTGTGGCAACTGCGCCAGGGGCAGCATGGCCGGAGTAATCCGCGTGCAACCGGCCGGGATCGCATTGGCAGGCACGTGCACCTGGTGTCGGCTGCCGGCGGCGGCGGCCAACGCCACCAGGGTCGGCTGACCGAACAGTACGCCCACATCCGCGTTCAGGCCGACCTGGCGCATGCGCTCGATCAGCTTGACCGCCAACAGCGAATGACCGCCGAGTTCAAAGAACTGGTCGTGGCGCCCTACCCGCTCGACACCCAGCAGTTCGCTCCAGAGGCGTGCCAGGGTGGTTTCCAGCTCACCCTGCGGCGCTGCATACTCGCGCCGCGCATAGGCCTCGGTATCGGGCGCCGGCAAAGCCTTGCGATCCAGCTTGCCGTTGGTGGTCAGCGGCAAGCTCTCCAGCACCACGAACGCGCTGGGCACCATATAGTCGGCCAGCGACGCCAACAACTGCGTGCGTAACTCGCCAGCCGAAGGTTCGGCACCCTCGCAGGCAATGAGGTAGGCCACCAGGCGCTTGTCACCGGGTGCGTCTTCGCGGGCAATCACCACCGCCTCGCGCACGCCGTCACAGGCAGCCAGGCGCGCTTCGATCTCACCCAGTTCGATGCGGAAACCCCGGATCTTCACTTGGTCGTCATTGCGCCCCAGGTAGTCGATGCTGCCGTCTGCCAGCCAGCGGCCAAGGTCACCGGTGCGGTACATGCGCGCACCCGCAGTGCCATCGAACGGGTCGTTGAGGAAACGCTCGGCATTCAATTCAGGCCGGTTCAGGTAACCGCGAGCCACCCCTGCCCCGCCCACATACAACTCACCTTCCACGCCGTGCGGGACGGGCTGGCCCTGGGCATCGAGGATGTACACGCGCAGGTCCGGAATTCGCCCGCCAATCAGGCTGGTACCGACCCGGCAGGCGTCTGCGGCGGCCAGCGCGCGATAGGTCACGTGCACGGTGGTTTCGGTGATGCCGTACATGTTCACCAGTTGCGTGCCGGCGTTGGCCATGCGCGCATACCAGGGTTTCAGAATGCCCGGCTCCAAGGCTTCGCCACCGAAGATCACCTGACGCAGGGAGTGCTTGAGCTCGCTCTGGCCCTGGGCCGCGATCAACGAACGAAAGGCACTCGGCGTCTGGTTGAGGACGGTGACGCCGGCGCTGCACAGCAGCGCATAACAGGCGTCCGGCGCACGGCTGGTGAGCTGCGGCACTATCAGCAACTGCCCGCCATGGATCAGCGCACCCCAGATTTCCCATACGGAGAAGTCGAAGGCAAACGAGTGGAACAGCGCCCACACGTCCTGATCATTGAAATCGAACCAGGCCTCAGTGGCGCTGAACAAGCGCACCACGTTGCGATGCTCAATCATCACGCCCTTGGGCTGGCCGGTGGAGCCAGAGGTGTAGATCACGTACGCCAGGCTCGCCGAGGTCAGGCCGGGCACCTGTGGGTTCATCACTGACTCGACTTGCAAGCCCGCCGAATCCAGGTCGATCACCGGCACCGACAACTCGGCCACCAGGGCGTGGGTCGCCTGCTGCACCAGCACCGCCACCGGTGCGCTGTCTTGCAGGGTGTAGCTGATGCGTTCCAGCGGATAGGCCGGGTCAATCGGTACATAACCGGCCCCGGCCTTAAGGATGCCCAGTAAACCAACGATCATTTCCAGGCCACGTTCGACGCAGATCGCCACGCGATCATCCGGGCGCACACCCAGGCTCAACAGGCGATGCGCAACCTGGTTGGCGCGCCGGTTCAGGTCGCCGTAGCTCAGGCGCAGACCTTCGAACATGAGTGCCGTCGCATCGGGGCGCGAAGCCGCCTGGGCCTCAAACAGCGCATGAATCGTCTCATGGCTGGGGTACGTGCCTGCGCCCGCATTCCAGTGCTGCATCAGCGCGTGGTCCGTCTCGGTGATCAACGAGAACTCACTCACCGTACGCTCGGCGTTCTCCAGCGCTTGCTCCAGCACATAGGTAAAGCGCTCGGCCAGGGCCTCGATTTCATCGGCGTCGAAATACGCTTCGTTATAGACGTAGTGCGCCCACGCCTTGTCCTTGTGGTTGCTCGCCCGCAGGTGAAACGCCAGGGGCATCTGCTCGTGGTTGTTGGTGACTTTGACTGTGTGGCCACGCTGCTCGGCAAACTGGTACAGATGATCGTCCTGTTCGTAGGACAGCGTCAGGTCGAACAGTGAACCCGCTTCGGCGCGCAGGTTCATGCCGCTCAGCGGGAAACGCTGATGGCGGTAGTCCTGCTTGAGCGCATCGCGCACGGCACCGACCAGGGCGCTGAAGGTCAGCTCGCGACCGAGGCTGAAGCGCACGGCGCTGACCTGGGTGAACATGCCCAGGGTGGACTTGAACTTGGCCGAGCGGTTGAGCAACGGCAGGCCCACCACCCACTCATCGCGCTGGGTCACGCGGGTGAAGTAGACATACATCGCCGCCAGCAACACATGAAACGTCGAGGCTTGGCAGGCTTTCGCCAGTTCGCCCATGCGATCGTGCAACACCACCGGGAACGGCCGAATGTAATGCCGGCCAGGGGCCTTGCCGTTGGCGTGCTGGTCCTGGTGACGCGGGGCAAACAGGCGCTCGGGCAGCGTTTGGTACTTGTGCTGCCAGTATTCGCGGTCCTTTTCATAACGGGCCGACTCGCGGTAGCGCGCGTCGTCATGGATGAAGTCGACGTAGGAGCTGGTCTCCATTTCGGGCTGCCGACCTTCAGCCAGGTCGCTGTAGATGTCGCCCAGCGATTGCAGCATTTCGCCGAAGGCCCAGCCGTCGAGAATCAGGTGATGGGCCTGGTTGGCGAAGTAGTAATGCGCCTCGCCCAGCTTGATCAGGAAAAAGCGAAACAGCGGCGCCTGGGTCAGGGAAAACGCCCGGCCCATGTGCTCATCCATCAATGCCAACGCCGCGCCGACAGGGTCGGCCTGTTCAGACACATCAAACAGCGGCACCGCCGTCGGCACGGTAGGCGCGATGCATTGCAGGGGGACGCCATCGGCATCGGTAGCGTCCAGCAGCGTGAGGCGCAAGGCATCATGCTTGGCCACCAGTACTTCGACAGCACGGTGCATCCGCTCCGGGCTCACCGGACCGTTAAGTTCAAGGTAGGTGCCGATGTTGTACAGCGGCGAATCACCCTGGCTGATCTGGTCCAGCCAGATCGCTTTCTGCGCGGCGGTCAGGGGGAAGGTCTGCGGTGGCTGCAGGGACGAATTCATGCGGTCACCTGCGCGACAAAACCGATTAAGGCAAGGTTGCATGACGGGATTTTTTTCGCGACAAAGTCGCCCATGGCCACTGCAGAAAAACGTTTCATAAATGCCTTCTCAGAGTTTTGTCAGTGCCGCCTGGGTCACAGCGCAGCAGCGAGGGAAGTTGAGGCGAACAAGATCAGGAAGTGTGGAAAAGGCCAGACTTAAAATTAATTAAAGTCCCGCACCCGACAGTTTAATTCCGATAAAAACAGCCGCCCACCCGTCACCTGACGACCTTATTGGCAAATTTAAGCACTGGCACTTTGGACTGTATGTCACCTGAAACCCGGACAATCGGCGGACATTGAATTATTTCGCAATTAAAAATTTAACTATCTGTTTTATATGATTTTTTTAAGATAAAAAAAGCACGAAACCGACAACCAAAAAGGTTGCCGGCGGCGTGCTTGGGGACAGGTTACGGCGATGCCAGGATCAGGCGCGACGGTCTTGGGCGACCAGGTTTACATCGGAGACAATATGGCCATCGACCAACTTCACAACGCGATCAGCCAATTGGAAGTATTGATCATCATGCGTAATGATCAGCACGGTCTTGCCACGACGTTTTAGTTCCGGCAGCAACTCCTCGTAGAAGAAACGCTTGAACGGTGGGTCTTGATCCGCCGCCCATTCATCGAGGACATACACCGGGCGGTCTTCCATGTAGGCACACACCAGCGCCAGGCGTTTTTGTTGACCGTAGGACAGCTCTTTGGTGGTGGAATACCCCAACCCCTCGATCTTGATTTTGTCGGCCAACCCCAAGGCGGCGAGGTACTTCTGAGCCAGTTCCGGATTAACCTCCTCGCCTTCCGGACCAATGAGCCGGTTGAACAAATGGAAGTCGCTGAACACGGCAGAAAACAGGTCGCGGTAATCACTGCGGGTCTCATCGTTGACGGCGACGCCATCGAGCAGGATCTGCCCGGCCTGGGGCACATATAGACCGCACAGCGCCTTGACCAGGGTGCTTTTGCCGCAACCGTTGCCACCGATGATGTAGATCAACTCACCGCTATTGATGGTCAGGTCGACTGGCCCCAGCGCAAAACCGCTCTCGGCATCCGCGCCGCGATAGTTCATCACTACGCCTTTGAGCGCGATCTGGTGCCAGTGCTTCTTGTGTTCCAGGCGCAGCACATTGGTGTTATCCGACTCGCCCTGCTCGGCATGGTGCTCGTTGATAAAGAAGCCAAACTCGGCGAGACGGTTGATCGCCACCCGGCCTTGCGCCATGACCGGCATGGTGCTGATCAACAAGCCCAGCGGTCCGAGGATGTACATGACGGTCAAGACGCTGGCGGTCAGCACCTGGCTGCTGGTGACCATCAACAATGGCAAAACGAAAACCAGGCTGCCAATCAGCAATGACTGGGTGACCAGCCCCATGTTCTCGGCACCGAGGTACCACATGTGCTCGATAAAGTTGAAGCGTGCGACCCGCGTGGACGACTCTTTGATGGCGGAGCGGCCAAACCAGCGCCGGCGAATGCCGTTGAGTTTGAGCTCCTTGAGGCCGAACACCAGGCCGTGGGTGTGCTCGTTGAACGCGGTGAACTCATCACGCACGCGGCCGGTGAACTTGACGCCGCCAAGGAACAGGAAGACGTACAGCATCGCGCCGACCGCCAGCAGTGCCAGGGTCAGCGCAAACACCGTCCATGACAGGTAAGCCAGGTAGGCCAGGCCGAACATGAACACTGTGGACTCCACCAGCATCACCGGCATTACCAGCAGCGTTGCATTGAGCTGCGGAATGTCGGTGGTCAACAGCGTCAGCACGTTGGGCGGGCCGCGCCGATCAACTTCTTCGAGGGGCGACGAGAGGATTTTCTGGCACAACGCAATGCGCAAGCGTGTCATCAACTTCATGTTGGCGTAGGCGGGAAACAAGGTCGCCCCGTTACGGAACGCCAGCGCCACCACACTCAAACCGACGAACCAATACAACAAGTGCACCCTCGACCCTTGCTCGTAGATCGCCAAGTTGATTACGTTGACCACCGCAATCGCCGCCACGCCGCTGATGATGCCAGTGACCAGTGAAAAGAAGGCCAGCCAGGGATGGTTTTGCCAAAGCAGGCGCAAGACCGAGCCCGGCTTGGGCGGCTTCTCATGCTCTTTGTTCATGGATTAACTCCTCAAATACACTCAAGACCGGGTCTGGCCCGTCAGGCAAAACACTGCATCCGGCCGGGGTGCCGGAGCCGCCAAGTGTACGGATTGCCCGCAAATCGGCTGTCCCAGAAAGCCTGTACAAAACACTGACCGAGGCAAATACGCGGTCGCCACGCCGGCGTGGCCTGAATGTCCCCGCTTTCCATTACAGACCGGCACACAATGAATGGGCCTAATACGGACCCGAGCCAGGCCCTTCAGGAGTGAACGATGGCAGCGCTGATCGCTCACCCCCCAACTTATAAAAACGTGGCTATCAAGGATGATTGCACTATGGATTTAAGCAGCATTCGAAATGCGGAAAGCCCGCACTTCTACTTCATCCTCGGTGAGCTGATTTCCAGCACCGATCAGGATCACTTTGCACTCAACATGCTTAAGCTGATCGACAAGCTTGTGCCGGTCACGGCGTTGACGCTCAGCGAATGGACCTTTGATAAGTCAAATACTCACCTGATCGATATCAAGGCCCTGGGCAGCGCCGGCGACCCTGCCGACATTCCCGCGCCCGACGCTTTGCGCCCCACCGCCAACGACTCGCTGCTCAAGGAGATGCTGGACATGGAAGGCTCGCTGCTGATCCGTCAGAAAACACGCACCAGAGGCGCGGCAAGCAAGGCCTCGCGGAATGCCACGCACCAGTGTGCGCTGGTGTCACGCGACGGCAACCGGCGCTGCGTGGTGAACCTGTATCGATCGCACACGCATAAAGACTATTCCCTGAGCCAATTGTCGCAACTCAAGAATCTCTCCGATGCCCTGCTGCCGCTGATTGAAAGTTATGCCCAGTTCAGTCGTCAGAGCACGCTGCGCAAAATGGGCAGTTGGATGGCGACCCCGATTGCCGATCAGGAACCGACGCACATTCAACGCGAGTTTCAAAAGCGCCTGGCCCTCTGCGACATCACGTTGTCGACCCGCGAACAGGAAGTTTGCCTGGGCTTGCTCAACGGCGGAACGGTGCCGGAAATAGCGCAAAAACTGCACCTCAAAAACAGCTCTATCGAAACCTATCTCAAGCGTGCAACCGCAAAGCTTGGGGTGAGCGGCCGACACGGATTGACCAAATGGATGGTCGGCGCCTAGCACCACTCAAGAAACGGGTTGTAACCCGTGCTCCCCTTCAAATGAGGCTGGCCAATGAACAAGTTTGCTTTCTCCCTGGTGACGGTTGCAGTGACGTTGGGGGGATGCTCGCTCATCCCCGATTACCACCAGCCTGCGGCGCCGGTCGCGTCTGAGTACCCACAAGGCCCAGCCTATGCCGCTGGCGCAGGCGCGGTCGGTCAAGACGCTGCCCGCCAGGATTGGCGCGCGTTGTTTCACGACCCGGCGTTGCAGCAACTGATTCAGACTGCCCTGACGCAGAACCGCGACCTGCGTGTGGCGGCCCTGAACGTCGAGGCGTACCGCGCGCAATACCAGATTCAGCGTGCAGATCTGTTCCCGGCTATTTCTGCGAATGGCAGCGGAAACCGTCAGCGGGTACCGGCGAGCATCACAAAGACAGGCAAGCCGGCGATAACCTCTACCTACTCGGCAACGCTGGGCATCAGTTCGTATGAACTGGATTTCTTCGGGCGCGTGCGCAGCCTCAGTGAACAGGCAATGCAGGAATACCTGGCCACTGAGCAAGCGCAGCGCAGTGCGCAACTGAGCCTGGTGGCCAGCGTCGCCAACGCCTACCTGACCTGGCGTGCCGACCAGGAACTACTGGAACTGACGCGCCAGACCCTGGCCTCCTACGAGGAAAGCCTGCGCCTGACCACGCGCAGCCTGGATCAGGGCGTGGCGTCCTCGCTGGACGCTGCGCAGGCGCAGACCAGCGTCGAGAGTGCCCGTTCCAACATGGCCCGCTATGAACGCCAAGTCGCACAGGACCGCAACAGCTTGACGCTGCTGGTCGGCACCGCGTTGCCCGAGTCCCTGCCGGTCCGGCCGCTGGCCGGCGACCTGATCGCCCAAGTGCCTGCGGGCCTGCCGTCGGATCTACTGCAGCGCCGACCCGATATCCTGCAAGCCGAATATCGGCTCAAAGCCGCCAACGCCAATATCGGCGCCGCCCGCGCGGCGTTTTTCCCCAGTGTCAGCCTGACCGCCAATGCCGGTGCGTCCAGCGCTCAACTGTCCAGCCTGTTCAAGGGCGGCTCGGGCAGTTGGACGTTCCAGCCGCAAATCAACCTGCCGATTTTCAACGCCGGCAGCCTGCGCGCGAGCCTCAACTACGCCAAGCTGCAAAAGGACATCGGCGTCGCCCAGTATGAAAAAGCCATCCAGACGGCGTTCCAGGAAGTGGCCGATGGCCTGGCGGCTCGCCAGACCTATAACGACCAACTGCGCGCGCAGTCTGATCTGGTGCGGGCAAACCAGACATATTACGACCTTGCGCAACGCCGTTATCGTATCGGCGTGGACAGCAACCTGGTATTTCTCGATGCACAACGCTCGTTGTTCTCCTCCAAACAGGCGCTGATCACTGATCGCTTGGCGCAGTTGATAACGGACGTCAATCTGTACACCGCCCTGGGCGGCGCATGGGGAAACCCGACGCAACTGGCCGTTGCCGAGACGCACCCGTGAGCACCTTCGAGCCTGGGCAATATGTGCGCCTGCGCTCGGGGGGCAAGAGAATGCTGGTCAAACCTGCACTGGACACCTCGCAATTGCCAAACACCGAGCTAGTGCTCTGCGAGTACGAAGAGAAAAAACGTAGGGTCCAGGGGTTCTATATCGCCGCGAACCTGACGTTGGTGAATGCTGCGCCGAACGCTCAAAATGCTGAACGCGAAGCGTCGCTGCGGAGCAAGATTGCGCGAGGGTGACCTTAAAATGAGTATGACCCTTGCGCTTCTCATCAAAGCCCTCGACGCGTCTAACCGGGCACGCGAAGGCAACCGCAGCGCACCGCGCCCGATTTGGTTACAATCTCATAGGTTTTTTCCACGGTACCGCAGCATGGATATTTCACTGTTTCGCGGGCGCTTGACGCGCTTGAACAAGCGTCTGCGCCAAGAGGCGCAGAATCATCCCGAGACCTGGTCGCAGATGCTGGTGCTGAGCGCGATAGATCAAATGGACGGCACGGCAACGCCGTCAAAAATTTCCGAGGCAGAAAACATTCGTTCGTCCAATCTTGCGGCGCTGTTGAAGGACTTGGAAGCACGAAACCTGATTACTCGCACGCCAGATACCGAAGATCGCAGGCGCACCTGGATCGGGCTGTCGGAACAAGGCCAGACCGTTTTGCAGGCAAGCCGTCAGCGCCGGGATGAGTGGCTGGCTGAAGCAGCGAACGCATGCCTGACGAGCGCGGAACGCAAGCAATTGGACGCGGCCGGGCTGCTGATGGACAAGCTCAGCCACTATGGCCGCGACGAGGAGCGCTGAAGCGTTTTTTCAGATACCACGCTTGCGATCGCGTGCGTGCGCTCAAACTGCAAAGGCGTTGCTGTAATGTGCCCCGCAAGATTTTCCGCCGTTTCGGTGCCTGGCTCATCAGCCCGCTGATGCCGCTCCAATTGAAGCCAATGGCATTCCAGGCCGCGCGGGTCATCTCCCGAGCGCACGGACACTCCCTCCAAGCGCCCCCTGCCCTGGCGCGTGATCTTAAGCGGCAGTACGGCACCGGGTGCACAGCTGGGAAAATTAACGTTCAGACAAACGTCCTGCGGCCATTCCATCGCCATGAGTTGCTCAATGACGGACGCGCCGTGGGTCAGCGCGTTTCCCCAAGGCACAGCGGTGCGGTCGGTAAACGCCTGGCTCAGCGCGAGGGAGGGAATCCCCGACAGTAACCCGGTCATCGCGGCGCCGACGGTGCCCGAAAACACCGTTTCCGTGCCCAGGTTCGCCCCGCGATTCACACCGGATAAAATCAGGTCCGGCTTGTCATGACTGAGCAGATGCCCGAGCGCTACGGCAATGCAGTCACTGGGTGTGCCGGTGACCGCAAACCGGCGTGTTCCGTGATAGCTCAAGCGCAGGGGGGCGTGCAGGCTCAACGAATGAGAGGTGCCGCTTTGATCAAGCAAGGGCGCGACGACCCAGACCTCATTCGCCAGTTGGCACGCGATACGCTCCAGCACCTTGAGCCCGGGGGCATCGATGCCGTCGTCATTGGTCAGGAGGATTCGCTCGAATCGATGATCACCGTTCGCCATGGCAATACTCCGTCAATGCAGGCGCTCGGATGACCGCCATTAACGGCATAATTACCTATATTTAAATAGTTATCCAGAAATAGCTATAAACCCGAAAAACTACAGCGGAAACTCCGCCCGGATCAGCGTGCCCCCTTCGGCGCGGTTGCTGGCGGTAACGGCCCCGCCATGGGCCTGGCAGATTGCACGAGCGATGGACAAGCCCAGCCCGCTGCCGCCCGAATAACGCGCCCTCGAGCGCTCCGCCCGCCAGAAGCGGTCAAATACGCTGTCCAGGTGCTGTGCCTCGATCCCTGGGCCACGGTCACCGATCTCTATCACTACACGGTCTTCGACGCGACGCGCCAGCACACTCAATTCGCCTCCCCCGGCCGCGTAGCGCAGCAGGTTATCCACCAGGATATTGATCACCTGGCCCAGGCGATCGCGATCGGCATGCAGACGAAACCCGTCGGCAATACTGATCTGGGTGCGCACGCCGGCCTCATCCAGCTGCGGCTGGAACCAGGCCAGGCGCTCGGCGACCAGGGCCGCCAGGGAAAAATCGCTGCGCTCCAGCACCAAACGGCCGGCCCGCGCCATCGACAACAAGTGCAGGTCATCCACCAGTTTGCGCAGTTGATCGAGCTGCCGTTTGACCATGCCCAACTGCGCGGCATCGCTGGGGAACACCTCATCGAGCATGCCCTGCACGCGGCCCATGGCGGCGTTCAATGGCGTGCGCAGTTCATGGGCGATGACCGCGCTGGACTCGCGTACATCACGCTCATAGCGCTGCAGTTGCGTGGTCATGCTGTTGAAGTCACTGATCAGGCGCTGCAGCTCATCGGGTGCGTCGCGGTGAACCGGCAGGCGCGTCAGGAAATCACCGCCGGCGACCCGCCGTGCGCCCTGGGCAATCGCCGAGAACTGGCTGGACAAGGGTCGCGAAAACCACAAGCCACAGACGATGATGATCGGAATAGCCGCCAGCACCAGGCACGCCAGAATCAGCCAGTCTCGGTTGGCCATGTCCGGTTGGAAGAATTCCACCGGATAATATTCGGCAACCAGTTGACGCAGACGTTTTTCGTTTAGCTGCGGTTCGGCGCGCAGCTGCAGCAATTCCTCGCGCGCCGCTGGCGGCAGGTGCTGCAAAAAATACCGGTCCGACAGCCTGAAGTTGATCCACATGCAAATGGCGATCACCACCACCGCGCCAATCGCCAGCAGGCTCATGCGCATGCCGACCCAGCGCCACAAGGGTTTGTCGTTGACCCGTGAGTTCTCAAGCATAGTGTTCACCTGAACCGATAGCCGATGGAGCGCACTGTCACCAGTACCCCGGCGATGCCATGGGTTTCGAGCTTGCGCCGCAGGTTGTGCACATGGGTGTCGACGACGCGAGCCAGGGCTTCGCTTTCCGGCAGGCAGATTTCCAGCAGCTCATCACGGGTGAACGCCTTGGAGGGTGTCTTCAGCAAGGTGACTAACAATTTGAACTCCGTGGGCGTCAGGTCCAGCAGTTGCGAGGGTGCATCGCGATGTTCAATGGCCGCGGTAAAGGCGACGAGGTCCACTCGCAGGTTTTCATGGCGCAACAGCTGTTCCACCGGCTGGCTGCCCATGGTGCGCCGCAACACCGCGTGCACCCGCGCCACCACCTCGCGCGGGCTGTAGGGCTTGACCACATAGTCGTCGGCGCCATAGCGCAAGGCGCCGAGTTTTTCCGGCTCGTCGCCCATGGCCGTGACCATGATCACGGGCGTGTCACTGCTGCGCCTCACCGCAGACAACACCTCAGTGCCACTCAAGCGCGGCAGCATCACGTCCAGCAGGATCAGATCGGGCCGCCAACTTTTGTGCAGGTCCAGACCGCGCTGGCCGTCTTCGGCCAGGGCCACCTCAAAACCGTCCCGCAGCAGATAGGCTTCGAGAATGTTGGCGCTGTCAGCGTCGTCTTCGACGATGAGGATACGTTTTCCTGACACAAAGAAGCCTCTTGATGAAACCTTGATAATTCGCGAACGGTTTATTGAGAGTCCACGGGCAGTATTGCCCTACGCCCGACTTTCGCGAACCGATCCTATGCCGACCACCGCCCCGCTGTCCAAGCCTATCCAGCCGCCCGAACGCCTCGGCGCGGTTTTGCTGCTGGTCGGCATGCTGACCGGCTGTTCGCTGGCGCCGATGTACCAGACGCCCGCGTTGCCGGTGCCGGACAACCTGCAACGCACACGGGTAACGGGCACCCCCTCCTCCACGATCAACAGCGTAGAAGCGCTTAGCGAAGAGGAAAAACAACTGCTGGCCGGCCTGGACCCATCGGCGCAGTTGCAGGTGATGGTTGAACAAGCCTTGGACTACAACCGTGACCTGCGCCTGGCGTTGCTGCGTGTAGAGCAAGCCCGCGCCCGGTACCGCATTTCCCGCGCCGATCGCCTGCCCACCGTGGCCCTGGGGCTGCAACGCAACCGCCAGCACTTACACGACAAGGCTGCCGACGAGCGTTATGGGCAGGACATCGCGGTGGCCTCCGTAGGCATCTCTGACTTCGAGCTGGATTTTTTCGGCCGGGTGCGCAGCCTGTCCGAAGCGGCGCAGCATGACTACCTGGCCACGCGCTACGGCGCCCTCGCCGCGCGCAATGCGCTGATCGTTGAAGTGGCGCGCCTGTATTTGCAGGAGCGCTTGCAGGCAGGCGTGCAGGCGGACACGCAGTCCATGCTCGACAATCAGAACCAGTTGCTGAGCGTTTTCGTCGGCCAGCAAACGCAGGGCCTCATCGCCCAGGACATGGTCGACAGCCAGCGCATGGAAGTTCGGCGTGCCACCCAGCAATGGCAGAACGCAAGCGCCGATCACGCCAGTGCACGACAGGCGTTGGCGTGGGTCAGCGGCTATCAGGCCGCGCCTTCGACCGCTACCGCGACAGACCCCGCAATTGACTTGGAGACTCCGCCCTGGCTGATCGAGCTCTCGTCCCAGCGGCTGTTGCAGCGCTTTGATGTGCGCCAGTGCGAACAAGCGCTGCGCGCCGCGAACGCCAACATCGGCGCCGCGCGTGCGGCGTTCTTCCCCTCGATTACCTTGAGCACCGGCGCGGGCATCGCCAGCCCGCGCTTGAACACCTTGTTTTCATCCGGCAGCGGCGCCTGGCTGTTCACCCCGCAACTGAACCTGCCGCTGTTCGACGGTGGCCGCAACCTGGCCAACCTGGACCTCGCCACCGCGCGCCAACAGTCCGCCGTCGCCCAATACGAAAAGACCGTGCAGGACGCCTTCCGCGAAATCGCCGACCTGTTGACTCAACGTCAGCAAGCGTTGGCCAACGCCACCACGCAGATCGATCTGGCGGCATTGAGCGCATTGAAGACCAAGCGTCTTGACCAACAGATTGCCGCCGGTGCGGCGGCACGGTCGGAGCACCCGGCGGCGGCCATTCGCCTGACTGAATCGGCTATCGAATTACGCAAGGCCACCTACCAGTTGTTGTTCAACCGCCTGGCGCTGTATCGCGCGCTGTCCGGCGCACCGTTATTTTCCTCCGTTGAAAGGGCTTCACCATGAACTTGACCACTCCCCCTACCCGCACCCTGCTGTGGGGCGCCGTCTTGATGGCCTGCACGCTGGCGGCCCCGGCACAGGCGGCCGACGCCAGCCCGGCAGCCGACAAGACCACCGCCACCCTGGGCCTAGGCATGGGTGTCACGCCGCGCTACATGGGTGCCGACCGTTACCGCGCGCTTGTGCTGCCGATGTTCAGCATCCAGCACGGCGTGTTGTTCGCCGACACCACCCGTGGTGTGGGCCTGCAATTTCAATCCGACAGCGGCTTTGGCGCCAGCGCGGCGATCAACTACGACCTGGGCCGTAAGGAAAAGGACAGTACCAGCCGCCCGGGCGACCGCGAACTGAACGGCATGGGCGATGTCAACGGCGCCACCGTCGCCGACTTCACCCTCAGCCAGCAACTGCTTGACTGGCTGTCGGTCAGTGGCGAAGCCGAACTGCGCATGGCCGGCGAACATCGCGGCAACCGCTACCGATTCGGCCTGGAAGGCATTTTATTCCACACAGGCAGCGACACCCTGGCCCTGGACATCGACGCCCATGCCGGTGATGGCCGCTACAACCAGACCTTCTTTGGCGTCACCCAGGCGCAGAGCCAACGTTCACTCTACGGGCGCTACGACGCCGATGCCGGGATTTACGCCTACTCCGCCGCCTTGAACTGGCAGCACAGCCTGGACGCGCATTGGTCGACGCTGGCCAGCCTGACGCTGACCCAGTACGCCGACCAGGCGCGTAACAGCCCGCTGGTCCGACGTGAAAGCGCCGGCCTGGGCATGTTCGCCATCAACTACACCTTCTGATAACGAGGCGCCAGGCATGCAGGGTTTTGCTCAGTTGTTCCGTCCTTGGGGCCGTCCCCTGTTGCTTGGCGTTGCCTGCCTGATGGTGGCGGCCTGTTCGCGCGAGGAACCGATGCCGGAGCCGGCCGTAAGGTCGGTGAAAGTCACCAGCGTGCATGCGGCAGAGGCCGACGTTGCGCCGTTGACCGGTGTGGTGCGCCAACGCCAACGCGCGGCCCTGGCCTTCGAAGGCGCGGGCCGCCTGGTGGCGCTGAACGTCGACGTCGGCGATAGCGTAAAACAAGGCCAGGTGCTGGCAAGCCTGGACACGGCAGCCGTGCGGTTACGTCTGAAACAAGCGCAAGCGGCCTTGTTCGCCAGCGTGGCGCAAACCGGCGAGCGCAAACGCAACAAGGTCCGCCAGCAACAGCTATTCGCCCAGGGCAGCGTCGCGGCCAGCGCCGTGGAGCAAGCCGACGCTGCGTGGCAGGCCGCCGTTGCACAGCAGACCGCCGATGAAGCGGCGCTGGACCTGGTACGACGCGATCAACGCCAGGGCCAACTCGTCGCGCCGTTTGATGGCCGCGTCGTGGCCAGACCCGCGCAGTTGTACAGCGAGTTGTCGCCCGGCCAGGTGGTGATGGAACTGGAGGCCGGCGGCGCGTTACAAGTCATCGTGCAAATCCCGGTGGAACAGGCCGCCGGCCTCAAGCCTGGCGACCACGCGGTCGCCAACGACCCGGCAGCACCCGGCTCAAGCCTGCCGCTGATACTCGAAGGCATATCGACGCGTGCACAGAACGGCCTGTTGCAAAGCGCGCGTTTCCGCCTGAACGCCCGCGACCTCGCGCTCCCCAGCGGCGTGAACCTCAACGTACGGTTGGCGGCCCCCGCCGCGCTCACGCTGTCGATTCCGACCCAGGCGCTGCGCATGGGTGGCGACGCCAGCCAGGTGCAGGTGTTTGTCTATGACCCGGCCCAGGGCAAGGTCGCCCTGCGTGAGATCAGGATCGGCCTGATCGACCAGGGCCGTGTCGCCATCGACAACGGCCTCAAGGACAGCGAGCAAGTGGTCGTCACCGGCGTGGCGTTCCTCACCGACGGCCAGCCCGTCAACCTGCTCTCGCCCTCCAGCCGTTTGAGCACACCCGAATGATCAACCTGACCCGTCACGCCCTGGGCGCGAGCCGCCTGACCTTATTCACTGCCTTGTTGATCCTGCTCGCAGGCGTGGCCACATTCCTGAGTTTCCCGACTCAGGAAGAACCCTCGGTAACGATCCGCGATGCGCTGGTGAGTATCCAGTTCCCCGGTCTGCCCAGCGAACGCGCCGAGGAGTTGCTGGCCCGCCCCACCGAAGAAAAACTGCGCGAGCTGTCGCAGATCAAAAACATCGTGACCACCGTCCACCCTGGCAGCGTGATCATCCAGGTGACGGCCCGCGATGAAATCAAGGACCTGGGCGTGCTGTGGCAGCAAGTACGCAATAAAGTCGCCGAGGCCGGCGCCAGCTTTCCAGCGGGCACCCAGGGGCCGTTCGTCGACGATAATTTCGGGCGTGTCGCCGTCGCGTCCATCGCGATTACCGCGCCCGGCTACAGCATGAGCGAGATGCGCGGACCGCTCAAACGCCTGCGCGACCAGTTGGGCGGGTTACCGGGCATCGGCCAGGTGACGCTGCACGGCGTGCAGGACCAGCAGGTGTCAATCGACTTCAACCCGCAGCGCCTGGCGGGGCTGGGCTTGTCCCCGCAGCAGTTGTTCCAGCAATTGCAGCAACAGAACGTGCTGGCGCCCGGCGGTATCGCCGACATTGGCGGGCAGATCACCACCCTGACCGTGACCGGCGAAGTGCTCAACGTGGAGCAACTGCGCCAGTTGCCGATCCAACTGCCCGGCGCCGACGGCACCGCGCAATCGGTAGCACTCGGCGCCATCGCGCAGATCTCGGTCATGGCTACCGACCCGCCCCAGACCGCTGCGGTGTATCAAGGCCAGGACGCCGTGGTGCTGGCAGTGTCCATGGCGCCAGGACAGAACGTTCATCAATTCGGCGTAGCCTTGCGCGAGCGCTTGGCCCAGCTGGAGCAGCAACTGCCGTTGGGTTTCAGCACCCATAGGGTGACGTTCCAGGCGGATGTGGTCGATCAGCAAATGGCCAAGATGAAGCATGTGATGATCGAAACCGTGGTCATCGTCATGGCCGTGGTCATGCTGTTCCTGGGCTGGCGCACCGGGTTGGTGGTGGGCGCGATTGTGCCGCTGACCATCCTCGGTACGTTGATCGCCATGCGCATGCTCGGGGTCGAGCTGCAAACCGTGTCGATCGCCGCAATCATCCTCGCGCTCGGCTTGCTGGTGGACAACGGCATTGTGATCGCCGAGGACATCGAACGCCGGCTGCACGCCGGTGAGGATCGGCGCCAGGCCTGTGAGGACGCCGGGCGCACCCTGGCGATTCCATTGCTGACCTCGTCGCTGGTGATTGTGCTGGCGTTCTCGCCGTTCTTCCTCGGCCAGACCAGCACCAATGAATACCTGCGTTCATTGGCCGTCGTATTGGCCCTGACCCTGCTCGGCTCGTGGCTGTTGAGCATCACCGTCACGCCGCTGCTGTGCCTGTATTTTGCCAAGCCCCCACGCCATAAGGCCGCAGAGGACAGCTACGACAGCGGTTTTTACCGAGGTTATCGGGCGGTCATTCGCCGGGTGTTGCAACACAAGGTGCTGTTTCTGATTGCCATGTTGGTGTTACTGGGCGCCGCGATCTTCGAACTGATGCGCGTGCCCTATGACTTTCTGCCTCAGTCGGACCGCTTGCAGTTCCAGGTGCCCATCACCCTGGAGCCCGGCAGCGGTTCGCGCAAGACCTTGCAGAGCGTGCGCGAGATCAGCCTGTGGCTGAGCAAGGAACCCCAGGTGGCCGACAGCATCGGCTACGTCGGCGATGGCGGGCCGCGTATCGTGCTGGGCCTCAACCCGCCTTTGCCGGCACCGGAAACCGCGTACTTTACCGTCAGCGTCAAAAGCGGTACGGATATCGATGCGGTGATTGCTAACACGCGCCGCTATCTGCTCGAGCAACACCCGGAACTGCGCGCCGAGCCCAAGCGTTTTTCCCTGGGCACCACCGAGGCCGGTGTCGCGATCTATCGCGTGCTGGGCCCGGACGAACAGGTACTGCGCAACCTCGCCGGCCAGATCGAAAAAGCCCTGCGTAACGTGCCAGGCACACTGGATGTGCGCAATGACTGGAGCACCCGCCTGACGCGCTATACCGTCGAGGTCGACCAGCACAGCGCGCGCCGCGCCGGGGTCGACACCCAAGCCATTGCCCAGGCGTTGCAACTGCATTTCGGCGGCCAGCAGGTGTCGTCGTTGCAGGACAACCAGACCCGCGTCCCGCTGGTGGTGCGCGAGCCGTCGACCACAACCGATGCCTCCCCCGATCTGCGCGGCATCCTGGTCTATCCGGCCGACGGTTCACCGCCCGTGCCGTTGGCGGCCGTTGCCCGCATCGTCGCGTCGAGCGAACCTTCGACGCTGATGCGGCGCAATCAGGAACGCGCCATTACCGTGGTCGGACATAACCCTTCTTTGACGGCGACTTCCATCGTCGAGCAGTTGGCACCACAGGTGGCGGCATTGCCCCTGCCGCCGGGCTACCGCATTGAACTGGGCGGCGAGATCGAAGACTCGGCGGATGCCAACCAGGCGTTGCTGCAATACCTGCCCCACGCGCTGATCGCCATGCTATTGCTGTTCGTCTGGCAGTTCAATTCGTTTCGCAAGCTGCTGATTGTGGTCTCGGCGATCCCCTTCGTCCTGATTGGCGTGGCTGTTGCGCTGCTGATCACCGGCTACCCGTTCGGCTTCATGGCCACCTTCGGGCTGTTGTCCCTGGCGGGTATCATCGTGAACAACGCCGTGTTGCTGCTCGAGCGTATCGAGGCCGAACTCCACGAGGGCCTGCCGGTGTACGAAGCGGTGGTGAATGCCGCCGTGAAACGCCTGCGCCCCATCATCATGACCAAACTGACCTGCATTATCGGGCTGGTGCCGCTGATGCTGTTTGCCGGGCCACTGTGGGAAGGCATGGCGATCACGCTGATGGGCGGCCTGGCACTGGGCACGTTGGTCACTCTGGGGTTGATCCCCGTGCTGTACGTATTGCTGTTCACACCGCGTAAACATTCACACATCAAGGCGAACACACCATGATTTTTTCGTTGAAGGCAAAGCGCACTATCCAGCGCATAAGCCTCGGAGCCGTGCTGCTTGGCGCGCTGTCGATGAGTATCGGCGCTCAAGCCTCCGCGTTCGTCCACCCAGGCCTGTTGCAGACCGAACAGGACTTCATACGCATCCGCGAAAAACTGGCCAACCATAACCAACCGTGGCTGGCCGGTTGGCAGAAGCTGACCGCCAACCGGCACACATCACTGGCCTGGAACCCGAGCCCCGTCGCGGTGGTGTATCGGGGCGCGGATGGTCAGCATCCGGAAAACTATGCCAGGTTATTCAACGACGCCGCCGCCGCGTACGCATTGGCCCTGCGCTGGCAGCTTTCGGGCGACCCCGCGTATGCCGACAAAGCCGTGGCGTTGTTGAACCAGTGGTCCACCACCCTCACGGCCATTGAGGGCACCTCGGACCGATTCCTGGCATCTGGCCTGTACGGTTACCAACTCGCCAATGCCGCAGAATTATTGCGCGGTTATTCGAAGTGGAAGGCTGCGGACTTTCGTCAGTTCCAGCACATGATGCTCACGGTCTTCTACCCGATGAACCATGACTTCCTGGTGCATCACAATAACGCGTTGGTCGACCACTATTGGGCGAACTGGGACCTGGCCAACATGAACGCGATGCTGGCAATTGGCGTGCTGACCGACCGCCGCGATATCTATGATGAAGCGGTCAACTACTTCAAACATGGCGCCGGCAACGGTTCCATTGAACACGTGGTGTGGAAGCTCTACGGCAATGGTCTCGGCCAGGTCCAGGAAAGCGGGCGTGACCAGGCGCACACCCTGCTCGATATTGCCTTGCTCGGCAGTTTCTGCCAAATGGCCTGGAGCCAGGGCGATGATCTGTTCGGTTATCAGAACAACCGCGTACTGCAAGGCGCCGAGTATGTGGCCAAATACAACCTGGGCCAGGACGTGCCGTTTACACCCTTTATCAACAGCAGTTTCCAGCAAAGCGTTATTTCGGCAGAGCATCGTGGCGAAATCCGTCCGATCTGGGAACTGCTCTACAACCACTACGTGGTGTTTAAAGGCCTGACGGCGCCGAACGTGAAAGCCTTCGCGCATAAAGTTCAGGTGGAAGGCGGTGGTGGGGATTACGGTCCAAACAGTGGTGGATATGACCAACTGGGTTATGGAACATTGCTCTACTCGTTGGGCGAATACGGTCTGTCACCCAGTGAACTGGTGCCCTGAAAATCCATCAACGCGCCGTTACGGCAACCACGACTGCGGCTCAATACGGCACTGCCAGCCTGAGTTGATGTTTTCCAGTGGGACAAGACATGACTCTCCCAGGTGGTCCTTGAAGGCAGCGTGGCCGAATGAGCGCGGCCCGTTGCTCCAGGGTTATTTCCAGCTTCTTGCGCACAATTCTCAGTTGTACCGCCATCGACCTTGAAAGTCATGACACTTGACTTGCATATGACACCAAGTGTCATTAAGATCACCCTGTGTTCTGAAGTCACCTTGAACCTATCTGGAACCTGAGGGTAAACCGTTGAAAGTCCATTTTGTGATGCACGAGTCCTTCGAAGCACCGGGTGCGTTCGAGGACTGGGTAAACGCCCGGGGTTATCAAGCAACCTATTCACGCGTATACGAATATGCCGTCCTCCCGGACGACGCCGCCTCATTCGACCTATTGGTTGTGCTAGGCGGGCCCCAGGACCCTGGCACATCGCTTGAGCAATGCGCCCATTTCAACGCATTGGCCGAGCGCGAACTCATCAACAAAGCCATCACAAGCGGTCGGGCGGTCGTCGGTGTTTGCCTGGGTTCGCAACTGATCGGCGAAGCGCTGAATGCGCCTTTCGCACACAGCCCCGAGAAAGAAATCGGCAAATTCCCTATTCACCTGACCGAGGAAGGCTTGGCGAATCCAAAGTTTTCCCATTTCGGCAAGACGCTGGATGTCGGTCATTGGCACAACGACATGCCTGGCCTCACCGGGAATGCCAGGATCATTGCGTACAGTGAAGGCTGCCCGCGTCAGATCGTTGAGTACAGCAACTTGGTATATGGCTTTCAGTGCCATATGGAACTCACCCAAGACGTCGTGGACTTGTTGATCCAAGCCTCTGAAACGGAACTGGCGACATTGACTGACCGCAGGTTTGTCCAACAGCCAGCAGCATTGCGGCAGAACAACTACGACGAGATGAACCAGAAGCTGTTCATATTTTTGGACAAGCTCGTTGCGGATTACCTGGCCCAATAGGGCTTAAATAAAACGAGTAAAACTCTCCACGGTTTTTACAGGGTGTCGTGCGCATCGTCTTGGCCCATTGTCGGTGTGGGTAACGGCAATCAAATTGCCCGATTCAAGGTGCTGCACCTGTAAAACCCTCGGCAAGGCGATGTGCTACAGGCTTGAGCATCCTATAGCCAACTGCTTGCCGAGCGAGCGGCGCCAGCGCTGGCGCTGAGGATCAAACGGTTTTATTCAGCGACACGGCCGGCTCATAACGCCTGTCAACCGCCTGCGCGCCTGGCAATTCCTTACGCAACACCCACAACGTGACCGACTTGGGCAGCACCCTGGCCAGGCGGATCACCCACCTCATCGGCCAGGGAAACAAATAATCCCATCGGCGGCTGCGCATGGCGTACAGCATATGGTCGACCGCCACGGCCTCGGATATTTCCAGCGGTGCGGGCATACCATCGTTGGCGGTTTGCGCGGTGGCGACAAACCCTGGGTAGAGCGATAGAAAACGAATGCCACGGCCACCGAACTCGATGCGGCACGTATCGATCAACAAGCGCAGTGCGCCCTTGGCGGCGCTGTACGGACCCTGCAACGTCACACCGAGAAAACCCGCGAGTGAATTGGTGTGCACCACAAAACCATGCCCCTGGCGGCTCATCTGCTCCAGGGCCGGGAACAGGTAGTTGACCACCACATCGTAGTTCGAGCGCATATACGCCGTGACATCTGCGGCTTTCATCTCGCGCATATCCAGCGCGGGCGCTCCGCCGGCATTGAGCACGACCACGTCGAGGCGACCATACAGCTTGACGATTTCATCCACCAGGCCGGCCGCCGCCTGCTCATCCAGGGCATCCACCGCCGAGACAAGGCATTTGCCGCCCTGGAGTGTGATTTCCTGTTGCAGGTCATTGAGCAGCTCCTTTCGCCGCGCCGTGGCCACCACCCAGGCCCCCTCCTGCGCCAGACGCACCGCCAGGCCCCGGCCCATGCCGGAGGACGCGCCTACCACCAGCACCACTTTGCGCGCAAAGCTTGCGGGCTTGCTCGCGGGGCATCGGCGCAGCAAACCGACCAGAGTCAGTGCAATCAGCGAGAATGTGGCACTGACCAGCAACACGTACTCGGCGTTCTCTCCCACTACCCACTGCGAGGACATCAAAGGGCCGAAGGCGCAGCCCAGCAGTTGCATGCCTGGAACCAGCGCCGCTATCCGCCCCGAGCGATCAAGTTGCAACGCGATACGCACCTGGAACGGCGTCAACATCAGCCAGATCAAGCCAAACGCGCCGCACAACACCAGGAATACCTTGACGCCCAGATCAGCCGAAAAATACATCCCCAGCGCGATGCCACCCAACAGCGAAGCGGCGACTGCCAGCATTGAATAGTCCGAGACTCGACGCACCAGGATAATCCCCAGGCACCCGCCCAACACCTGCATCAGTAACGTGCCAGAAACGAGCAATTGTGCGCTTTGCGCATCCATTCCCACGTATTTGCTCAATGGCTCCAGGTAAGCCCAGAGCCCACCTATGGCGCTGAGCTGCATAAAGGCCAGCCCCAGCAGCAGCACGTGGTTAAGGCCCCAACCGAACTTGGTACTTTCCGCGTGCTCTGCCTGCTGATTCGTCAGTCGACTGGGTTGCCAGCGGACTAAGAGCAACGAAGCGGCCGTCAGCACTCCCAGAAACACAAAACCGTAAGACGATGTGCTCTGAATCGGCAGTACCCAATATGCCAACACGGCGGCTACCGCCGCCTGACCCAGTGTCTGCACCACCATGAACACACCCGCCACACGATCAGGCGCGGGCCCCTGGACGATCAGGTTGACGGTGCCCCATAACAGCAGGCCTTCGGCCAATCCGGCCAGGGCCCGGGTCAGTGCCAGGGCGCCATCGCCAGTGGTATTGGCCGTGATCAGGTCCATCCCCGATGCTGCCAGGATGGCGACGACCGTGATCACTCGCAGACTGAACACCGACCGCAGCAAATCGCCCAGTACTACGCCCAACCCCAACGACAGAATTTCACCCATGGCGACCAAGCCGACACCCTCAAGTGAGAGGCGGTTTTGCGCCAGCAACTCTCCCAGCAACAAGGGTTGCAGCCCCACCATCAGCACGGCGATAGAGCCCAACGCCAAGGCGACACTCAGTTGTTTACGGGAAACAGCGGACGGCATGTGCATGGCGTTACACCTCTTGAAGGGTTTTCAGTAACCACGGTTTTCGGGCGGAATCTCGCCTCGGGCAAAACATTGCGTCGCGCGTTTTTCATCTTTCATCAGTCGGCCGTTGGCGACGAGCACCACCCACCAGGGCAACAGCGTCATCTTGGCGCCAGACGCTTTGGCGAGGGTGAAGGCCTTGGCGCACTTTTCAAACAGCTGCGCATTCATCGCCATCCGGGTACCGGTGGTGCCCAGGGTCGCGGGCACGCCCTTGATCAACACGGCATTGCCACCCCGCTGCAAGGCGCCGGGAATGTCGTTGACTGACGCCGCCGGCGCCCCCATATGGCCAATATGCCGTGCCTGCTCATCAAATAGAATGGGCATGACCCCGCCAAAGTCTGCCAGGCGCTGGGCGAAGTCCCCTCCGCCCAGCAAAATGGCGCCGACGTCACTCCGGGCACGGTAGATCGCCTGGTGGGTCTGGCTGTCACCCAGCACATGCACCGGCCAATCGACGTGAGTGGGGGCCAAGTCATCCAACTGGCCCCACCATATGCTTTGCTCGCCCGGTATGCGCAAGGAAAAACTGCTCCCCTCCTGCACCAGACCCACCAGCCGTTGCCGGATTTCCAGCCATTGTTGCCGAAGTACATCCTGCATCACGCTCACCTCACACCAGTTGAAAAACGGCGTCGAATCGCTCGAGCGCGTCGTCGATGACGTCGTCGGTATCCGCCAGGCTGGTATAGATCCGACTGCCGGCCAGCGTGATCACCCCGTGGGCCGTATAAGCAGCCCCCATCTCTTCCATCATGTGCTTGCGCGACTTGGCTTCGTTACGTGCACGCAGCAACTTGAGCGGGTTGCTGGTATCGAGCAACAACACGCCTGAGGTTTGCAGGTGCACGATCGAGCCCATGTTATAGGCCACATAGGGTAAGCCACGGCGGTTAATGATTTCGTCCAACCCCTTGCGCATTCGGTCACCCGCGCGTCCCGCCAGCGCCGGCGCATTCAGTTTGCGCGCCTCGATCAAGGCGTAGTAACCCGCGACGCAGGACAACGGGTTGGCCGATAACGTGCCGCCGACAAATGCGCGCCGTGCACTGGTGCCGATGCCACCGGCGAGCAATTGCATCACGTCCCTGCGCCCACCGATCGCACCCGCCATCGGGTAGCCGCCGGTCAGGCATTTGCCCAGTACGGTGATGTCCGGCATCACGTTGAAATACCCTTGCGCGCCCCCCAAGCCGGCGCGGAAGCCGGTGACCACTTCATCGAAAATCAGTAGCGTGTCGAACTCATCGCACAGCTTGCGCAGTTGGCGGTTGAAGTCCGGGTGCACCGGACGCGTGCCACTTTCCGGGCCGAAGGGCTCCACCATGATCGCCGCCGTGCCGCCGCGCAGGCGGTTGATTTGCAAGCGCCGACGCAACGCGTCCAGGTTATTCGGTGGGCTTTCCTGGGTGTGGGCCGTGGCGCCGCGCGGAATGCCGACGGCCTCCATACGGCCGGTGCCCGGCAACCGCATGCCGTATACCAACTGGTCACTCCAGCCGTGATACGCCCCACCGATCTTGATCACCCATTTCTTGCGGGTATAGGCACGCGCCAAACGCACCGCCGCCATGACCGCCTCGGTGCCGGAGCCGAGCAGGCGCACCATGTCGACCCCGGGCATCACTTCGCAGACCAACTGCGCCAGCTTCACCTCGTATTCATGCAGCAGGCCGGTGACCGGCCCGCAGTCGTCGAGGATCCGGTTGACCTGCTCACGAATCGCCGGATGGTTGGAGCCCAGCAAAGTCGGACCGCCGGCCTGGAGAAAATCGATATAGCGGTTGCCGTCCACATCGGTCAGGTGCGCGCCCTTGGCCTGGGCGATGGCGAGTGGGAACGGGTGATTGAACGCGAGGTTATGCTGCACGCCCCCCGGTATGAATTTCTTGGCCTCCTCGGCAAGCCGCCTCGAACCCTGGCAGCGCTCGTCGAAGTAGCCCATGACCTTGTTCAGCGCCTCACGTTTCAAGGGGCGAATCGGCTGCTTGACCAGCGCATCGAAACGCCGATACAGCGAGTCGACATCAGGCCATTGCGAAACCGCTGAATCTGCCGGTGCAGGCAATGTGACGGGATCAAGGGGTTTGTTCATGATGGGGTCTCGGAAGATGAGTGGGCTTGGGCAGCGCTGGAACGCACCAGTGCGTCGACCAGGCGTGCGACGGCGGCGGGTGACTGTGATTTATGCCGGGACTGTTCGGTGATTTGGCGTAACAGGTAGTCACGGCAAAAGGTCTCGAGGTCCTCAAGGCGCGACAGGGTTGTCTCGACATCCGGCCCACAGCACAACACCCCGTGGTTGCGCATCAGGTACGCGTTGTAATCCCAACGAATGGCCCGGCCGAACTTGCCGGCCAGCCAGTTGGAGCCTGAAGGTGCGTACCCGACCAGGGGAATATGTTTACCCAAGGAATCCCACAGTTCAGGGTTGGGCACATCCATCGGTTCGCCGAGCAAGGTGCAAGCACTGGCTACGGGTTGATGCGTGTGGATGCTGCACTGCACGTCCGGGCGCGCCCGCAGGATTTTTGCATGCAGCCCGCTTTCAACCGTGGGTGCACGTTCACCGCAGAGCTGCGCCAGATCCTTGAGGCGCAGCACGCAGACATCCTCGGGGCGCATGGTGAAATAGTCAGTGGCCGACGGCGTGACGGCGATGTGCTGCGCATCGATGCGCAGCGCGAGATTGCCGCCGGTGGCCGCAAAAAAACCGCGGTGACACAAATGCTGCGAGAGCTCGATAATTTGCTCTTGGACATGACTCATGAGGCAGTCTCCTGTGGAGGGTTCAGGCGTCGGTAAAGGGGCGCGAGGCGTTTGCGAACCTCCTGAAACGTGGCGAATTGATCGTCGTACAGCGCGCGAGTGGCACGGGATGGTTCAAACAGGCGGTGCGGGCGTTTGAGACTAGGTAGGTCGTGAAACTGCAGCTTGCCCAACGCCACCGCCGCAATGAACGCCGCACCGCGTGCATTGGTCTGGATCGCGTTCTGCGGCTGCTGGATAACGCGCCCACAGACGTCAGCCATGATCTGGCACCACACGTCCGATTGGGCACCGCCACCGGTGGCCACGATCACATCGCTGGGCTGGCCGAGAAAGCGCGCGAACGGTTCGAACATCCAGCGCGTATTGAGCGCGACCCCTTCCATGAAGGCGCGAATGATGTCTTCCCGTGAGTGCTCCAGTTTCAGGTTGAACAAACCGGCACGCAGGCTCGGATCACTGATCGGCGAGCGCTCGCCACACAACCAGGGTGTGTAAATCAACCCTCTGGAACCTGGCGGCACCCGCGCGGCGATGCGGTCGAGCAAGGCGTAGACGTCCGGTTGCTGTTCATCACTGAGCAGCTCATCCGGGTGGTACAGCACCTTGTCACGCAGGAATGAAAGGTTAGCGCCCGCCGCCGACTGCATGGCCATCGCCAGGTAGCGACCGTTGACAGCACTGGGTACCGCCGCAATGTGGTGACGCACGCTGGTTTTTTTGAACGGGACGTGTGCGCCCACCCACGACGAGGTGCCCAGATACAGGTGTGGGGCAAAGTCGCTGACAGTGGCGCCAACGGCCACCGCCGAGGTGTCGACGGCGCCCGCTACCACTTGCGTGGTACGCGCAAGACCAAGGCTCTCGGCAAGCTCAGGACGTAACGTGCCAATGACATCCGTGGAGCGGACCAACTCGGGCAGCTTGCCAGCCTCAATTCCCAGTGCCTTGACCAGACCATCGTCATAGCGGATGCGATGAGGATCGCGGTTATCGGTGATCCAGGCGGTCAGCATCGAGTCGCTGGTGGCGCAATAGCGACCCGATAGGCGCAAGTTCATGTAGTCGAGCACGTTGAGAAACTTGTGGGTTCGCTCATAGCGCTGCGGCTCGTGATCGTGGATGTAGGCCATGTGCCCGGCCGAATCCATGCCGGACAAAGACGCCACGCCACCGGTCAAGCGCAGCGAACGCCAGAGTTTGAGCGGCCCGTACCCGGCCAGGCTGAACCGCCCTCCTCCCATGCGTTTTTTAACCGCACCGGCGCCGCGTTTATCCAGCCACAACATCGCGCGCCCAATGGCCACGCCGTCCCCATCCACGCACACCGTGCCTTCGCTCTGTGTCGAACAACACACCGCGATCACTTGGCGGCGCCTGACAGGGTCGGCGCCCAACAGTTCGTTGGCGCCGTGCAGGAAGGCATCCCACCAGTCCTGCGGCGCCTGCTCGACGCTCAACCCGTTCACATGCAGCGGCACGCTGTGAAACGCCCATGCGCGAATATCGCCTTCCAGTGAAACCAGAGCGCACTTGCAACCGGAGGTGCCGAGGTCCACCGCGAGGACGAGTTGCTCCAGACCGGTGGCCGCCTGAGGCGTCCGGGATAAGAAAAGCGAAGTCATAAAGGTCTACTCAGAAAGTACGCGAAATCGACGCCACCCAACGGTTTTCATCCGTGGCGCGCACATGGCCGTCGTCCTCGGCCATGTACAACTCGCGCGCGCGCGTCTTGGCGGTGACAAAGTCCAGCCCCCAATCGAAGCCCCACAAGTGATGGATCAGGCCGATGTCGTAGTCCGCTGCGTTCGCTTCGGAGAAATTGACGATTTGCTGATAGCCCGCATGCAGCTTCAGCGTGGTGTTCATGCCGAGTGCGTATTTGTAGTCCAGGTCATAGAGCATGCTGCCACGGGAGTTGCGGTCGCCCTTGGCGTAACATTCCAGGCCCTTGGTGGGATCGTCGCGGAACTGCAACTGGGCCCCGCACACGCCGCCGGTGTTGGCACCACGGTAGGTTTTTGACAAGACCCGCGCGACCCGACCTTCAAGCGCGCCGTAACCGATTTCCAACACGGCGAACTGGCTGTTGTAGTTGGTCGTACGCTCATCGGTCGGAGTGAAAGTGTCGAAGTCGAATTTGTTCGGTGCCTTAAACTGCGCACCGGGGAACATTTCTGCCGCCAAACCCACGCCGTAATGCCACGCCTCCGGGTCGCCGAAGCGATAACCGCCGGCGAGCAGGACGCCAAGACCATCACCTTCAGGAAATTGCTTTTTGTTGACGGTGGTGAATTCGGCCAGTGCCACCAGCCCTGATTCATGGGCGACTTGAATGGTGACTCGGGCACCCGGCCGGTTCAACGAATCCGACACGCCCCGGGTCCTGACATCGGATACGGCCTTGGCCGTGACATCGATTGCATAGCTGGCCATCTCGTCGGCGAACGCCAGGGATGGGCTGACAACGGGCCACAGCAAGGCAGCCATCAGATAATGGTGTGTTGTTGCACGCATGGGGCTCTCCTACAAGAAAGGTCGGATTTACAAAGCGCAAACCGGTGCAGGAGGCAGTGAGGCAATGCGTTCGAATTGCTCTGTCTTGCCGAGAATCTCGGTGCCGACAAAAGCCCGGACATTGAGGATTCCCTCTTTAACCCGAACGACGCCTTTGTATTTTTTATGATCACGGGGGTCGAACACCCAGCCATCGCGCCACGCTTGCTGGTCGAAACGCTCCAGTTGCATGATCTGTACGCCGCAATCGCTGGTGGTGGAGGCCACGTCCTTGACCCAGACCACCTTCCCACACAGCGCGCCGGGCTTGTCGGCGCAATCGTCAACCTTGACCACCGCATCCTTTTCCGACGTGAGCCACAGGCCCTTGGCCTCCTGTGGGCCCGCCGCCGCATAACCGCTGGAACAGCACATCAGTGCCAGTGAAAGGAACAGCCATTGCCGAGCGTTCATAGTCATCACCTGTATTTTTTGTTTTAAGAGACCGTCACACTAGCGACGCATCGGTTATGATAGTCATCGCTACACGATAGTTATAACTACCATTATCTGGCTCAGCAACATTTTTTTTCATTTTGATAAGCTGACTCTTCAACCTTTTTTTGCTAGGTGCCTATGGCCAAGCCCAACACTGCCAGCGCCCGTGCCGCTACCACCGCCGGGAAAACTCAAGAACATAAGAAACCACCTGCACAACAGCGCAGCACTGAAACATACGAGCGGATTCTGGTCGCAACCGCACAAACCCTTTGCGATGTGGGAATAGAGCGACTGTCCACCAACCTGGTCTGCGAATGTGCCGGGCTCACCCCGCCGGCGCTTTACCGCTACTTTCCGAACAAATACGCACTGCTGTCGGTACTGGGTGAGCGTTTGCTGGAAAAACAGAACGCACTGATCGATAACTGGATCACGCCGCAGCTGTTGTCCGGACCGCCCGAGGCTCTGGAGTCGGCGCTGGCCGATCTGATCCTGGACACCTACCGGGTCACCCAGGCGACGCTGGGCGGCATGTGGATTCTCAAGGGCTTGCGCGCCGTACCGGCACTGGAGCACGTGCGGCTCAACTCCCACCGCAAGGTGTCCGCCGCACAGGCGCAGATCCTCGCAGCGATATTTCCACAGGTCGATCCTCAACAGCTGAACACCGCTGCCCGTGTCGCGGTGGAGATGATTCACGCCACGATCGAACTGCTGTTTGACGAGTCCATGGACCCCAAGAGCGTCTGCGCTATGGTCGCGTCGATGATTGTCAGCCATCTGGACCGGTTGGCGCCTGCTCCAAGCGCATGAGGTGAGAGCGAGCATGGCCGGCGCGAACCCGCTGTTCCCTGCCTGCGGACAGCGCGCGCCTGAACCTCAGCTGAAGACAATGACTGTCGGGCTAAAACCGTTTGATAAATACCCGCGCCTATTCAGATCATGGCGGGCCTGTTTGACAAGGTTTGGCCGCCAGTATTGAACCACTCAGGAATATGCCGTTGACGTTCCCGTCGCCCCAGTGTCTTTCAGCCCTCGTGTTAGCTGCCGCTGCGCTGGTGGCGCAACCGGCTCTGGCGGCAAGCCATGCCGAAGGTTTTGCCAAAGACGTGACCGGCGGTGGCCAAATTGCGGCCGTGCGCCCCAGCACACCGGCCGAACTGAAAACAGCCCTGTGTGCCAGCTTCGACACACGCGGCAACTGCACCGATGACACACCGCGAGTCATCGCCCTGGACCATACCTTTGATTTTCGCGGTTCGGTTGTATCCGACGGCAGCGCCCAAGTAACAGAAGCCGGATGCATGGCCAACGCCTGTGCCCATGGCGGTGGACAATGGGCGATCGACGGTGCCAACCATTTCTGCCAGTCAAAACCACCGGCCACGGTGACGTATGACAAGGCCGGGTTGCAGCGCCTGAAGATCGGTTCGAACAAGACCCTGCTGGGCGTGGGCGCTCATGCCGGTATACAGGGCATGGGGCTGTTTATCGGGAGCGGCGCGCACAATGTCATCGTGCGTAACCTGACCCTGTCGGACATCAACCCCCGTGTGGTCTGGGGCGGCGATGCACTCACGCTCGACGATGCCGATGGCGTTTGGATCGACCACAACACCTTTGCGCGTATCGGCCGGCAGATGATCGTGACCGGCTGGGGCAGCGCGACCCATGTGACAATTTCCAGCAACGAATTCGACGGCCGCACGCCCTACTCCGCAACGTGCGATGGTCACCATTACTGGGTGTGGTTATTTCTGGGCCATCACGACACCCTGACCCTGCTCAACAACTATGTGCATGACACCTCGGGACGTGCGCCCCATTCCGGCGGCATGGGCAATGCCGAAGTGCGCGCGCAACTGGTCAATAACCTGTTTGTTCATCTGACATACCAGGGCGCGGTCATGTCGCGTACCGCCAGCGCCTATCTACTGGTGGAAGGCAATGACTTCGAAGACGTATCCCACCCGCTGTTCAACGATACCCAGCAACCTGGCAGCGCGTATGCCCTCTTCACGCCCCTCCCGCCGTCGGCCGACGATACCTGCCAGGCTGCGCTGGGCAGGCCCTGTGTCGCCAACCGGCAGCGCCAGAGTGGCGATGATTATCGTCCCCAGGATGCTTCGGTGTTGGAGGCCTTCAAGGCCTACCGTCAATACCTTGTTGCGCCGCAGCCGGCCGACATTGCGCGAACGGGCGTGCTGCGCGATGCCGGTGCGGGCCACCTCCCTTCAGGAAACCACTGATGCGACGTTTCCTGCTGCTAATGCTCTGCTCACTGGCGACGCCTGCCTTCGCCGGTTTCGGCTTCACGCGCACCGACTCCCGCATCGTCGTCGACACCGATGCACAGTTGCTGTTCAGCGTGGACACCCGCAATGGCGACTTGGTGTCCCTGCGTTATCGCGGCAGTGAATTGCAGACCACCGAACCCAAGGCCTCGCAGATCGCCTCCGGGCTGGGCAGTGCACAGGTCGAGGCGCATACAGTGGGTGATGTGATCGTCATCAGCGCGCGGGCGGGTGATTTGATCCACTACTACCTGGCCAAAAAAGGCCGCACGGCCATTTACATGGCGACCTATGCGCCCACCTTGCTGCCTGTGGGCGAGCTGCGCTTCGTGGCGCGGCTCAACGCCAACAAGCTGCCCAAGGCCGACCGTGGTACCGACTCCAACGTCGGCACAGCGATCGAGGGCAATGATGTGTTTTTGCTCCCCGACGGGCGCACCAGCTCCAAGTTCTATTCGGCACAACCGATGATCGACGACCCACTGCACGCGGTCAAAGGCCCCGGTGTGGCGGTTTACATGCTGATGGGCAGTCGTGAACTCAGCTCTGGAGGTGCGTTCTTCAAAGATATTGCCACCCAGAAAACCCCGACCACCCATGAGCTTTACAACTACATGTACTCCAACCACACCCAAACCGAGCCCTATCGTGGCGGCTTGCACGGGGTTTACGGGCTGTTATTTACCGACGGTGGCGGCCCTGACGCTGCCTTGATCGACGTGGGTTTCGTCAATAACAGCCTGGGCCTTGTGGGGTTCGTGGACAGCGCTGGGCGCGGTGCGGTAGTCGGTCACGTTTGCGGCGTGACCAACGCACTGCCGATGGTAGTGGGTTTGAGTAATGCCAACGCCGAATACTGGGCGCGCACCGATGGCAGCGCAAGGTTCCACTTGACCGCGGTACGCCCGGGGCAATACCGGATGACGCTCTATCAGAATGAATTGGAAGTCGCGCAGCGCACGGTTGATGTCAAAGCCGGCACCACCAGCCAGGCGAGCTTGCAGGCGCAACCGCTTCCAGGCCAGGTGAAATGGCAAATTGGTGTGCCCGATGGCACTCCAGCTGGTTTTCTCAACGCGCACCTGGTGCTAACGGCACATCCCAGCGATTCACGCATGGCGTCATGGGGCCCCGTCACCTACACCGTCGGAACCAGCACTCCTGATGAATTCCCGGCGGTGCAATGGCGCGACGTTAACAGCCCCACGCGCATCCAGTTCGTATTGGCCGCCAACGAGCTGAGGGCTTACCGGCTACGCCTGTTTATTTCGCTGGCCCAAGCCGGGGGGCGCCCAGCAGTGATCGTCAATCAGCACTGGACCGCGCCAGTGCCATCCGCGTCGAAGCAGCCCGACAGCCGTGGCATCACTCGAGGCACTTATCGCGGCAACAACAGCGTGTTCGAGGTCAGTATTCCGGCCACAGCGCTGCAGGTAGGCGTTAACTTACTGGAGATCGGCGTGGCGTCAGGTAAAACGGGAAAAGGCTTTCTTAGCCCGGGCTTTGTGTTCGATAGCGTGCAGTGGGTGCAGTAATGATCACGGGCACTCGATCGGCTCACTCACCATCGACAAGCACACCGAAATGATAGCCCGCGAGTGGCTGACAGGGGCCGGCCATTGCACCCAATCAATCAGTTCCATAAGGTCACCCAACCCCAAGACCAGAATCTGAACCTATGGACGGCTCCACACCTTTGTCAGTATTGGGAGGCATAAGGGAAGCCAGATAATCTCCAAATCCACCCTGGCACTTGTAGTCCCGGCGCGCGCTGGTGGCGACAGGGTTGGTGGCTGTCCAGACAATACGTGCTCCAATCCTCTGGAGGTCTGCAACCAGTTGAACATCCTCGTGTGCTGCCAAATGCTGGAATCCACCAGCGCTCTGATAAGCCTCGGCACTCAAGCCCAGATTGGCCCCATGAATATGGCGATGGTTCTCGATGAAGTTGTACAACGAGAGGTACTGAGTGCGGACTACCTCTCCATATTCCCTCCAGCTGTCGACCTCAACTGTTCCACACACCGCGTCAGCGTCAAACTCAATCTGACGCGCCAGCCAATCGGGCGGTACAACGGTATCGGCATCCGTGAAAGCAAGCCACCGTGCACCAGCTTTCAGCAAATGCTCAGCCCCTACAGCTCGTGTCTTACCCACGTTTTGAAAGGCGACATCAATCGACTTTACGCCCATCGCCGCGACTAATGCCTGCGTACTATCTGAGCAGTCATCCAAGACGACGAGTACCTCGACCGGCTGACTGTTTAGTGACGGGTGTTCAACGGCGAGGAGTACGGACTCAAGGCAATTGCTGATATAGCGTTCTTCGTTATGAGCAGGTATCACGATCCCTATCATCTTCTATCCCTTTCCTCGCGAAGTGTCCCCAGGAATCGACACCGCCCTGATAAGGAAGGTTTAAAGAATCTATCGTTACGAGAACAGTTACCTCTAAAGGTACGTCGCGCAACGCCATTATCTTGCCAGCATTTACGCCGCGGCATTTTGAACTAGCCTTGTCGTGTTCGGGCTTTTAATCCGGTGAACTGATGGACACGCTAACCAAAGTGGAGGTTGAAACAGCCCTTTGCGCTCGCCTTCCTAACTGCGAAGTTAACTGTGCGTTCAATCCCGACGGCAGCCTTTCGGTGACCGTGACGGCGCACGACGCTGATCAGTTCACCATCGCAAATATCAATCGCGCCCACTATCACGGGGAACCAGGAATCAATAGGCTCATACGGGAAATACTGGAAGAAATGGTCATGTCGAGACAGTCTTCCAGGCGTTCATCCGTGGGGTAATAAACAGGAATTCACATGCCGGACTCTACTGAAGCGCCGATGCAATCAATCAAAATTGCTTACCTGATGGACACGCTGTTCGGCGTGAACCCACTCGCGAGCGAATGCAGAGCACGCATAGTGCGCACAGCGTCTGGATTTCAGCTGCAACTCGCGCGGCCGTGGCCTAGCCAGCTACAACAGGCTCACACACTGACCTTCGAATGGGAGGGCGGCACCTGCTGTGGGGTGGTGCGCCACACTGAAAAACTGCCCGGCGGAGAACTGCTGCTGGACGTCGACCCACAACCCTAGTGGTGATGGCGAGGAAATTGCGCCTGCCGCTGCTGTTACGCTTAGGGAGCCTGCTGCACGCCACTCGTCGAGGGATATGCACAGCGTTAAAACTTTATTTCATGTTGCCCTCTCCCACTCTTTGAGGAGAAAAGTATTTGCTCCTGGATATAACCGGATTTCAAATGGCCCATCCCCTATGAACGGCTTTAAGAATGGTACAGCTGCGCCAATACCGCTTATGTTTAAGCGCAGTGATACGGTGCCCAAATAGTCGGTGTGTCGCTTCTGGCGAATAGACAACATCGCCACTCTCAATACATGCCCCTCCGCCGTCGACCTCCGAAAGCAGTGTGATAATTTTTCCCGCGGTACAGGACTCGGCTGTCGCAATGACCGGTCGATTGCGTTTGAAGTACTCCACGATAGAAGCGGCGACAAACATGATAATTGCTCCTGCGCACGAGCGATTGCGCTATCACCCTGTTCCAAAGACCACCTTTCAGATCAATCAATGTTCAAGCGAAAGTGTTTTGAACGTGCACGGCGTCAGGTTTTCCAACGTCGACAGAGATTGAACCTGACTTTCCCCAGTCAGCTTGAGAGAAAGCAAGAGGATGGAACCTATGACAATGATTATCAAGACAGCCCGCATGGCCAAGTCATGTTCCCTGGCAGCAACCTTTACCCTGCTAAGCGCCTGCGCTGGCAATGATTCCCCCTCGAATGTGGGGGCACCCGGCGAACCCACTACTGCATCTACCCGAACCCTGGAAGCCGGTGCAGCCCTGCTCCAATCTCGTGCGCCTATTGATGCATTGAACGCCTATCTGGACGGTTTTCACTTTTATAACGGCCATCCTGAGGTACAGATGGAAGCGCATCATTACTGCGCGATTCTCAACGAGGAGGTGATTCAATGCGTGATCTACGACGGTAATCGCAAGGATGCAAAGCTGATGGGCGTGGAATACATCATCAGCGAACAGTTATTCAACACGCTGCCAGCCCCTGAAAAGGCGCTTTGGCACAGCCACGTGCATGAAGTGAAATCAGGACAACTTATCGCGCCGGGAATCCCCGAAGTGGCCGAGCACGCCCTGATGGAAAAACTGGTACATACCTACGGTAAGACCTGGCATACCTGGCATACCGATCTCCACAAACGTCTGCCGCTGGGTGCGCCGCAACTGATGATGGGGTTTACCACCGATGGCCAGGCCGACCCTGGGATGGTCGCCGAGCGAGATCAGCGAATGGGTATCGACAGCACCGAAAAGAAGCAGACTCGCATCGATATAGTTGCGCCACCCATCGCACCCGGTGCGGACGCATGGCAACAGGGCACCGTTATTCAGATCACCGATCCGACGATAACGGCCCATCAGCACTGAACGCACCACTCAGTCATTTGGATTGAACGATCATTTGCGAGCCCTTCTCTATCGCAAGACCAGATTCAAAACCGTGCACGCATTCCCACAAGCAACACGCCGCATAACTGAAATCGGAGGCAGCCGCCCCGTTTAGATGAGGTAAATCAGCATGTCTTACGACTTCCAAGGTATTGCCAGTGTGATGACTGCATCGCGCCATTTGGGGACACCATCAGATGAACGCTTGAATGATCCAGTAAACATCCGAATGAGCAGTAGAGGCAAGCCGACCATTGCGCGTTTGGATTTCGACACGCCACTGGATTGGCCGGGCAATCCTAACTTTGTCGCGGTCAATTTACCCGGTGGCGCCACCGTCAGTGGCGTCATCGTCGATATAGAGCGACCCACGAATGCGGCCGGGTGGGTCACTTTTACAGTAGATGATTGAGGTGTGATAAGCGCCGGCGCTCACCCATCGAATTGTCGGACAATTCTTTGAATTTTTTTTGACGTCAAATATCTGTAATTCATGAGCATAGGGAGGCCTCATGAAAGATAACAATCTATTTACCATCGAGTATCAACTTCACGGCGAACCGAAGTCGTTCATCCTGCGCGCATCGCAAATGAACAATGCCGAGGCTTGGCATTGGGCCAGTTGCGATGCAGGTGTCGCCGTCATACCCAAATTTGGCCAACACACCCTCAAGCGTGTTTCCAAACCGATGGCGGAAAAATACGGCATCACACAGGTGCGCTGGAGCGCCGCGACGCAGGTGCAATGGGCGGAGGGTCTCGCATGATGAACAGCCAGACGCTTGGTTATACGATGAGACAAGCACGCGATGATGAGGTCGCGCGAAATAACCAGATGTTTTTCGAAGCCGACCGGCTCGATGCGCAAGCGTACAAAATCATCGAGTCCTACAGCGGCGATGCCCAGACGTGGGCACGCTTCATCGAAGCGAAGAAAGTCGCAGATGCGCAACGCACCGCCGCTTACCAAGAGTGGATGCGCATTCACCGCGCCAAGCGAAGGTAGCTGATGAACATCCACCATGCCAGGATGAGCGCCCAGCGCGATCTGCTGCCCGAAGGCTCAGCCATCAGCAGAGCACTCGATTACAGCCTGAAACGCTGGGCAGCGCTATCACGCTACATCGATGACGGGGCAGTACCCATTGACAACCATTGGGCCGAAAACCAAATCAGGCCATGGGCTCTTGGGCGCGAAAACTGGCTCTTCGCTGGATCACTGCGCAGCGGCAAACGGGCGGCGGCAATCATGACCTTGATCCCGTCTGCGCGGCTGAATGGTCATGATCCATATGCGTATCTGAAGGATGTTCTCACGCGCCTACCGACGCACCGGGCGAGTGAGATCGATCAGTTGTTACCGCATAGTGGGTGACCAATTAATCACAACTGGTAAGGGTAGTCAGTACTCCTGTCGCTATAGCATCTCTGTACGAGTTAAACAGCCGGAGAGTGACGGGGAGTACGATGACAATTCAGACACCACACGACACCGGTGACCAGAAGCGCAATCGCCGCAATTTCATGTGAGTCGGGCAGCCGATGCTCCCATAGAAATCCAAAAACCAGCGCCGCTAACGTCTCAATCACGAGCACTTGTCCGCTTAGTGCCAGTGGTAGAAGTCGGCTCGCCTGATTCCAGCACGCATTACCCACAACCGAAGATAAAAACGCTACGCCACCGGCTACCATGACAAAGTGTAGCCATTCGGAGTTGTCATGCGTTCCGACCTGCCAGCCCAGGACAGGTACCGCCAAAAGCAGTGACTGAGCGCCAGTCATGACCCCTGTCAGCAGTGCCCAGTCATGGGCGGAAACGCTGGCTACCTGAACCAGCCGCCGAGCGTTGCTCACTGCGAACCAACTCCATGTCACTAACGCGCCCGCTGCGCATAGAATTCCGGCGAGGTTTGTCAGTATATCTGGCTTGTCGCCGTTGATCAGTGCGTGCCAGCTGATGAGTACGACCCCGCCCACAGCGCAGAACAGCGAGGGAGTGAGCTTGCGCAAAGAAATAGCGTTGACGTCATGACGACCTGCCAGCGTGACGAACACCGGAATGAGTCCGACGATCAGAGACGTTGTGGCAATGCCAACCAACTGCACACCGGTGCCCACCAGCGTGTAGTAAATGAGGTTTCCAATCAGGCTAAGCCAGAAGAGTGACTTCCAGTCGGCGATGGTGAGATTGGCGCAAACGCGCCTCCAGCGGGGCATAAGCAAGGCCACCGAAATCGCGCCGTAGCAGAGAAATCTCAGAACGGCGAATTGCACCCCGCTCAGCCCCGGGGTGAGCTGGGGGCCGAGGAAGATCACTCCCCAACACAGGCCCGCGCAAACTCCGTAGACAATGCCCTTTAGCAGTAATCGATCAGCAAACATTTCATCCGCGCTCCAAAGCGTTATGGGTAAAGTCTGGAGCAACTGATGCGGGGAGTATTGTCGGTAACTACGGGATTTTTTACCCAGACTGTTTTTGCGTTTTACGATAAACCGCCGGGGTCGTGGCCCTCACGCGCTGCATGGCACGGGTCAGCGATGCCTGGTCGCAAAAGCCGGCACGCAAGGCAATCTCGGATATGGTCAATGAGGTTCCACGCAACCATCGTTGAGCTTCTTGCAGGCGTAAATCAGTCAACCAAGCTTGCGGACTCATCTCGAACATTAGCCGGAAACGTTGGTGCATCTGACTCATGCTCATTTGTGCTACTTGAGCCATGCTTTCATTGCTCCAGTTCGCTCCAGGATCCGCCTGAACACGAGCGATCAACTGCTTCATGGGGTCTGGAAAGCGGGAAATATCCGGATTTAGAGACGACAAAAGCAGAGGCCCCAATTGGGAGGCCGCGATGGACAATTGCGCATTGCCGATTAGCTCAGCGAACTCTATAAGCCGACGAGTAGCGGGGGAAATGGGCACATATATTTTCTGAGCAAGACGCTCGATCTGGAGCGTTTCCATAATCGTCGGCGCACAGTCCAAAACTAAAAAACGGCTATCGAGGTGAGTTTGCTGCGAATGGATCGAGCCAGGTGTCACAAGCGCTGCCAATGACTGATCAATGCAGCCGCCGCGACCGTTTACGTCAATTTCCATTTCGCCACGAATCGGCAGTACCAATTGAGCATGCTCGTGGTGGTGGTGACGGTCTTCCCTCTCATAGCTGCGAACTTCAAGACTAAGAAACATTACTGCACCTTCCGGCCCGTCTGGTTATCCAAGGTTGACGTCCCAAAACGCCCAATGCGCGCCCGCGTTAGGTCAGACTTGCCACTGATTCTAACATCTACGGATCAGACCGTTGATCGCACAGGCTGTATTGGCCATACGCTTACGTTTTCCCTTCGATTCACCTTAGCTTCGATTGCACTGCCAGGATATGCCTATCTGCTTGCCCCCCGAACTTTCCGCAGATGATCTTGGTTTCCGTCGAGCCTATGACCCGTACTCATAGGATAACAACACTCCTTGTTGGGATTTTTGAGCCTACCTAGAGTGGCATCCATCGCAGCGCAATAAGCGCTTGACGATCGACACACGAGCCTCGAACGCGGTCTGGTTATCGACTTCCCAATTACTCGTGGCGCTCCTGGCGCTGGCGATAGTGCTCAAGAAACCAACGACGCTCAGTTTGACGACTCAATGCTGACCCTAATCAAACTTGCACAAGGAATAAAAAGATGAAATCCAAAACGAGAATTGCCGCTCTCATCTCATCTCTGACGCTGGCTGCGCTTACCACTGCGGCTGCTGCACAGGAAAATCCCGCCGCTGTACAGGCCGCCAAAACGGTCGTACTCGTACACGGCGCGTTCGCTGACGGTTCATCGTGGAACAAAGTGATTCCATTACTTGAGAACGCTGGACTGAAGGTGGTCGCGGTGCAGAATTCGCTGGACTCACTGGACAGCGACGTCGCCGCTACCAACCGCGCGATCACCGATGCGCAAGGGCCTGTGGTTCTGGTTGGGCACTCATGGGCGGGCGCTGTTATCAGCGACGCCGGCGTCAACGACAAGGTCAAATCCTTGGTGTATGTGGCGGCTTACGCACCCGATGACGGCCAATCTGTGTACGACTCAGCTAAAGGCTACCCGCAAATGCCAGGGCTGGCGTCTTTCGTAAAAGATCACGATGGCTACCTAAAGGTCAGCGACGCAGGCGTCGCCAAGTTTTTCGCACCTGACCTTTCGCCGTCGGAACAAAAACTGATTGCAGCAACTCAAGGCGCGTTGAACAGCAAAGCACTGGGTCAACCAGTTCCCCATGCTGCCTGGCACAAGGTGCCTTCGTTCGCAGTTGTAGCCGCTAATGACCTGATCATTTCGCCGCAGCAGCAACGCGATCAGGCAAAGCGCATGCACGCCACTTCTATAGAAGTGCCTTCAAGCCACGTCGCAATGCTCGCTTATCCGAAAGCAGTCGCGGATCTGATTATCAAAGCCGCGCAATGATTCGAAGGTGGACGATCATTGTAATGCCGCAATTTCTCTAACAACTCTGGCACGTGAGATGACTGTCATGAACTGGTAAATAACTGAATATGCTCCACCAGGCCCGACTTAATGTCGGGCTTTTCCGTTGATGCCACCAAGTTTTTAGCGAACTGTAGCCGACCGGAGAATTTCGCTCGCCCTGAAACACTACGGGATCCGTCCGGCGTTTAAGCGAGTCGGCGAAACAGCGTGACTTGCATTTTCGCCTGCTCCGCAGGAGCACGCTAAACCTAGGTCAGGTTCAACCCCCCGTCTGACAGGAGCACCTCGCCGGTCAAATAGTCCGACTCGACCAGCATGGCAACAGCTTTTGCGATGTCGTCCGGGCTGGCGGCCCTGCGCATAGGAGCGCGAGTTCGCCACAGCTCCTGGGCCTCTGTCCACTCTGCTGTCAATGGCGTATCGACCAAGCCAGGCGCCACAGCGTTTACGCGAATTTCTGGCCCAAGCGATACCGCGAGCAAGCGGGTCATGTGATTCAGCGCAGCTTTGCTTACCGCATAGGGGATCGATGCGCCTTTAGGACGGATACCGGCATGCGAACTGATGTTCACGACGCAGCCTGCTCGACGGTAACGGGCAGCATCGCGCAATGCCGACTCGGTCAAAACGACCAGGTGAAACGGCGCCACGACATTGACCTCGTTAAGTTCGTGCCACACCGCCGAACTTGCAGACGCAAGGTCCCCGTGCGCAATGACTCTGCTAATACCAGCGTTATTGACCAATACGTCGAGCTGCCCCCACGCGGCAATAGCCTCGTCAACAAGCCTGACCCTGTCAGCTTCGACAGCAAGATCAGCTTGCACGTAAACAGTCTGCTTCATTTCGGCAACCATGGCGCGTCCCGTCTCTGCAGAATTTCGCGAATGAAGCACCACCGCATAGCCTGCACGGCTGAGTACACGTGCAATGGCTGCGCCGATACCGGAAGTCGATCCTGTCACCAATGCGACGCGTAATCCGTTGTCGATTGTCGGATTGGGTTTCATAGGGATATCTCGAATGAGTTTCCAGAGCGTAAGCAGCCAGCGTACACAACTTGCGCAGATCAGTCAGGCATTCACCGATGCGCAAGCAGAGGCTTGATCTCACTGGCTCGCTGCGCAGCGACCTGACGAATAACTCGTTCGAACCCAAGCGCGCGGCTGGGCATGTCGCTCGACTTCGTACAGCCCGACAATAGAGTGGAGCGCCTGCTTCGCTAACGGGTTTGGCTACATGCAGGCAGAACAACGGGCGGCGCGCATGGGCCACGGCACGACTCGGTACGTCACGCCCCGACGCCCTATAGACGTGAATCAGCTTTAAGCTGTGCCAATCCTTGGGAACGAAGTCTTTATATTCGGGCATGGAAAAGCCGTCGACTGGCGACGGCTTTGAGGGGGGGGACTTCAGCTCGACGAAGGGTTTATCCCATTGCAGGCCAGTCCGAGTAACCCGTCGAATCGCCACCGTACCAATAGACCTTAGGCGCTTGCGCCAAAGGCGCTCCGCTGCCCAAGCGATAAATCAGGTCGGGGTTGGCGATAAACGGGCGGCCAATGCTAAAGAAGTCCGCTTCCCCTGCCGCCAGAGTCTGCTCGGCCAGATCCAGCGTGTACTGGTTGTTGGCGACATAGGCTCCGCTGAAGCGCTGCCGCAATTGTTTAAAGTCAACGCCGTTGACCTCTTCGCGACTTAACTGAGTGACACCCTCGATCTCATGGATATACAGCACCCCCAAGTCCGACAGCGCGGCAACATAGGCACCGAAGGTGGCCATGGTATTGCTGTCCAGTGGCGTTTCGCCGGGCGTTGTAGTCACTGGAGAGATGCGGATGCCAACACGGTCGGGGCCCCAAACGTCAATGACGGCCTTGACCACATCCAGAGGAAAGCGCAGGCGATTTTCCAGCGAACCGCCGTAACGGTCTGTGCGAACATTGGTGCTGTCGCGAATGAACTGCTCAAGCAGATAGTTGTTCGCAGAATGCACTTCTACACCGTCAAAACCGGCAATCCGGGCGCTTTGGGCGGCCCGGCGATAATCCTCTACGATCAGGGGAATCTCATCGGTTTCAAGTGCCCGCGGCGTAACGAAATCTTTCATTCCTTCATGAACCCGGATCTGCCCATGAGGCTTGATCGCCGATGGCGCTACAGGAAGGCCGCCGTTGTGCATGTCAGGGTGCGACATGCGTCCTGTGTGCCAGAGTTGCAGGAAGATTTTGCCGTCATGACGGTGCACTGCCTCGGTCACACGCTTCCACGCAACGATTTGCGCCTCAGTCCAGATCCCCGGGGTTCGCGAGTAGCCCCGGGCCTGGGCCGAAATATTGGTCGCTTCAGTCACAATCAGTCCGGTGCTTGCCCGCTGGCCGTAATAATCAGCTACGTAGTCAGGTTGAACACCGACATCGTCCGCGCGGCTGCGGGTCATCGGCGCCATCACAATACGGTTCTTCAGTTGCAGCTCGCCCAGTTTGGCGGGCTGCAGGACAGGGCTTGCGAAACGATCACTCATGATGTTTTTCTCTCTGCAAGTCAGGGCAATTGTGGATGCGCTCAGCCAATGGTCTTGGCCCATACGGCCTGCGCATTGGTGAATTCCCGCAAGCCGAAATGCGAGAGCTCGCGGCCGTAACCGCTCTTTTTCACGCCACCCACCGGAATACGCGCATTGGTTGCAGGGAAGCCATTGATGAAGACCCCACCGGTTTCCAGGCGACGAGAGATGCGTTGCGCCCGCGCCATGTCCTGTGTCCACAGGCTGCCGCCCAATCCGTAGTCACTGGTGTTGGTCAGGACGATGGCATGCTCGACATTGCTGGCGATGGTAATGGCGGCGACGGGGCCAAACGTTTCTTCATCGAACGCGGCCATGCCGGGCTGGACGTTGGCCAGCACAGTTGGCTCGTAGAAATTGCCTGGGCCTTCGATCTTCTTGCCACCGAGCAGCAAAGTCGCGCCGGCGGCAAGGGTGCGTTGGACTTGGCCATCAAGCTCTTCGCGCAGATCGCCGCGTGCCATGGGCCCGACGTTGTTGGCGCTATCCAGGGGGTTGCCGACCTTCAATTGTTTTACCGCGGCCACGAACTTTCGGGTGAACTCTTCGGCAATCGGTTGCTCGAGGATAAAGCGCTTGGCCGCGAGACATACCTGACCTGCGTTCTGGAAACGGGCCTCGACAGCGGCCTTGACCGCCAGGTCGATATCGGCATCGGCCAGCACGATGAAAGCGTCGGAGCCGCCCAGCTCAAGAAGGCTCTTTTTCAGTGCCTTGCCAGCGGTGGCCGCCACTGCCGAACCTGCGCGCATGCTGCCCGTCAGGGTCACTGCGGCGATGCGTGGGTCTTCGATGGTGCGAGCCACGGTTTCATTGTCGGCGATGAGATTGACGAACAATCCTTTCGGGAAGCCCGCTGCTTCATAGGCGTCCTGCAGCGCGTAGGCAGAGCCCATGACATTCGGGGCATGTTTGAGCATGAACCCGTTGCCCGACAGCATGATCGGCCCTGACGCGCGAATCACCTGCCACAGGGGAAAGTTCCAGGGCATCACCGCGAGGATGGTGCCGATGGGCAAGAAGGAAACGTGAACCTGATCGTCTCCCTCTACGTTGACTGGCTCATCAGCCAGGATCGCCGGGCCATTGTCAGCAATCCAGTCGATGGTCGCGGCACACTTCTCCACCTCTGCGCGGGCTGAAGCCAGGGTCTTGCCCATTTCAGCGGTGATCAGCCCAGCAATGATTTGCGCACGCTCGCGCAGGATTGCGGACAGACGACGATAGGCCGTGACACGTTCGCGCATTGGTGTGGCACGCCACAAGCGGAAGGCAGCGGCGTTTACGTCCAGCAGTTGCTCGACTTCGCTCTGGGTCTGAAACGGGTAAGTCGCGATCAGTTCACCGGTCGCCGGGTTACGCGAAGTGGCGAAAGCAGGGGCGGTCGAAATAGCGTTCAGGTTGGTCATCGGTATCACCTCGTTGGCGGTGGTGCAGCGCGTTGTGCGCTGCGATGACCGTCACATTAGGTAAGCCCGAGAGAGCCAGGAAGGCGTGTTGTTATCCTATGACTGCGGGTCATAGGCAGTGTGTCGAGGGATATAGGTCACCATCGAAAGATCCGGGCGTCCCTCTGGCGTCAGGGCCACATAGGTGAAATCGATATAGCCACTCACCGGGTGCAGCAGACGCTTGCGCCCTTCGTCGAAGCCTTTGACTTCTGTGTCCTGCCACCACTCGCGGAATTCCGGGCTCAGGGCGGACAGCTCCTCGATCAGGCTGTCGAAAGGCGCCTTATCCTGCGCCAGCGCACGGGAAGCGCGAAAAGCGCTGATCATCCCGCGCGCCATCTGCTCCCAATCCAGGATCAAGGTTCGATAGGGGATGTACAGGAACAGCAGGCGCAGGGTGTTGCGCTCATGGGGCTCTAACGAACCGTAGTCGACGAACAGGTCGGCGATTGCATCGTTCCAGGCCAGAATGTCCAGTCGTGAATTACGCACATAGGCCGGAATGGGATTGATCGCACGCACGAGCATTTCCAGCCCTGCGCTGACGCCGCCGCCAGTTTCAACCGCGGGTGCTTCAAGCGCAGACAATGCAAACAGGTGGGCGGACTCGATACGGTCGAGTTTGAGCACTTTGGCGATGCGGCGCAGTGCGTCTGGTGAAGGCTGGATATCGCGGCCCTGCTCCAGCCAGGTGTACCAGCTGACGCTCACTCCGGCGAGCACTGCGACCTCCTCGCGGCGCAGCCCTTGCGTGCGACGCGGCCCTTCCGGCAGGCCGAACTCTTTGGGCTCAAGACGCGCACGTCGGCTAGAGAGAAATTTCCCGAATTCCCGGCGCTGTTCCATGGAAGGTCTTTTCGCCATAATCTTTATCTCTCCAGTCCAGTGATCGATACCGGTCGTTGAATAAGCGAGGTGCCCAGTGCCTTGTCAGCTGCTCACTGGCGCCAAGGGGTGCTCCAAACAGCCTGGCGCACTGCCTTGCGACCAGTACAAGATGGATCGTCCAATCGGCACGTCCCGCTAACGCATGCGCCTCCGACATCGGTAAATCCTGATACTACAGATAATTGAACAAAGTGATGAAATCCCGTTCGACTCGCTTCATATATTCCCTTGATGGCTCGGACACATCACCGCTCTTCCGGCTCAGATGACCCACAGACTGCTCTGGAAACAGCCCGCGATACACAATTCGACTTGATCATTTCTGACATTGGGATGCCGAAAGTGAACGCCCATGAGCATCCAGCCATGCGTTCGCAAGTAAAATGACGTTTCATTAGATCGCCATGAAAATTAAACACCTTGTATAGGCAAGTTCTGTTTTCAGCCCGCCGACCTCACACTTAAAAAACCCTGTTCCTTCCGCATATCAGGACTTGTGCCGACAGACACCCGCGCCCGAAGCAGAAATTCTGCATACCTATTTGCACGCCCCGCAGGCTGAGCGGGACGCATTGCGCGTACAGCTCAACGAATTGCAAACCATCCTCCAATCTCTGAAGAGCGGACGAGAATTCGACGGAACGCAGAAACAAAAAAACCCGCCAGAAGGCAGGTTTTTCAAGGCTTCCAAGGAACTGAACAGCTTCCAGTGGAATGTAAAATGGTGCCCGAACCCGGAATCGAACCGGGACGCCCTTACGAGCGGGGGATTTTAAGTCCCATGCGTCTACCAGTTTCGCCATTCGGGCGGTAGCGCGGTGTTGCAGGGTTGGGAATATATAGACCCCGGCGCTTGGACGCAAGGTCGAAGCGTACCTTTATGGTGCTCATTGCAAGCTGAAAAAGCTCGGCAGATCAGTGATCTACGCAGTAAACCCGGCATTGCATCAAGCCGGTTGGCTGACTGTCCTGGGCCGATACCACGGGTTAAATACAGCACTAGTTTTCCAGGATCAGCTAAGTTGAAGACTTTGGCGATACCAAAACCCATGATCAAACAGGAATGATCCCAATGCGCACCTTTTCAATCCAACATATAGATCATGTTGTTTTACGCGTGAAGGACATCACCCGCAGCCTGGCGTTTTACACCTCGGTACTGGGCTGTGACGTCAAAAAGCGCCGTGACGACCTCGGCATGATCCACCTGAGTGCCGGGACGTCCCTGATTGACCTGGTCGATGTGAACGGGTCGATCGGTCGTGAAGGCGGGGAGCCGGCGGGCAAGCAGAGGCATAACGTCGATCACGTTTGCCTCAGGGTTGAGCCTTTTGATGAGTCTGCCATTCTCAACCACCTGGCTGAGGCGGGTGTGTTTGCTGAGAAGGCGCAGCAGCGCTATGGCGCAGACGGGACTGGCTGGTCGATTTATTTCAACGATCCGGATGATAACCGGATCGAGTTGAAAGGCCCTGCCATTTAGGCTGCCCCTCAGTTGGCAAGAATAGGTAGATCCAGCTAAATCCATTACGACCCGTAAAGCATATTGCTTTACCGTAAAGCATTATGCTTTACTCTTCCGGCATACAGAGCGAAGCCTCTGCTACGCGTTTCTGATCAACGAGGAAGGTGTCATGGCACAGATAAATTCGCGAGTCGCGGACGAAGACAAGGAAAAAGCTGAAAAGGTACTGAAACTCCATGGGCTGTCTATGAGCGGTTACTTTGCCAGTATCGTGGAATACATAGCGGATAGCGGTGCTATCCCTTTTGAAATAAAGCCAAAGCCCAAGCTGATAAACCTGGATGAAGTTTATGCCGAGGCTGTCAACAAATTTATAGACCTTCACCACCGATTGCTGGCGTTAAAATGCTCCCTGCAACCTGGCGTTGAGGATCAGTTAGAGCAATCTCAGCCTCATCGTAATGACTTTCACCTCATCACCGCTTATTTACGTGAAAACGAACGATACGTTTACCGAGCACCATGCCAGATTGAAAAAATCACGATCAGTGATGGGCAAGTACTCGATTTTTCCAGCAGTCGTGAAGGGTTTAACACTGCACAGTCGTCGCTCGCTGAAGCATTAAACTGTGTGAGTTTCAATAACTATCCCTTACGGCAGTCTGATCTGGATGAAATGGATGCTCCTCTTGCTGCGGCTAAAAAGGTTCTCGATTCACTCCGTTCTCGGTGCTCACACGATCTGAACGAAGAATCCAAAGCAGCATTTTTTGCAATAGCTGCCAAAGATGCAATCCAAGCCGCTAGAGCGCTGACTGACGGCCCCTATGATCCACTGTCTTTTCCACCCACATTCAATACAGTTGATGCCTGTTGCCGTGACGCCCTTGCATGCCACAAGCGAGTTGGCCCTGGCAAGTGGAGCACTCAAGCAGCAAGGATCGCTGAACATCTGGTCAAAATGAGAAACGAGATTGATCGCTGGAACCAGGAGCGGCTCACTCATGCGACCCTACAAAACAATTATGAATGGCTGAATTTCAAAAGCGACATTATCGACATGACTGACGAACTTGTACGCGCGTTGCTGCGAAGCACGATGCGTAATGGTTCGCGCTAATTGGCCGGTAATCTAACTGTCACGAATCAGGGCAAGGACACCCTACTTAAAAGGGTCGGCATAATGAACTTCATGCAGCCCTGATACTTGACCTTCAACGCACTAGTCAAAAGCGCCGTTAAGCACTTCGTAGATGATCCCGGAAGCAATAGCCACGAGGATCAGATCCGTGCCTGCCTGCTGCCATTCGTAGCCGTCGTAATGAGGCAGCCTGCCGAGTAATCGGCCGTCCAGCTTTTTCGCAATCCCTGGAGGCAGCGGCTTTCCTCGGGCGAGGTTCTTTTGTATGCCAGGGGGCAGTGGTGGGCCAGGCCGCCAATAATCACGATAGCCACCGAGCACGCCCAGCACGCTGCCTCGATCAACGCTTGGACCATAGTGCGAATCGCCGCCTTTGCCCTTCTTGCCCTGCCCGCCTTGGCCGTTGCCGTTGCCGTTGCCATGGCCTTGCCCCTTCCCGTTACCAGGATCAGCCAACGCCGTCGCCGAGCCCGCGACCAGGGCAATGCAAGTGATGACGACTACCAACGAGCGAGATTTGAACATGATCATTCACTCCAGAAGGGACTGCCCTTTTGAATATAGATCGAATTGCCGAAATCAGTAGCGCTCGCCCATTACGGAGCGCTCAAATGCAGCCCGCTCAACTTTATAAAACCGATTCTCTTGCGAACGCCCTGCGAAGGTTTTTATTGAGGTATGCGAAAGCTGCCCGCCGATTTTCTCCATCGCCCGTTGCGAGCGAATATTGTCGGCGCCGACGTGGAACCATACGGTATCGACCCACTGAAAGGCGTGCTTGAGCATCAGTTGTTTAAGCTCGCCATTGGCCCCACCGCCCCATTTTTCACGCGCCAGAAACGTGTACCCGATCGCCACTTCACGCTGCGGCTCACTGAAGTCGTAGTAACGAGAGCTGCCCACTACCCTGTTGCTGCTTCGGTCGATCACCACCACAACGCTGGGGGATGCCAGCGCCTGCTCGAACCATTCGCGAAACACCGGTTCCTGGTAGCGCGTGGGGCTGGGGTGCTGGGCCCAGATCAACGGGTCGCAGGCGACGCCATACAGGGCCTCGAAATCCCCGGCTTCCAGCGGGCGCAGCTCAAGTAACGCGCCCTTGATGGAGGGCGGGATGGGTAGCGATTGCATTACTGTACTCCAGGCGCTGACAGTGCCAGATCATCGCGCATGGGATATGGCACTCGCAACAACCGATGAGCCACAGTGAAGCTACACCCCCACTTCTCTGTTGCGTGCAGTGGGCACAAGGCTGGGATCAACTTTGGCCATGAGCTGGGTGAGCGTGTCGAGGTCCGGCAACGGCAATGCACTGATCAAGACCTTGTTCTGACGGCACACCAGAAACGCCGGTATACCTGCTTGCCTTTCATCGTAGATCATTGCGTAACGCACGTGCGGGTTGTCCATGCAGAACGAAAACAGATCAAATTTCACGCCTTTCACCAGTGAAGCGTTGATGATCAGCAGGTCCAAGGGTTCGCAGTCATACTCCAGCGCGCTTAATACCTCCTCCAGCCGGTGCATCGGCGCAATCCGGTAGTAACCCAGTTGGTTCAGGGTACGCTCGATCCTCAACCGGGAGAAATGCTGGTCATCTGCGATCAGAATCCTGAGTGCTTTATTTGGCATTTTTCGCATCCTCGCGATCAGTCCTACGTACTCCATCACTGATAAATAATCGTAAACGTCGCCGACGCGTTGGCCGGCCCTGGCGTGACCTTGGACTGGGTTTGCAGATAACGGGCGCGCAACGGGATTGAATAGCTGCTTTCGGTCACTCGCAGGGCCAGGCCACTGTTTTGATTCGTCGCTAAAGGCAAGCCGATTCCGTTAGGGGTTGCGACCTGCACACCTACGCCTGTGGCGGCGGGTGCAGTGCTGCCCGTTGTAGGGTCGAGGCTCAGCACGCCATTGCCGCCGTTGATCGCAGTCCGCGCCGGGTCGACGCGATATTGCAGGGTGTTATTGACCACGGTGCCAGGCGTGCTACTGCCGGAGGGTGAATTGCCGCTCTGGGAAATCCAACCGGGACCTGTGGTCCTGAAGGTCCCCGTAAACGCCGGGCAATCATTTAATCGAATGGCAAAATCGACCCAGGCGCTGGCAGTGTTGACTCCCGTAAATGTCTTGGTCTGATGTGTACCCATAGGGACGTTCACATCCGGCGTGCTGCAGGTGCGCGACACAATCTGGATACTGCCGGAGATGCCCATTTTGAAGCCCAGCATTCTGGCGTCGCCAAAACTGCCAAATAGGCTCACGGTTGGCAACGTATTGCCCACCAACACGCCCGGTTCCACATCGCCCAGTTTGATTAATATCAATTCAAAATTGGAAGGTCCGTCAAACGGGACCAGGCACCGCCAGCCCGGCGTACACGAGGTCCAAATTTTGCTCGTTGCCCGTGGCAGAGGGCCGCCCGTGCTAGTGAAGGCGACCCCTAGTCCTTGAATGCTGGTTCTGTAGACTTTGTTGGCATACACCCCGCTGGTCACATTGGCCAGGCCATAGCCCGAATCAACCGTAATCTCAGTCGACTGTTCATACGGAGCATACAAGCACTCCAGCTTTACCGCCTGGCCCGCTGCCATGCTGAACTTCTGTCGATAAACTTCGGCGCCTACCGGCACATCGCGCCCGACGGTGATCGCCGATATTTGCAACGGCATGGAGCCATTCGCTGGCTGGATGCCATTCATGTAGGTGCACGTGACCGCCATGGCCGTGTCCGCCGCTACCCACAATGCGATGACTGCCAATCCCGAGTTGATCAAAGCCCTGATGTTCATAACGGTACCTTTTGCATAGTGTTGGGCCGCACGCGGTCAGCGACCTGTTTGCCTGCCGCACACACGGCGTCCAGCTGCTGCAACTGCTGGCCCTCGCCCGGGCCCGGTGGAATGATCAGTGCACACTGCTGATGCGCTTTGCTGCCCCAATGGATCAGCAACTGCCGGGTATCAGGCTTGATGCGTGCGTAGAGCTGACCGCCCTGCCCGACCACGCCCACCGTGGCGCCTTCGCCATCCGTTACGCCGGCCCCAAATGGCAAGCTGCTGCCATCGTCCAGGCGCACGTTGAGCAGTACTGCCCGCCCCTGGTTGGTGGTGTATTTGAGGTGCACTACGGCGCCGGCACGCGGCGCGACCTGCTGGCTGGTTTCGTTGAATTCAACGTCCAGGGAACTGCCGATCGGGTCGATGGCGACCTCGTTCAATTCATAGGGGCGCAAATACGGCACCACGGCGTTACCGCTTGCATCGAGCCTCAGACCTGGATAGCCCGACACCTTGGCGCCCTGCGCACCCGGCGCGCTGATCACTGCCATGGTCTCGCCACGATAAGGGGTCATGGTCATACCGTCGGCATGGGCCACCAGCGTGCCGCTGGCGCCCACGGAAGCACTGGTGTAGCCGTCGCCACGCCCCAATGCGGCACTGAGCATCGCCCTGGCGCCGGTGTACTGCCCGTTGAGCGCCACACTTTTGCTATTGCTGCCACCGTCATGCCCGAAGGTTGCGCCGTAGCCGTACTGGCGATCGTCGCCCGCGGTGCCGCTGATGCCGGCCTGCTCGCTGTAGTTGCCGCGCGTGTCACGGCCAACCTGCGCCGTCACCTGTGGGCCATAACCAGACCCACCAAACTGGAGGGGCATGCTCATGGTCAGCAGGAAGCTGTTCTCCATATCGCCCAGGCCCATGCGGCTGCGATTGGCGTTCACGCTGAAACTCACGCGATTGAATTGCTTGCTGTAGCTGAACTGGTACTGCACATCACTGCCCGGCTGGTTCCAGTAATTCTGCGCATAGCCGCTAAGAGTCACTTGGCCCCAAGGTCCCAACGTCTGGTCTGCGGTGATGGACAGGCGGCTGCGCGGGCGTCCGAACATACGGGTGTCCCAACCATTTTTCTCGGCATCCACCAGTTGCACGGCATTGCTGAAATCCAGGTAGTCACCGGTAGAAAAACGGTAAGCCGCCACCGAGAAGTTGCTGCCGGTACTGAGTACATTCTTGCTATAGGACACACGCATGCTCTGGCCTTTGGCCGTCCCGGCAGCCAGCTCGGTCTGGGCGTGAGTCACGTCTACCGCCATGGCGCCGATGGGCGTGCCAAACGCCAGGCCCGTGAGCAGCGCCGTGTAGTGGTCGCTCGACTGCAGGCCACCGAAGCCTGTGAACGTGTTGTTCAGGCCATATTGCAGCGTGCCTTGCAGCACGCGTGCCTGTTGGTCGACAAAGTTGTTGCGGGTTTCACCGGCGGTGAAGCTGAATCGCGAGGTACCGGGGCGCAACAACTGGCTGACCGAGGCATAGGGCACGATAAAGTTCTGTTCGGTGCCGTCTGCCTCGGCAATGCTCACGTTAAGGTCACCGCCGTAGCCGGTGGAGTACAGGTCATCGATCACGAAAGCACCCGGCGCTACGGTAGTCTCCAACAGGACGTTGCCGGCCTGGCGAATGGTCACGCGGGCGTTGGTGCGGGCAATGCCACGGATGACCGGGGCATAACCGCGCATGGAATCAGGCAGCATGCGGTCATCGCTGGCCAACTGCACGCCGCGAAAGGACAAGGTGTCGAAGATCTCGCCACTGGTGTTGGACTCCCCCACCGTCAACTGGCTTTTCAGCGCCGTCACATCACGTTGGGCGTAGGTGTCCAGAGCCTGGTACTTGTTGCCCTGACGCGATTGCCAGCTCATTGACGCGTTGTGGCGCAGGCGCCAGTCGCCCAGATTAAGGCCTGCATTAAGGCCCATGAACGCCGAGTCATAGTCGCCCGCGCGGGTGCGATTACGGTTGGCGTTGAAGGTGTAACTGAGCATGCCGGCGGTCACACCGCGGTCCCATAACTCAGGGCTGACGTAACCCCGGGAATTACGCTTCAAGGCGGCCTGAGGAATGCTGAGGTCTAGCGCCTGGTTCTCCGGTGAAAAACTCGCGCTGGCACCTTGGATCAAACTGCCCAAAGACACGCAGCCTGTGGTGTCCAGCGGTTCGGACAGCTTGGACATGTCCACGCCCTGACGTTCAAGCCAGCCATGGTCCATGCACACCACCGGTTTGCTGCCGTCGGGCTGGGCCTCGATACGAATGTCCTGACGGCTGTTCAACTGGCCGTTGAGCAACACATCGGCGCGGTATTGCCCCGGCGTCACCGGGTTGCCGGCCTGGTATTTACCCAGGTCGAGGTTACGCGAGTCCTCAGGCAGGAATGCGTCGTTGAACTGCACCTCTTGCGCCAACACGCCCTGTATTCCCCATGCACCAGGCGCGATGGCCAGCACCTTGAGCACCAAGGCTGTAAGCGGATTCAAGGCAAAGCGAGGCTGCGCCCGCAGGGCAAGCCTGGAGCTGGAAGAGGTTTGCATAATTAACTCGCGTGTAAAGACGTCAGGAGTTGATCAAGGCTTGAGTGCTTTCCGAGTCGGGATCAGCGCGCCGTAATCGTTGATGGCGTTGAACTCCACTTGGGCATCGGCGGCAGGCCGAGTCTTGAGAGTCGGCAGTGGGAACTGTCGGGTTTCACCCGGAGCGACCATGCCGTCCTCACTGCGAGCACGTACTGAGCCCGACACCAGTTCCAGTTCAACCAGCGACACGTAAAAGGCCGACGGGTTGAACGCCTGCAAGGCCAGGCCCAAGCCATCACGGCTGGAAACCACTTGCCATTGCACCTGTTCAATCGCTTCAGTGGCGGTTCCGGGCAACTCGGTGGGGCGATAGAACAGCTTGATTCGCGAGCGAAATGCCATTTGCAGGGTGTTAAGGTCCTCACCCGCTTCGGGCTTGGGCGGAATTTCCAACACGTTCAGCCAGAACACCGATTCCTTGTCCGAGGCCAACGCCGCCCCCGTGAACAATACCCGCAGACTTTGGCCTTTGGCCGGGTCGATACGTGCCACCGGCGGCGAAAGCAGAAACGGTGCCTTGGAACTGGTGGGAGTGGATGTAACACTGCCGGTGTCGATCCACGCCTGCATCAGTGCAGGCTGCGTGCCGTTGTTATTGAGTTTGACGGTGACTTCCTTCTGTCCGGCCGGGTAGATCACCCGCGTGCCGGTAATCACCACACCCGCAATGGCCTGGGCGCTTGCCAGGGCCAGAAGGCTTGCCAGCAGCAACTGTTTGAGTGGAAGTTTGCAAGGCATGACAGTGTCCCATCGCCGCCAGAAAACACGCCCTTTTATCGACCACACAGGGCGTGTGTTCATTGGCGAGCGACTTACTGATAATTAATGGAGTACGTCACGTTACTGATAACGGTGCCCGGCGTAGTTGCGGCCTGGGCGTAGTACTGAACGGCGTAAGGCAGGTCGGCACTCAGTGTTGTTGTATCGATGCTGATACGGCTGGTAGACGCTACTTGCCCGGTATCACCGGCTTTGATGGCTTTACCATTTGAGGCGTCAACCAATTGCAGTTGCGCCTTGGTGGCGGTGCCGCTCAAGTTCTTCAAGTTGCCGCTGGCCGGGTCCACCGAGCCACCGGCTTCAAAGAACGCAGAGGCGGTTTTAAGCGCCGCAGAGCACTTGCTCAGTTGAATGCTGAACCCGGTCTGGCCCGCCACTTGGCCCTGTGCAGCCAGCGAAGCGGTCGAAATCGTCGGCAGCGTGACGGTGCTGCCTGCTGAGCCTGCCGCGCCATTGACTGCGACTTGGCAAGTTTCGGCTTTCAGTTCGCCGTTGAAATTGATGGTGCCGTCCGACGCCATGGCGGCGGAAGTGGCGGTGGCGGCGACCAGTACAGCGAGGACGCGGGCTTTGTAATCCATGAGTAACTCCAAGAGCGCAAGATGCTGAGTAGAGAGTGAGTTCCCTGTTGCAGGAGAACGGCTGTGTTGTTGCGGAGTTAAGTGTAAGGAAGTGACCGAACTGCCCAAATAGGACTGCTCCGAAAAAGCAACTAAGCCCTGCAGATTTTAATTAATTAACTTGGCGATGGCCGCGCAAAACAATTCAATCTACCGAGGAGGGTTTTTATTCTGCAGACAACTTTATGGTCAATAGGAGTGCTCCTAAAAACAACGCCGTCACCCTAACAATTCAACGGCAACGCTCAAGCGCTTAATGCTGCCCACTGTTCAACCATACGGCTGAGATGACCGGCAATAACGACAGTTGGCCAGGCTGTTTTATCCTGCAAGGCCGCACCGATCAGGTCAGCCGTGGTCGCGATGTCTATCCACCCCGCCACTAACGCGGCGGCCTGCAGGTTATGCGCGGCGTGCAACGCCAGGCTGCGATCACGCAGGGCTACCGCCTCAAGCAAGCCGCCAAGCTGTTTGCGAAGTATTTCAGGCCCGGAAGTACTCGGCGCCGATGAGGGTTGCAGCAGGTTGACCTCGCACCACAGTTCAATGGTTTCGCGTAGAAGGCCCTCGCCAATGGGTTTGCTCAGCGCGCCATCCATACCCGCTTCAAAGCAGCATTCCAGCATGTCATTGCCGGTAAGCTGTGAGACCGCGATGATCGGGCAGTGTGTACGCTGTCGCTGGCTCTGCACCTGCCTGAATTCACCGGCCAGTTTATAGCCAGCGCCTGCTGGCAGGTCGCAGTCGATAAGTATCAAATCAACCTTGTGTGCATTGAAAAACCTTAAACCCTGGTTGGCATCGTCCATTGGTAAGGGATGGCAACCTAACGCGCGCAACTGCGTCACCAGCCCTTGCTGGTCGACATTGGTGCCCCCCACCACCAACACCGTCAAGCCCGCAGGTTCGTCGGGCGAAGGCACCACCTGCGCAGGTGAATCAAGCGGCGCAGCCCATTGAACCGGTAACCTCACACCCACGCGGGTGCCTTTGCCCTGGAGGCTGCTGAGCGTCAACTCGCCCCCCATCAACTGCACTAACCGCTGGCAGATCACCAACCCCAGCCCGTTACTGCCCCTGGCACGCGCGGATGAACTCAGCAATGAGGCGTGTGCCTGGTCGGACAACCCGATCCCATTGTCGATGACCTCAATCATCAGTTGCCGATCGCCCTCAAGCACCTGAAACCGAATCTCGACCTGGCCACTGCCGGAGAACTTGATGGCATTGACGATCAGGTTACGCAAGACCTGCGCCACGCGCAGTTCATCCAGCAATAACGGGGCGCGCAGGTGCTCACCCGTTACCGTCAGTTCAAGGCCTTTTGCCTCGGCAGACGCGCGCTGGCTGTCCACCACGCGCTGGACCAGCACACCCAGGTCCACGGCTTCCACATTCAGCGTCAATTGCCCGGCCTCCATCCTGGAGATATCCAGCACATCGTCCACCAACCGCAACAGGGTATTGGCGCCGTTGTTCGCAAGGGCCGCAAAGTGATGTTGCTGTTCGTCAAGTGCGGTGTGCTCCAGCAACTCAACAGCGGCCAGTATTGCGTTCATGGGCGAACGGACTTCGTGGCTCATAACCGCCAGGAACATCGCCTTCTCCCGTTCGTTATGGATGGCGCGCCGGCGTTGCACGCGGCTTTGCCACACCAGCGTGATGAGTATCAGCACGCTGCTGAGCAGCAACCACAACTCACTTTTGTAGTGATCAAGGATGGCCTTGATGGGCGGGATATCGAGGTTCATGTCCGCGAACCAGGCATCGTAGATCGCCTGGCGCTCATCGCCCGAAATGGACCCCAGTACCTTCTGCAGAATCGATAGCAAAATCACGTCGTTGTCGCGCACCGCCATGCTTACCCCGGTACGCTGCTCGGGCACCACACCGGAAACCTGCAGCACGCCCTGGTACTGGCGAGACAGATACGGGATCAGCAACCACTCGGAAGCAATGGCGGCGTCCGCATCGCCGTCCTTGACCATTGCCATCATGTCGATCGCGTTCTGGGCCGAAATGATCGTGATGCCCGGCACCCGCTCACGCAAAAACGCCGAATAGCCTTCACGCCCCAGCATCACCAGGCGTTTGCCGGCGAGCTGGCCCAGTTCGGCAAACGGCTGATCGTCAAAACGGCTGATAAGGATGGTCGAGCTGTTGTTGTAAGGCGCGGTATAGAGAACGCCGCGATCTTCAGCAGGGTCGTCCGACCGGCGCCGGGTGGACAAGATATCCACCTCGCCACTGAGCAGCATGTCTTTGCGCGCACTGCGTGAGGTGGTCGGCACAGACTTGAAACGCAGCCCCGTACGCCGTGCGATCAAGTCCAGGTACTTGGCCGACAGCCCTCGCAGTTCGCCACCGCTGATGTACTCAAAGGGCAACAGGTTATCGAACACCCCCACACGCAATACCGGGTGGGCTGCAATCCAATCGAGTTCCTGTGGTGTCAACGCCAACGCCGGCGCGTTGGCCTGCGCAAAACACAGACCAATCTGGCCCATCAGCGCCAACACCGCCAACAAGCGCCACATCAAGGCACCATCCGGTGCGAACGAGTGGCAGGCAGTGCATCAACCTGCCGATCGCCGCCCAAGTCACGCCATTGTTGGAGCAGCAACCGCAAAGCCTGCGCATACGCCGGGTCATCCCATCCCGACTGCGCGCGCAGCAGGTTTTGCAGGTTTCCGGCAGCCTGACCCATCGCCGACCATTCCATGATCAGCGCTGCGCCGTGCAAACGGTGGGTCACGTGCAGAGCGGATGAGCGATCACACAGCGCAAGCGCCTTGGTCAGGCTGCCCAGGTCAGCGGCCACTTCGCGATTGATTCCGGCCTGGTCCAGCACGGGGGCCATCAGGTTTAACCGAGGGTCTGCCAGTGTGACGTCGCACCAACGCTCAATCACCTCGCGCAATGGCCCCAGGCGAATAGGCTTGCTCAACACCGCGTCCATTCCCGCCACCAGGCAGCGCTGAAGATGTTGCTCACCGGTCAAGGCAGAGATGGCAATGATCGGGCAACGCAGTCGGCCCACCTGCTGTTCGAATCCGCGCAGTTCGCGGGTCAGGCTGTAGCCATCCTGGTCCGGCAGATCACAGTCCATCAGGACCAGGTCGTAACGGGTGTGCACAAACAAGGCGCGGGCTTGGGCGGCATCGCCGGCTATCACCGGCAGGCCACCGAAGCTGTTGATTTGTGCGCCCAACACCTGCTGGTTCGCCCGGGTGTCCTCCACCACAAGGATCTGCAATGCTTTGCCAGCGTTTGCCGTTAATGGCGCCTCTGCCGGTTGCGATGCAAGGGGTTGCGAGGCGATGACCACGGGCAAGCAGATCGTCACCGTGGTGCCTGTGCCCGGCACGCTCCTGAGCGTCAATGTCCCGTTCATCAAGTTGACCAACTGCTGGCAGATCACCAGCCCCAAGCCTGAGCCGCCCGCGCGTTTGTATGACTGGCTATGCTGAGCGTAGGGTCGAAACAACGACGCCTGCAGCGCCGCCGAAATGCCGATGCCGGTGTCGCGGACCTCGATCTGCAAGCGGCCGTTGCTCGCGTCCAGGCCGACCTGGCAAACGTAGATATCAATACTGCCCGCATCGGTAAACTTGATCGCATTCGAGAGCAGATTATGCAGGATTTGCGTCAGGCGCGCACTGTCGAGCATCAACAGGGGCAACGCCTCCTGGATGTGCGCATTCAGCTCCAGGCGTTTTTCCCTGGCCCGCAGGCGATGCAGCCCGACGACTGCCTGCACCAACGCCGTCACATCTGTCGACTCCACCTTCAGGCGTTTCGGCTTGACCTGCGACCCGGAGGTTTCAAGCACATCGTCCAGCAAACGCAGCATCGCGTCGGCACCACTGTTGGCCAGTTGGGCAAAGTGGCGTTGTTGCTGATTGAGCCGTGTATGCCCCAGCAACTCCATCGCCGCCAGCACGGCGTTCATGGGCGAACGTATTTGATGGTTCATGACCGCCAGGAACATGGATTTTTCTTGTTCATTGCGCAATGCCCGCCGGCGCAACCGATGACCGCGATAGACCAACGCGCACAAGCTGGCCAACGCCAACACGCCGAGAATGAACACATGCGCATAATGATTGACGATGTTTGACAGGGACGGCACGTCCACTTCCAGGTCGTGATACCAATTCTCATAGATATCATTGCGCTGCTCCGCCGTTATTGAGCCCAGTACCTTTTCAAGTATGGAGCGCAACATGAGGTCATCAGCGCGCACGGCCATGCTCACATCCAACATCTGGCTGCCGACCACGCCGGAAACTTCCAGCACGCCCTGGAATTGTCGATACAGGTAAGGCATTAAAAAGGTTTCCGAGGCCACTACCGCCTCGGCCTTGCCCTCCTTCACCATGGTCAGCATCTGCAGGGCCGAGGTGCTTCTGATTAGATGGGACTTGGTGGCCTTGTCCCGGAATATCGTCTCGTAATATTCCACATCGGGAATCATCACGTTTTTGCCCTGCAGTTGTTCAAGGTCGAAGACACCCGGGCTGTCGACACGCGTGACGATGATCGGCGAGGTGGTGTGGTAAACCAGCGCAACAATGCCCTTGGTTGCAGGCTCAGAGCGAAAGCGCAAGTATGAGGACAGCAGGTCCACTTGCCCTGCCAGCAGCATGCTTTCGCGTGCGGCCAGAGTATTTCCGGGCACGTAGCTGAAACGAAGGCCCGTAGCGGCCGTCACGAACTGCAAATACTGCATGGACCGCCCGCGCAGTTCCCCGCCGCTCATGTACTCGAAGGGAATCAAGCCCTCCACCACCCCGACGCGCAACACGGGGTGCAGTGCTATCCACTGCAGTTGCTCGTCGCTCAACGCGACGGCACCCGCACAGACGAGCGGCCAGCCCAGCACCATCAGTGCCAATAACACTGCCCTGCACAACCCGATTGTCATGGCGTGCCGATAAGTTTATTCAACTTGAACAGCTCGTTGTTCGAGGTGACCCCAAGCTTGCGAAACGCCGCGGTTTTCTGGGTGCTGATGGTTTTGATGCTGCGGTTGAATTTCTCTGCAATCTCACTCACCGTCATGCCCGCCAGGTAACAGCGAATGACTTCCTGTTCACGGCTGGTCAACTCCGCCTGGACCAACGCGTCAGGCGCATCGCCACGGCCTTGGCCAGTATCGCTGGTCACCGTCTCCGCCAGGCGGTAGGTCATGTCGGTACTCAGGTACACCGCACCCGCCGCCACCTTGCGGATGGCCTTGACCAACTGCGCCATTTCTTCACCCTTGCCGACAAAGCCACGGGCACCGACACGCATGGCCAGGCTAACCGTCGCCGGGTCGTGATGCGTGGACAAAACAAGGATATGACAGCTGGGAAATTTGACCCGCAAGGCGCGGATCAGTGAGACCCCGTCCAGCTCGTCGGGGTTCAGGGAGAAGTCCAGCAGCAGTAAGTCTGCCGGCACCGAGGCGAGGCCGGCGATAAGGTCGCGGCTGCGCGCATAAATGCCAACTACTTCAAAGTTTGTCTCGGCCGCCAACGTCGTGGCCAGCCCGTGTCGAACAACTGCATGATCATCCAGCAAAGCGATACGTATTGGTTTCATCGTGATCGACCCACTCGGCACAGCGCTGTCGGAATACTGGGATACCCCACCGCTACAACGTTCAGCCCGTCTTTGAGTATAAGCAAGGATCGGTAAATCACACCCCGCTCGTTCCCAGGTGTCGGGAACCAGGATCAAATACCCTCAATAATGTGTTTGATTCTGAACAACTCATTGTTCGATACCACGCCCAACTTGCGAAACGCCGAGGCTTTTTGTGAGCTGATGGTCTTGATGCTGCGATTGAATTTTTCGGCGATATCGGTAATGGTCATACCCGTCAAGTAACACCGAATCACGTCCTGTTCACGCGCGGAAAGGCTGACAAAACGCAAGGCTTCATCGCGGTTCTGCTCGTCACCGATATGGTTCACCGCCGTCGCTTCGGCTACCCGGTAGGCCATGTCCGGGCTCAGGTAGACCTCCCCGGATGCCACCAACCGAACGGCACTGATCAACTGGTTGATATCTTCACCCTTGCCAAGAAACCCGCGCGCGCCGACACGCAGGGCCAGGATCACGGTGGCGGCATCGTGGTGCGTGGAGAACATTAGAATGCGGCACTGTGGGTACTTCACCCGCAACGCTCGAATCAACAAGATGCCGTCCAGTTCGCTGGGCCCGAGTACGAAATCCAGCAACAGCACATCCGCCGGCAGCAACGCAAGCCCCGCCATCGCTTCACGGCTGCGGGCGTAGACACCCACTACTTCAAAATCAGGTTCCTGCTGCAATCGATTGATTAACCCGTGCCGCACGATTGCATGATCATCGAGCAAAGCGATTTTTAAGCGTTTCATAACGTGGAAGGCACTCTTTATAACGAGCAAAAGGATGAGGCCAGTCACATTCTCATCTTTAGTAAGTTCTCGTCATCGCAGACGAACCTATAAAATCAACGGCATCCGTGATATTGAACAATCGCACATCACACACATAACACATAACAACTGCCAAACTAACTCAGCGACCGATAGTTCTTAAACAGTGAGAGGATGCGAAAGTTAATGCACTGACACTCATTCGGATATCAGATCACTCCTAAAAGCGCTCAGCACCTGCACTATTTTCCCGCTGAATAACAAAGTTCAAGAAATCTTCCATTTCCATGGGGCGAGCCAGCGCGTAACCCTGCCCCACTCGGCAACCCAAACGATAGAGCAACGCAATCGTCGACTCGTCTTCGATGCCCTCAGCCACCAAATTCAAACTGAGCAGGCGCGCCCAATTGACGATACCGGCAATGACTTTGCGTGAAGACGAGTGCTGTTCCACCCCACGTACGAACGAGCCGTCGATTTTCATCTCATCAAACGACAGGTTCGCCAACAGGTTCAACGTAGCAGCGCCTGTGCCGAAGTCGTCCATCGAAACCTGGAACCCCTTGGCCCGAATTGCCGTCAACGAGGCGGACAGGTAGAGCTCATCCGGTTCGGGTACATCTTCTGTAAGCTCGATTTTCAACAGCCGGTTCGGCAGGCCGGCCTGGCGCATACGCGCGGCCAGGCGCTCGGAGAAGTCGGGAGTGCAAATGGTTTTGGCCGACGCATTTACAGCAATGGGAATGCCGATATGTTCGCGCTTGAGCGCGAGCATGGCCTTGATCGTCCACATTTCCACCAGGCTGAACAGCAGCAGGTCCAGACCCAGGCGGTTGACCAAGGGCATCAATACCGAAGGAGGGATTTCCCCAAACCGTGGATGCTTCCAACGCACCAGCGCTTCGGCTCCCACGATACGCCGGCTCAGCAGTTCAAATTGCGGTTGGAACACAAAGCGCAAGCCCTCGCCTGTGGTCAGCGCGTTGATCACCTCATCTTCGGCCAAATCATCGAACGTGTTCATGTTCAGCCTTGCGTCCGGCTGCGTACGCGTCAGCACGACCGCGCGCAACGCGTCGCCCAGCGCCAGGGTTGCGCCTTCGCGCAGGATTTGCACAGAGATGCCCGCCGTTCGCGCCAACCGCGCATGGGACTCCAGTGCGCTAACCGCGACCCCGCCCATGTACTTGATCCAGAGCGGGCTTGCAGGCTTTTTGCGGGACAAGTCGACCTCGCCAGCGGGCGCGTCCAAGGCCGTCTCTCCGGTCCAGAAGATGCAGGGCAGCCGAGCCAGCGTGCCCGCTTCGTGAAGCCCCCTGAGCAGGCTCGGCAACATCAGCCCATCACCGCACTCTGGGCGAATTTCACAGACAATGACGTCGATCGGGGACTCGCGCAACCAAGCCTCAACGGCGCTCAAGGTGCCAATATTGGCAATCGGAGTTACCCCCATGCTGCTCAAGGCGAAGGCGAGCCGATGCGCACAGGCAGCATCGGATGCCAACGTGACGACACGTAGCGCGCTGAACTCGTTGGGCACGGCGGCATTTTGGATCATGACAAAAATTTCCCGAGATTGTTTCAGGAAAAAAGCTTATCAGCGCCAAAACAGAAACAAATAGGACTGGGACTAAAACCGCAGTACCGCTCAGGCGACCAGTTCGCCCTTACGCGCCAACGCCCACGGCGCAACCAACCGTTGCGGCGTCTGGCAGGTTTTGCGCTTGAACACGAAGTTGCGACACTTCTCGGCAAATTGCTGGCGGTTGCGCACCATGTCCAGCTCCATCTGGGCCAACTCGTTTTGGCGGCAGCGTTCCATTGGCTCAAGGTCGATATTGGCTTTGCGCGTGCGTTGCGCGGCGTATTTCTCATCGCTCGGCGCACCTTGGGCCGCTTGCAGCAACCATTCACTGAACGCACTCGGGCAACGTGGGCCAATGTCCTGCACCATGCCCCACTGCTGTGCCTGAATGGCGCTGATCGGCAGGCACTCTTGCGTGAGCTTATGGGCAATTTCGCTGCCTACCGCACGCGGCAGGCTGTAAGTCCAGTATTCGGAGCCATACAGCCCCATGCTCTTGTAATGCGGGTTAAGCACCACACCGGCGCGGGCGAAGACGATATCGGCCGCCAGGGCCAGCATTACACCGCCGGCGCCGGCACTGCCGGTCAGGCCACTGACCACCAGTTGCCGGGCGCTCAGCAGTTGCTGGCACACATCGTCGATCGCCTGGATATTTGCCCAGGCCTCCAGCCCCGGCACGGGGGCGGCCTGGATGACGTTGAGGTGTACGCCATTGGAAAAGCTGCCGCGCCCACCTTTGATCAGCAGCACCTGGGTGCTGCGCGCCTTGGCCCAACGCAGTGCAGCGACCAACCGTTGGCATTGTTCGGTGCTCATGGCGCCGTTGTAGAACTCGAAGGTCAACTCGCCGACATCGCCGCACTCTCGGTAGCGAATCGGTTGATAAGCCTGTTCATTGAAGGCTTGGTGGGCGATTGAGCTGTCCAGCACGGGCACCCCCGCCAGGCGCCCGGCCAACACGTGACGGGCCGGCAACTTGAAGGTCTCCTCGCCTGGCTGGGCCTTGCGTTTAAGTGAGCCGACCCACACGCTCTGATCGCCGGTCGCGACCAATACCGCATCATCCTGTACCGCGAGCATTTCACCCGGCAGGCCCCGGCGTGCATCCAGGTGCGCGTCGTACAAGTAATACTGCTCGCCGTGGATACTGGCCAACACACCCGGCTGGCCGTCGGCGGCGTCGATGCTGCGTTTGATGAAGCGCGCGCAGTCGTGCCAGCTGAAAGCCCGGTCTACCTGCTTCATGTTCGGCTGCAAGCGCCCGATAACGTTGGGCTGCGTGTAATCCAGCGGCGTAGGGAGCACACCACGGGTGAATTTTTCCACCACGTCGCGAATACAGCTGATCGCAGCATCACTCACCAGGCCGTTGTACAACTCGGACTTGCGCACCTCGGCGGGCATGTCGAATTCGCAGGTCGACCAGACCGGCCCCGCGTCCATCTCCTCCACCGCCTGCAGCGCGGTGACGCCCCAACGACGAGCCTGCTGGGTGATGGCCCAGTCCAGCGCGCTGGCGCCACGGTCACCGACAATCCCCGGATGAATGATCACCACCGGGCGGTCGAGGTTGCTCCACAGCTGCTGCGGTACGCGGTCCTTGAGGAACGGGCAGATCACCAGGTCGGCGTCCGACGCCTCGATTTGCCGGCACACCGAGGCTTCATCGGTGAACAGCACCACGCTGGGGTCAAACCCCGACTGGCGCAAATCCAGCCAGGCCCGCTGGGTCAGGCCGTTGAATGCAGAGGACAACAAGATGATCTTCAATGATCGCATGGCAGACTCTTCCTTGAGGTGCACGGCCACAGGCTCGCATTGAGCCGTCCCTGGCCTTTGATGGAAGCACAAGGTTAAAAGGCCTGCCAGGCGGGGCACCTGATCGAGATCAATGTTCGGTCAGCCAGGACAAATTGCGTCGCAAGAACCGGAGTTTCAGCGACTTGGCGCGCGCCTACACTGGCGCAAATGCACCGTGACCGATGCTTTCATGACCACCGTTGCCGCCACCCTCGAACGCCTGGATTCGCTTCACCGCATTCGCGAGCAAGCCCGCTCCCACACGATGAGTGCAGCCCTTGGAATTGGCGCCTATAACTGCTGTAGTGAAAAACCACCTGACGGAGCATCACTATGAACCCGACGAAAACCGCATTGGTCCTGATTGAATTCCAAAATGACTTCACCACTGCGGGTGGGGTGTTTCACGACGCGGTCAAAGGCGTCATGCACAGCACCGACATGCTGGCAAACACTGCAGCCACCGTTGAACAAGCCCGAAAACTCGGTGTGAAGATCATCCATATGCCGATTCAATTTGCCGACGGCTACCCCGAACTGACGCACCGCTCCTACGGCATTCTCAAGGGTGTGGCAGACGGCAGCGCCTTTCGGGCCGGCAGCTGGGGCGCCGAAATCAGCGAGGCACTGAGCCGTGAGCCGGCTGACATCCTGATCGAGGGCAAACGCGGCCTGGATGCGTTTGCCACCACCGGCCTGGACCTGGTGCTGCGCAACAACGGCATCCAGAACCTGGTCGTCGCGGGCTTTTTGACCAATTGCTGCGTTGAAGGCACGGTTCGCTCGGGTTATGAGAAAGGCTACGACGTGGTGACGTTGACCGACTGCACCGCCACCTTCAGTGATGAGCAACAACACGCCGCCGAGAACTTCACCTTGCCGATGTTCTCGCAAACGCTGAAACACACCCAGTTTCTACAAGCATTGAACGCCCAATAAAAACAACGGCGACTCATCACTGAGTCGCCGTCTGCTTGCGGGCCGGCCTCACTCGTCAGGCACGTACTGCATCTCTCCGTTGCCAAACGACCAATCCTCGCGTTTCACATCCACCAGGTTGATCCACACATCCTCTTTGCGCAGCCCGGTCTTGGCCTGGATGCCCTCAGCGATAAATTTATAAAAAGCCTTTTTCACCGCGATGCTACGCCCGGCGCTCCAGGTCACCTGGATAAACACAATGTTCGGCGTGTAGGTAATCCCCAGATAACCCGCTGCCGGATACACCAACTCATCCTTGGCGTGACGATTGATGATCTGGAATTTGTCGTGCTCAGGCACATTGGCCACGCTGGTCATGGCGGCGTAGATCACGTCACCAATCGCAGCGGCGGTTTCAGTGGAGGTGTCGGCGGCCAGGTCGATTCGAACTAAAGGCATGGGAAATTCCTCGGCAGGTCAGTGGCCGGTGCTCGAAAGTGGCCATAGGCACTACGCTAGCCCGAAAGACAAAATTCATCAAGCGCATATTCATTTATTTAATAATGCGCAAATTGCATATTTCCAGTGCTCCCGGCACATTCATAATCAGCGCTGATCGACCAGGCAATCAGCGCCTCGCGCCCCTAAAGCATCGGCGACAGGCTGACCACCCGCAGCGCCAGCCCCTCATACGCGTCCAGCGTGATGGTGAACTCACCTTCAGCAGTCAGATCGCCCTCGACCCGCTCATTGATAATGTCCACCACCGGCCCCGGCGCAATGTCGGTCAGGTGCAGGGTTTCGGTCAGCGGCGTACTGCCGAAGTTAAGCGCGGTGATTTGCGTGCCCTTCCCGGCCGGCAACTCGTGAACCATGATCAGCAACCCCGGATGCTCCACATCCGGCACCAGAATCTGGCGGCTGGCGGCGATTCCGTAGGCGTTGCGCACGGCGAGAATTTTCTGCAACTGGGACGCGAACGACTCCGGGTCCTGCAACTGGCTGTTGAGGCTGCCGTACAAGGTTTGCGCGCGCGGCATCTGGCCGGCGGAAAGCTCAGCATTCGGGTTCAAATCCACCAGGTCATAGGCACCGCGATGAATCCAGCGGGTGTCGCCATCGCCCATCAAGTGGGCAACCGCATCGGCCGCCAACGGCAACGCACCGACCAGGTCCCAGCCAGACAGGGCAAACACCCCAGGCTGCATGGCGTTGTACATCACCAGCAGCACATGGATCCGGCGGATCTGCTCGATATCGGCCGGCGTGATCGCCTCCAGGTCACGGATGCCCAGGGCCGCCGTGATAATGCTGGCGGTGGTGCACGACACACCATTGGTGACGAACTTGAGGTTATACGGCGCATGCTCGCCGGCCAGGCGTTCGTACATCTGCTCGCGGATATGCTCGCGCAGGCTGTTGCCGGGGAAGGTCTGGCCTTGGTAGAGGTAACTGTCGTGGGCGTGCAGGGTCCAGAAGTGCACCAGCTCCAGGGTCAGTTCATCGTGGTTTTGCAGCGCATGAATCAAGGAACCGGGGTCGATGCCCTGGCTGTGCATCTCGCGCAGCATCAGGCGCAAAAATTCGGTGTCGCCCATCAGCAAGGCATGCTGATACGCCGGACGCGTGATGAAGTCGTAGGACAGGTCGGCACCGCCGTGGGACATGGCGGCGATATCGTCGACGGTGAGGTTCAACTCCTGAAAGCTGAAGCCGCCCGCCTTGCGAATCGCCCCGCCGAGCAGTTGGTTGCCGGTGATCGACAGAGGATGGCTTTCCGACCAGGCAGTGCCGTCCAGCTTGCGTTCCACGCCGAGGAAGCCGTTGGCGTCCAGGCGCAGGATCTTGGCGCCCATCACATCAATGGCATGCAGGGCGTCGCCGATGATCATCTGCTGCGCGGCAAACGAAGGGTCCAGCCAGTTCAGCGACGGCTGGCCTTCCTTGAAGTAATGCAGGTACACCCAGCGACGCGGTTTGGCGTCCACGCCAACGACCACCGGGGTCGCGCTCCAGTCGGTTTCCTTGACGCCGGGTTCGAAGAAGATCACCCGCTGCAACTGGCCGACGATGTAATGCTTGTCACGCAGCGCATCCACCTGCGCGGGGCTGAGGTTCTGCGCATCCCGCCCTTCGGCCACATCGGGCAGCAAGGGCCAGTCTTCCTCGCGGATCTCGACCATGTGGTAAAGCCCCGGATAATCCTCATACGCCATCTCGGCCAGGCGGAAGTCTGCGCCCTTGCCGGTGTGGGATGGGATCACATCGTCGATGATCACCGCGTTGTGCGCGGCGGCCATGCGCGTCAGCGCCTGCAACTGCGCTTCGGTGCCCAGCTGTGGGTCAATTTCGAAGCTGATGCGGTCGAAATTGCCATCGATGGTCGGCGTATGCCGCGTACCGTCGAGCCCGCCGGACTTTTTCAGCGGGCCGTTGTGAATGCCCTGGATGCCGATCTTCGACAAGGCCTGCCACAGGCTTTCGTCGCCCAGGGCTTCGAGCACCGTGCCGTTTTCACGGGTCACGATCGAGGCCGGGTACGCGGTGAACCACACGGACGACAACGCTGAGGCATCACGCGGCCGGGTCTGCGCGTACGGCTGCTGCCACAAGCGCCCTTGCCCGCTATAGAGCCTGGCCCGCTGACGCGCCGCATTGAGCATGGATTGTTGCACCAGCCAGTTCACATGATCGTTGTCCGCCGCCGTCATAAGCCTGTTTCCTCTTGCCGTGAAAAGGTTATTCGTAAGCATAGGAGCAGCGGATGCCATGATTCGTTGCATTTACTCCAATTGCCGATACTGCCTGGGCGTAAACCCGGTCAATGCCTTGAACTGGCGGGTAAACGCGCTGTGGTCGGTGTAGCCGCATTGCAGCGCCACCTCGGTGATCGGCAGTTCGGAGTGCAACAGCCGACGCGCATGCTCCAGGCGCACCTTCTGAATCATCTGCCGGGGCGTGAGGTGGAATACGCGTTTGCAGTAGCGCTCCAGCTGCGCCACGGAAATCCCGGCAATGCGGGTCAGCTCGCCAAGGGTGACGCGTCGGTTGAAATGCTGGCGAATGTGTTCATCCACGGCAGCCAGGCGCTGGTAGGCCGGGTGCGTTTCGCTGGCCGATTGCAGGTCCACCGAAATACCCGCCAGGCCGATGATCGTGCCCTTGTCGTTGTACAGCGGCCATTTGTGGGTCAGGCACCAGCCCGGTTCGCGGCTGCCATAGAGGTGAAGCTCAAGCTGGTCTTCGAGCACAAACCCCTGCTCCAGCACGCGCCGGTCCTGCTCGGTGTAGCCCGGCCCCAATTGCGCGGGGAACACTTCGGCGCTGGTCTTGCCCAGCAGTGGATGCAGCTGTTTAAGGCCGCAGCGTTGCACCAGGGTGTGGTTGGCGAGCACGTAACGGGCGTCGATATCCTTGATGAAAATCGCGGCATTGGGGATTACGTCGAGCAAGGGCAACAACTGCCCGACCCCGGCCAATAGTTGCTCGATGCTGTGGGGGCGATTGGCCTGTAGAACGCTCGCAAATGCACTGGGCAACATGGCCTGGACTCCGGTTTTTTTAGGCAGATTGCACTATGCCAGCCTGAGTATCCACACAACCTTGTGGGAGCTGGCTTGCCTGCGATGGCATCCACTCAGTGTGCCTGATGTACCGAGTCAACCGCATCGCAGGCAAGCCAGCTCCCACATAAAAAGCCTGGACCTACAGATTCAAACTGTGCCGAATTCGTCATCCACATCAACGCAAAACATCAATCGCAGCGCCCCTTGATCGGTTCAGGATATCGCCACTGCATGCCTATCCAATAACTCACAAGAAGGCGCCGCCATGTCTGCTCAAGGCAAGTTCAAGAAACAACTTTCACTGATGGACCTGACCTTTATCGGGTTAGGCGCCATCTTCGGTTCGGGCTGGTTATTTGCAGCCAGCCACGTGTCCGCCATCGCCGGCCCGGCGGGGATTATTTCCTGGTTGATCGGCGGCTTCGCCGTGCTGCTGCTCGGGATCGTGTACTGCGAACTCGGCGCCGCCCTGCCCCGCGCCGGTGGCGTGGTGCGTTACCCGGTGTACTCTCATGGCCCGCTGCTGGGCTACCTGATGGGTTTTATCACGCTGATCGCGTTTTCAAGCCTGGTGGCCATCGAAGTGGTCGCCTCGCGCCAATACGCCGCGGCCTGGTTTCCCGAACTGACCAAGGTCGGTTCCAGCGACCCGACCACCCTGGGCTGGCTGGTGCAATTGGCCCTGCTGTGCCTGTTCTTTGTGCTCAACTACCGCAGCGTCAAGACCTTCGCCATCGCCAATAACCTGGTGAGCGTATTCAAGTTCATCGTGCCGCTGCTGGTGATTGGTGTGCTGTTCACCTTCTTCAAACCGGCGAATTTCCAGACCCAGGGTTTTGCCCCGTTCGGCCTGTCGGGCATCGAGATGGCGGTGTCGGCCGGCGGAGTGATTTTTGCCTACCTGGGCCTCACGCCGATCATCTCGGTGGCCAGTGAAGTGAAGAACCCGCAACGCACGATCCCGATTGCCTTGATCCTCTCGGTGCTGCTGTCGACCGCCATCTATGTACTGCTGCAAACCGCGTTCCTCGGTGGCGTGCCGACCGAGATGCTCGCGGATGGCTGGGCGGGTATCAGCAAGCAACTGGCGCTGCCGTATCGCGATATCGCCCTGGCGCTGGGCGTGGGCTGGCTGGCCTATCTGGTGGTAGCCGACGCCGTGATCTCACCCAGCGGCTGCGGCAATATCTACATGAACGCCACGCCGCGTGTGGTGTACGGCTGGGCGCAGACCGGCACGTTTTTCAAGATCTTTACGCGCATTGATGAGAAATCCGGCATCCCGCGCCCGGCGCTGTGGTTGACCTTTGGTTTGTCGGTGTTCTGGACCCTGCCGTTTCCGTCCTGGGAAGCGCTGATCAATGTGGTGTCGGCGGCGCTGATCTTAAGCTACGCGGTGGCCCCAGTGACCGTCGCCGCGCTGCGCCGCAATGCACCGGACATGGTACGGCCGTTCCGGGTCAAGGGCATGGCGGTGCTCGGCCCGCTGTCGTTCATCATCGCCGCGCTGATTGTGTACTGGTCGGGCTGGAGCACCGTTTCGTGGCTGCTGGGCCTGCAAATCCTGATGTTTGTGGTGTACCTGCTGTGTGCACGCTGGGTGCCGACCGCGCACCTGAATCTCAAACAGCAAGTGCGCTCGTCGGCCTGGCTGATCGGCTTCTACGCGGTGACCATCCTGCTGTCCAAGCTCGGCAGTTTCGGCGGCATCGGCGTGATCAGCCATCCGTTTGACACCCTGGTCGTCGCCCTCTGCGCCCTGGGCATCTACTACTGGGGCGCCGCCACTGGTGTGCCCGCGCACCTGGTGCGCCTGGAACACGAAGACGACGAAAGCGAAGCCGTCAGCGATGCGCATTACAGCGCGCCACTGTCCCCGGCCACTCACTGATGGAGCCTGTTATGAAGCGCCTGCATGTTATCGACTCCCACACCGGCGGCGAACCGACGCGCCTGATAATGGACGGCTTCCCTGCGCTCGCCGGCGCAACCATTGCCGAGCAGTTGCACACCTTGCGCAGCGAACACGATCAATGGCGCCGCGCCTGCCTGCTGGAGCCGCGTGGCAATGACGTGCTGGTCGGTGCGCTGTACTGCGCGCCGGTCACGCCCGGCGCCACCTGCGGGGTGATCTTCTTCAACAATGCCGGCTATCTGGGCATGTGCGGCCACGGCACCATCGGCCTGGTTGCCTCCTTGCACCACCTGGGCCGCATTGGGCCTGGCGTGCACACCATCGACACGCCGGTGGGTCCGGTAGCCGCCACCTTGCACGACGACGGCGCCGTGACCTTGCGCAACGTGCCCGCCTACCGTCATCGCCGGCAGGCAGCGGTGGACGTGCCGGGCTATGGCGTGGTGCATGGCGATATCGCCTGGGGCGGCAACTGGTTTTTCCTGGTGTCGCAGCACGGCCACAGGCTGGCGATGGACAACGTCGACACCCTCACCGACTACACCTGGGCGATGCTCAAGGCCCTGGAAACCCAAGGCATTCACGGTGCAGACGGTGCGTTGATCGACCATATCGAACTGTTCGCCGACGACGCCCACGCCGACAGCCGCAACTTCGTGATGTGCCCCGGCAAAGCCTACGACCGCTCACCGTGCGGCACCGGCACCAGCGCCAAACTGGCGTGCCTGGCGGCTGACGACAAACTCGCGCCCGGCGCCACCTGGGTGCAGGCCAGCATCACCGGCAGCCAATTCGAAGGCCGTTATGAATGGGATGGCGAGCGCATTCGCCCCTTCATCACCGGCCGCGCCTACATGACCGCCGACAGCACGTTGCTGATCGACGAGCAGGACCCTTTTGCCTGGGGCATCTGAGCCCGGGCCTTATTTAACTGAACGCTGGAGTTAGAACAATGAGCGACAACATCTTTACCGGTTGCATCCCTGCACTGATGACCCCGTGCACGCCTGAACGCACACCGGACTTCGATGCCCTGGTCGCCAAGGGCCGTGAACTGGTCGATATCGGCATGAGCGCCGTGGTGTATTGCGGCTCCATGGGTGACTGGCCGCTGCTGACCGAAGCCGAACGCCAGGAAGGTGTGGCCCGGTTGGTCGCCGCTGGCGTGCCGACCATCGTCGGCACCGGCGCGGTCAACAGTCGTGAAGCGGTGGCCCACGCCGCCCACGCGGCCAAGGTCGGCGCCCATGGCTTGATGGTAATCCCGCGCGTGCTGTCCCGTGGCGCTTCGGCCACCGCGCAAAAGGCGCACTTCTCGGCGATCCTCAAGGCCGCGCCGAACCTGCCGGCAGTGATCTACAACAGCCCGTATTACGGCTTCGCCACCCGCGCAGACCTGTTCTTTGAACTGCGCCGTGAACACCCTAACCTGATCGGCTTCAAGGAATTTGGCGGCGGCGCCGACCTGCGCTACGCGGCAGAAAACATCACCTCCCAGGACGATGCCGTGACCCTGATGGTTGGCGTCGACACCCAAGTGGTGCACGGTTTCGTCAATTGCAACGCCACCGGCGCCATCACCGGTATTGGTAACGCGCTGCCGCGCGAAGTGCTGCAACTGGTGGCCCTGAGCAAAAAAGCCGCCACAGGCGACGCCAAGGCCCGGCGCCTGGCCCGTGAGCTGGAAGCCGCGCTGGCCGTGCTGTCGTCCTTCGACGAGGGTTGCGACCTGGTGCTGTATTACAAGCACTTGATGGTGCTCAACGGCGACCAGGGCTACGCCCTGCACTTCAACGAAACCGACGTACTCAGCACCGCCCAACAGCGTTATGCCGAGCACCAGTACGCGTTGTTCCGCCAGTGGTACGCCAACTGGTCGGCTGAGCAGAACGTCGCCTGACACCCTCGCGCGCCGCTGTGGTTCTCACAGCGGCCAACCCTCACTTTTCAAGGACTCCCCATGACTCTGACGGGCAAGATGCTGATCGGTCAGCACGCAATCCTCGGCCATCGAGAAGCAATCCAGGCGATTAATCCCGCCACCGACCTGCCTTTGGCGCCTGCCTACCTTGGCGGCGATGGCGAGCATGTCGACCAAGCCTGTGCCTTGGCCTGGGCCGCGTTTGACACCTATCGCGACACCTCGCTGGCAGTGCGCGCAGCGTTTCTAGAAGCGATTGCCGACAACATTGAAGCCCTTGGCGATGAACTGATCGAACGCGCCTTAGCCGAAACCGGCCTGCCGCGCGCGCGGATCCAGGGCGAACGCGGCCGCACCTGCGGGCAATTGCGCACATTCGCCCGCACGGTGCGCGCCGGTGAATGGCTGGATGTACGCGTCGACACCGCGCAACCGGCGCGTGAGCCGTTGCCGCGTGCGGACCTGCGCCAGCGGCATATTGCGCTGGGGCCGGTGGCAGTGTTTGGCGCGAGCAATTTCCCCTTGGCCTTCTCGGTGGCAGGCGGCGACACTGCCTCTGCGCTCGCCGCCGGTTGCCCGGTGATCGTCAAGGCCCATGGCGCGCATCCCGGCACCAGTGAACTGGTCGGCCGTGCACTGGCCAAGGCGGTTAAAGACTGTGGTTTGCCCGACGGTGTGTTTTCGCTGCTGTATGGCTCGGGTCGTGAAGTCGGCATTGCATTGGTCAGCGACCCGCGTATCAAAGCCGTGGGGTTTACCGGCTCACGCAGCGGCGGCATCGCCCTGACCCAGGCGGCGCAAGCGCGGCCGGAGCCGATTCCGGTGTATGCGGAGATGAGTTCGATCAACCCGGTGTACCTGTTTGCTGCGGCGCTGAACGCGCGTGCTGAAGCATTGGCCCAGGGTTTTGTCGCCTCGTTGATCCAAGGCGCCGGGCAGTTTTGCACCAACCCTGGCTTGGTGATTGCGGTTGCAGGCCCGGCACTGGAGCGCTTTGTCGCCACGGTGAATGAGTTACTCCCGGCGTGCGCCGCCCAGACCATGCTGACACCAGGCATTTTCCAGGCCTATGAAGCGGGCGTCGGCCGCTTGACCGAACACGCCCAAATCGCCGCCCAAGGCATGGCGGCGCAAGGCCCGAATCAGGGCCAGGCACAGCTGTTTGTGGCCCAGGCCAGCGCGTTTTTGCGCAATGAGCATCTACAGGCGGAAGTCTTCGGCGCGGCCTCTCTGGTGGTGGTGTGTGCCGACGACGAGCAAGTGCGCCAGGTTTCCGAGCATTTGGAAGGCCAATTGACCGCCACACTGCACCTGGACGACGCCGACCTGGCACGCGCCCAAGCCCTGCTGCCGGTATTGGAACGCAAGGCCGGGCGCCTGCTGGTCAACGGCTGGCCGACCGGTGTGGAAGTGTGCGACGCCATGGTCCACGGCGGCCCGTTCCCGGCCACCAGCGACTCACGCAGCACCTCGGTCGGCACCGCAGCGATCCTGCGCTTTCTGCGTCCGGTGTGTTACCAGGACTTCCCGGACAGCCTGCTGCCCGCTGCGCTGCAACACGCCAACCCGCTGCTGTTGCGGCGCTTGCTCGACGGCCACAGAGAGGCCTGAACCATGAGTGACAGCAACCGTGCTGATATCGCTGTGATCGGCGCCGGCATCATTGGCGTCGCCTGCGCCCTGCAATTGGCCCGGCAAGGCCAGCGCGTGGTGGTCATCGACCCACAGGCGCCGGGCATGGGCGCCTCCTATGGCAACGCTGGGCATTTGGCCACCGAGCAAGTGTTCCCGATTGCCGACGTGTCGATCCTTAAGCGCCTGCCCGCCATGCTGATGGACCCCATGGGCCCGCTGCGCCTGGACTGGAAGTACCTGCCACGCGCCCTGCCCTGGTTTGCGCGGCTGTTACTCAACCTGCGCCCGGCGAGCTACCGGCGCACGGTGGCGGGCATTCGCGCGCTGAATGAGGCCAGCCTGGGCGCGTGGCAGCGCCTGCTGCTGTCCATTGAGCAGCCGCAGTTGTTACATACGGACGGTTCGTTGTTAGTGTTCGAGCGTGCTGAGTCCGGGGAAGCCATCGACGCGTTGCGCCAACGCATGCGGCAGCAGCATGTGCCGGTGGAATTCTGGCCCCGCGAGGCCATATGCAAGGCCGCGCCGCAACTGAGCGAGGCGATCCAGGGCGGCCTGTTCTTCCCCGCTACAGGGCATTTTATCGACCCATACAGCGTGGTGGGCGCGCTGGTGAGCGCGGCCAAGGCGTGCGGTGTGCAGTTTGTGCAGCAACGCGTGCTTGATGGGCGCCTGGACTCAGACGGCGTATCACTGCTGACCGATCAAGGCAGCCTGAGCGCTCGCCAGGTACTGATCGCCTGCGGCGCCCATTCGGCCAAACTCACCGCTGCACTCACCGGCACATCGGTCCCGCTGGACACCGAGCGCGGCTATCACCTGATGCTGCCCCACGAGCACCAGCGCCTGCCCTTTGCCGTGACCTCGTTCGAACGCAAATTCATCATGACGCCCATGCGCGATGGCCTGCGCCTGGCCGGCACGGTCGAGTTCGCAGGCTTGGCGCGCCCCGCCAATATGCAGCGCGCCTGGCAGTTGCACCGCTTGAGCCAGGGCTTGTTTCGCCAGGATTTGAGCACCCGTGACGCAACCCCTTGGATGGGCTTTCGCCCGTCGTTCCCGGACTCGCTGCCGATCATTGATCGGGTGGCGGATGGCAAGGTACTGCTCGCGTTTGGGCATCAGCACTTGGGGTTGACGCAGGCGGCGGTGACGGCGGAGATGATCGCGCAACTGGCCGCGACGGGTAAGAGCATGCAGTTGCCGGACCTGGCACCTTACCGCTTGGCGCGTTTTTAGGCTTTGTGGCGAGCAGGCTTGCCCTGCGTTGGGCTGCGCAGCAGCCCCATACCGTTACACCTGACTCACCGAGTCGTCTGAATGAGGGGCGGCTTCGCCACCCAACGCAGGGCAAGCCTGCTCGCCACAATCACAATCACAGTGACAATCACAGTGACAGTGCTCGCCCCCAACGCTACTTGACCAAGCGCTTCTCTTTGGACGGCCGATAGCCGAAATACGCGCTATAGCACTTACTGAAATGGCTCGGCGACACAAACCCGCACGCCACCAGCACATCCACCTGTGACAGCTCGGTGTGCTGCAACAGGCGCCGCGCCTCGGTGACGCGCAGCTCCATGTAATAGCGTTGCGGCGTGGTGCCCAGTTGCTCCTTGAACAGGCGTTCGAGCTGGCGCCGCGAACGGCCGGCGTAGACCGCCAATTGGTCCAGTTCCAAGGGTTCTTCGAGATTGGCGTCCATCAGCTTCACCACTTCACGCAGTGGCGCGCTGACGCTGATGTTCTCTGTGGGTTTGATACGCCGGTAGCGCGACTCTTCAAACGCCAGGATGTCCTCGATGCCTTCGACCAGGGCTTTGCCATGCAGGCTTTTGATCCAGTCCAGGGCCATGTGGAACGCGCCCGATGGACTGGAGGCCGTGAGGCGATCGCGGTCGATCACGTAGGGTTCACTGGTGACCTGGGCAGCTTTGGAAACTTCCGACAGCGCCGGGCGATGTTCCGGGTGGATCGCGCAGCGGTAACCCTGCAACAGCCCGGCGCGACCAAGGAACCAGGCGCCGTTCCATAGGCCGGCGAGGCTCACACCCTGTTCGGCGGCGCTGCGCAACAGCTGGATGAAATCCTCGCCGGCTTTGAGTTCGGTGCGAAAACCGCCGCAGATCACCAGCAAATCCAGGTCGGGCAATGCCGACGCTTGCAGGCGGGCATCCGGGCGGATCACCAGGCCCAGGTCGCTGATGACTTCGCCCTCGTCACAGCCGAACGTGCGCGTGGCAAACAGATCGGGGCGTAGCAGGTTGGCAGTGATCAGCGTGTCGAGGGTCTGGGTGAATGCCGGCAGGGAAAAGTGTTCGAGCAGCAAAAAACCGACGCGGGTGACCGGCGACGGCTGTTGGAAGTTTTCATTGAGGTAGCGCAGGTTCTTGCCTTTCATGCCACCGCTGAACTGGCGTCTTTCCATCGAGGCTTGGCCCACTCTTATTATTGATGCAGTGGGCGCTATCTTAGGGGCAAATGCGCCGGCTGTCGTGCCGCATTCCCACGAAGAATAATTCCGCTGCTGCGCGCCGCTCTACTGGCCGCCACCCCGATGAAGGACGCTTGCCTGGTGATGGTCAACACGGCCTTCAAGCCTGATCTTTACAAAAGCGCCCGCCTCCCAGGCCCTTGGCCTGGCCGCTGCGGGCCCATCTGATACGGTTTTTTCTTTACTATCTGCGTCTGTATCGAAACGCCAGTGAAGCGGACAATGGGCGCCATCCCGACACTCCTGTCGACTCCCTTCCCTTCGGAGGCCTTATGACCAAGATGGCACTTTTCCTGTTCGGTTTTCTGGTGCTGACCATCGGCATCGGCTTGCTGGCAACCATCTCGCCGGTGTGAGGCACTGCTTCACGCAAAAAGCATCGGGTACAACGACAGTACCAACAGCGCCGCCATCGACCCGTTGAATACCCGCAACCAACGCGGGTCGCGCAGCACGTTGCGCAAGCCACTGCCACAGCCCACCCACACGCACACACTGGGCAGGTTGACCACGGCAAATACCAGTGCGATCACCAACACATTGGTCATGTAGCCTTCGGCCGGCGTGTAGGTGGTGATCGCCCCCAGCGCCATGATCCACGCCTTGGGGTTGACCCATTGAAACGCGGCCGCGCCCAGAAAGGTCATGGGTTTGCCACGCTCGTCAGGGTTCTCGGACATGCCGCCAGCCGTGGCGACCTTCCACGCCAGGTAAAGCAAATAGGTCGCGCCCACATAACGCAATACCGTGTAAGCCCACGGAAACACCTTGAACACTTCGCCCAGGCCCAGACCTACCGAAATCACCAACAGCATGAAGCCGATGCTGATCCCCAGCGCGTGGGGCATCGAACGGCGAAAGCCAAAGTTCACCCCCGAGGCGAGCAACATGGTGTTGTTCGGGCCGGGCGTGATCGAGGACACGAAGGCAAACAGTACAAAAGCGGACAACAGGCTGGTGGACATGAACATGGCGCGGCATCCAAACGGTAGTGATATACCTGCGACAGTAGTGGGTTACAGCCCTTGTCGCCCCGTACAGCTAGGGGCGGATCGAGGCGTACACTTTGGCGTTATCGAGCAGTTGGCGACAGCGTGCGGCGCTGGCTTGTTTGCCTCGACCATCAAAGCCGGACTTGCGCGGCTGTCGAGCAGTTGGAGGATTTTGCATGGCTGTGTAAGGCGCATGGGTTAGGCTGGACGCGGTAAGGGGTTCTACGCGCAAAGACCAAGGAAGAGCATGATCACCATTCATAAAGCGACAACAGCTGATATCGATACGCTGCGCGAGGTCGGCTGCCAGACCTATCGCGAGCATTTTTCGACGTTATGGTCGCCTGCCGGTATGCAGGGTTTTCTTGAGCAGGATTTTTCACCCACTGCGCTGCGCCAGTCACTCGAGCTGCCAGGCAGGCATACGTGGTTTATTGCTTGCGATGAACAAGGCAAAGCCGTCGGGTTTGCCAAAGTGAATTGGGCAGTGCCTGCGCCGTTAACCGGTGAAGTGGGCGCAGAGCTGCAGAAAATCTACCTGCTTAAATCCGCCGCCGGGTTGGGTTACGGCAAGCAACTGTTGCAGTGTGTTCGCGATGAAGTGGCGCAACGTGGTGAACCATTGCTGTGGCTGGACGTACTTAAAACCAATGCCAAGGCACAGGGCTTTTATGACGCATTCGGATTTCGCCACATGGGCGAAATCCCCTTCAGCACGGACCTTGCCGACATCGGGATGGTCGTCATGGGACTTGAATTGAAACAGCAGGCGCAGCGCTAAAATGGCCGAACTGATAGAGGGCCTCGACGGGCCCAGAACCGCGCAACAAGAACTGTTTTACGACCTCGACGATGCACGGGCAGTTATCGGCTGGTCGGTGGTCGAGCTGACGGCGATGGCCGCGAACGGCAGAACAGCCGATGAAGCGGTGGCCCTGATGAAAATGTGCGCACTGCTGGCTGCGCAACAGGCAAAGCTTGGCGTGTACGCCGAAGAGGTTAAGGCACAGCGTATTGTCCGCGCTGAGGCCTAGCGAGTAATAAAAAAGGAATTTATACATGCCGTTTTCATTGGAAGAAAGAACCGCGTTGCTCGCGCTCAAGGGCGTAAACGCTGCACGTTTTTATGACCATCACCCATCAATTAAAGGCGAACACCGTTACTGTGGCGAGCAGGCTTGCCCTGCGTTGGGCTGCGAAGCAGCCCCACCTCACCCTAACTGACGTATCACGCCGCCTGAATAGACTTAAATAGAACCGTCCCTTCGGCCGTGTTTTTAATAAAAGAGAATTCATTTGCTGTGCTCCCCCCTGCACTACCTAACCTCGGACATTTCCCACAACCTAACGAGGTTGAGCTATAGAAAGCAACTTGGCTAGGATCCACCGTCGCAGTAAATCCTGTGGCCGGGTGTCGCAACCTGAAGTAATCTGAGGCGCGGTAGCGCCATAGCTCTGTAGCAGGCGCTTTTTTTATGCCTGCTTACCGCATCGATGGTGGACCGTGTGAGGCGGGCTCTTGCCCGGCTGGTTTCCTCAGAAGCTGGTTTGCGACCCTTGCACGGTCCACCACCCACTCGTGTCGCAACGACGGTGGTGGCCTCTTAATTTTCTGAGGGTCAAGAGGATGTTTTCTACAAATCGCAACTGCCCTGTTATTGAAGTCGAAGTGATAAACCTGAATGCTCACTCAGTGCATTGCACGGTGGAGGATCATTCATGAACGCCAGCAAAGAAGATGAAAAACTCTCCACCAGTGTTTTCAAAGTAAGGACTGATGTGAGTTCAGAAGATGTTTTGGTCAATGCAAGTGAGATTCTGGCTTCAGCATCGATTATGGCTAATGAACAAGCGTTCGGATCAACTGGATCGCGACGGCTTCAAATATTCGGGTTGGCGCAATTGATTGAGAACGCGCAACTGCTCGTGGATGATGCGCTGGATAAATTGAGTCCAACAGCCGCTACCCATTGACCGCCTAGTAATTGAAGACGGGGAAAACCACCATTTTTAACATTCAGACATTGTGGTCTGCTCCCGGCATTACTAATCTTAATGAGTTAATCTCGGGTTTAAAAAACCTCGCCGAAGCGAGGCTTTAAGTTAGAACACTGAACATAAACTTATGTAGCTTGAGCCTGGTTTAGGAAATATTCCGTTTCCTCCCTATTCATAACTGCAAGTTTCTTCTCAAAATTTACGTACTCCGTCTCAGTTTTAATTTCCGCGTATTTTAAAGCAGCCTTTGCCTGAGACGGCCTTTCTATAAAAACCTTGTCATTCACTACTAAGCGCGATGCAAAATCCTGTTCAGACATGACACTCTCCCTTACAGTTAAAAGCCCACAAAGCAATCATGCACTCTCATGTTTTCTTTACACCTGTTAAAAGTAACAGGTCTTTATATCGATTCAGAATTTGCTATAAACATGAATCACTAAAATAGTTATTAAGCATCAATAACTCAGTATTTAACTATCCGAGCGCGTCTGCCAATGCCCTCGACAGAATCGCCCGAACATCCGAGGCAAAATCCTGCAGAGCGTCACTCATGTAGTTCGCCCGAGGCTCAATGCGCCAACCGTTGGCCTTGCGCTCAGCGACCAAGGCAGCGCGAGCGCCCTTCTCCCGGTGCCAACTTCTGGATACGTTCAACTAAGTACGCTGCCAAACCAGCTTGCCGGCCTTGCGCACCGCGGCCTTGATCTCTCTTGTCGAAAGCATCGCGGTGAAACTTTTCGAAGCCTTCATGCAATGACTTCAGGATAAAAACTCGCCAGCCGGGCGTGAAGCGTTTATACGCGCAACGCTCCGCCGTGCCCTTCTTTCATGCAGGCATAAAAAAACCCCGTAGACGTTAATCTACGGGGTTTTCAAGAGTGGAGGCCGAGGTCGGAATCGAACCGGCGTAGGCGGATTTGCAATCCACAAATATCCTTAATATTTTCAATAGCTTATATCAATATCAATTCCGCAGTGATAACATTTTTACCTCGCTGGAGCCCTCTGAAATCGGGTGGTTCCATTTCAGTTGCGGAATGGATTTTCTATGCTTAATCGCCTAACGGCTCATGTGCCCGGCCAGGAACTCAAGCGCATCGCGAAACAATTGCCAAAAGCAGTCATTGCGTGGATGTTAAATGGGATACGTTGTGCACCTGAAGTAATGAGGCACCGCTCCCCTCCTTCATCGCTAAATTATGAAAACGCAAGCCCATGATTTTAAGGGTGAAATTCGGATCTTCGCGTTTTATCACGTCCAAGAAAGGCCCCATCGTACCACCGTCGGACTGTCGCTCTATTTGGATGCGGAAAGTTGAGTTATTCACTGAGTATGCGAGAGGACCATTTCATCTGGCCCCCTGCGACTCGTCCCGCTGCTGGCTACCTTCGGCAAGCAGCCCCTTTCGCTTAATTGAGTTTCAACCGCCTTCAGCTAGGACTATGGCGATGCCATTAAACCCAATTGCGGATCGCCGCTGATATCACATAGGGGCAGCAATTTGTTGCTCAAACTTTGAATCGGCTGATTAGCACGCCAAACGACGCTGCCAGTCGAGACAGTTCGGAACTCGAAGCATTTGTTTGGTGTGCTCCAGCCGCTGTTTGCGTCGAAAGATCCTGAATGTTGACCAGATTACGATCAACCTCACGTGCAACCTGAGCCTGCTCTTCAGCGGCACTTGCGATCACGAGGTTCTTTTCATTGATGATTGAAACACCGTCGGTGATGCGGTCAAGGGCCTCGCCAGCCTCAATGGACTGCGTCCGCGTATCGGCTGCAAGCTCTCTACTTTTATTCATCGCAAGGACGGCTTCATCGGCTCCCGAGCGAACCTGTGTCATCATCGACTCGATGTCCGCTGTCGACGCCTGGGTCCGATGGGCAAGTGCGCGCACCTCATCCGCTACAACAGCGAACCCACGCCCCTGCTCACCAGCCCTTGCTGCCTCGATCGCAGCGTTCAGGGCCAAGAGGTTGGTCTGCTCCGCAATGGCCCTAATCACCTCAAGTACTTTCGTAATCTCTCTGACGCGGGTTGCAAGCACCTCAACTTTTCCTGTTGAGTTTGAAATCTCATCGGCCATCAGTCCTACAGAATTAACCGCCCTGCGCACTTGATCACGCCCTTGCATAGCACTCACACTGGTTTTCTCAGAGGCGTCAGCGGCACCTGCCGCGTTTCGAGCAACTTCATCCACGGCAGCAGTCATTTCGTTCACCGCCGTTGCCGCCTGCTGAATCTCATCATTCTGACGCGTTAGACCTCGTGAGCTTTCTTCCGTGACGGCGTTTAGCTCTTCAGATGCAGAGGCCAGTTGGTCAGCAGCGCTGCCAATCTCCTTTACCGTAGTTCGGAGGTTGTTCTGCATTTTGTTCAGCGCGCTCAGCAGTAAACTGACCTCATCTTGCCCACTTGTTTCGATATGTTTAGAAAGGTCACCCTCCGCTACTTCTTCGGCGATGCGTACAGCAATGGAGAGCGGCCTCGTGATCGAGCGGGTGATTAGCATTCCCAAAGCGATGGCTGCCAGGAAAGCTATCATTACCCCTATGCCCAAGATCCAGTAAGCGCTGGCAGCAGAGGCCTCTGACGCAACCGCTATTTCACTGCTTTGGCGATAGTTGGATGCAACCATGACTTTAAGCTCTTCATTAACGGCTTTGAAAGCCGGCGAAAGTTGCTGCTGGAATAGCTGCGTAGCGCCATCAATGTCGCCCGCTGTCGCCAGAGCAATCACTTTATTCGCCCCCTGCACATAGGCTGGCCAGTCTTTTTCGAACTGATCACCGGCCACACGCTCGTCATCGGCGAGAGGTGTCTGGCGGTACTCGTTGAAAAGCCGGTCAACTTCCTTCTGATTATCGGACATTGATTGCACTGAGGCGTCAAATTTAATCGACTCTGCTTTAGAGTATTTATATAGCAAAGCAGCATGTAGATTCCTGGAATATGATAAAGCAAGCGCGCGTGCATTAGCCGTATTGTAAACAGATACAAGGTTATTGCTAACGATTCCTCTTATTGCTTCTGTTAGCGTTTTGATACCAGAGGCCCCTAACCCCCCTACGCCCAGTGTGATAATTGCACATACTACAAATGCAGAGATTAATCGTGTGGAAAGATTGATGCTACGTAATGCGTCCATAGTATTTCCGACGAGTTTTCGATTGGCTGACCAAGCAGACTTGGGTTTTTAATATATCTGCAAATAAATTCATTACTTTAATTTCATTTAATTCCAAATGATAAGCTTTTGAGTTGTTGCCTTATAGGCTCACTGGAGAGAGTCAGGCCGGGGCCTCCTGACAAGGGTATCAGCAGGCCCCACCTGGTGTTCACGGAAAATGCCAGGGACACTCAGAACAGCCCTCCCAAAGCAGCCGGTTCCCAGTTCATGATCACCAGCTCACCGCTCAAGCCAGCCTTTCCCTGCCGCTGGTTGGCCGTGCTGTACCTAATATCGAGGGTCTCAAAATGGAACCCCTCAAACACCCGTCGGATATCTGGATGGTCATTGATGCTGACCATCACCTTGCCTTTGCAGCGGCGCATGAAGTCGGCCATCCGCTCGTAATTCTCGAACGGGAAGTCAACCCCGTACCCGGCGGTCTGCCAATAAGGTGGGTCCATGTAGTGAAAGGTGTGCTCACGGTCATAGCGTTCGGCGCAGTCCACCCAGGGCAGGTTCTCAACGTAGGTGCCAGACAACCGCTGCCAAGCTGCAGACAGGTTCTCCTCGATCCGCAACAGGTTGATGGCCGGGCCGGTGGTCGCGGTTCCAAACGTCTGGCCCGTCACCTTGCCAGCAAAGGCGTGATGCTGCAGGTAAAAAAATCGTGCGGCGCGTTGGATGTCGGTGAGGGTTTCAGGGCGGGTCATCTTCTGCCACTCGAACACCTGGCGGGAACTGAGCGCCCATTTGAACTGGCGCACGAATTCTTCTAGGTGGTTCTGCACGACACGATACAGCGTCACCAGGTCGCCGTTAATGTCGTTGAGGACTTCAACAGGCGCAGCCTGGGGACGCATGAAGTAGAGCGCGGCGCCGCCGGCAAATACTTCAACGTAGCATTCGTGGGGTGGGAAGAGAGGGATAAGGCGGTCGGCCAGGCGGCGTTTGCCGCCCATCCAAGGGATGATGGGTGTGGACATATAAAAGCAAGACCTTTGCTGTATGGATAAACAGTGCTAGGCTCGCTCCGCTTTGTGCACGAAGCAGGAGCCTTGGCTGGACTTGCAGGGGCAATCTGCGGGGAAGGTGGCCGGGTTGGATGTTGACGCATCCCGCTCGGCCGCTCCTTTTACTTCGGTGTAGAAACTTCTTTTGCGTAGGCCTGACAGGCCCGCAGAGCGATCAATCCTTGGTCGCCGGCATCGGTGATGCCGATAATTCGTTGAGCATGCGCTGGGTCAAGTTGGGCTCTTGTGGTGCCATGAACCACGCGGCCGGTGGCGGTGGTGGTTGGCATTGAAGAGCTGCCGGTGGCGTCGGTGGTGGCGAGTACGACTGACAGCCGCAAATCAGCAGTAGCCAGGCGATCACGCAGGCGAGCCTGCTTGGTTTGTTCATCGGTCAATTCCTGGTGGTGGGTTTCGTCTTTGTCACGCAGGCGCCGCTCCAGGGCGAGGCGCTTATCCTGCTCGTTGCGCTGCAGGGCAGCGCCGGCCAGGGATATCTCGGTTAGGGTGTCGGCATGGAGGCGGGCCTGGCGCTCCAACTGCTGGCCGTAACGCCAACCTTGAGCGGTCCAGGCCAATGCAGCAGATCCAGCAGCCAGGACCACCAGCACCAGGCCCATGGCCGCAATTCGGAACTGCGCAGGAATCAGATCGAGGAGACGCATAAAACCGCCCTCGCCCTGGCCCACAGCTGCAGGCGGTCTTCCAGACCGTTAAGGCCGCCATTGATCCGGCGGGTGATGGTGTTGAACTGATCCTGATCCGCGAGCGCATTCAACCCGTTTACCGACCAGAACCACGCCGCAGACTCTGCGGCCCACTGCGGCAGCTCCAGCAATTCAGGCGTGCGCAGCAATCGCTCATCACCGAACAGTGCCAGGCTGCAGCGCAGATAGTTGTCGTGACCTGTGATCTGAATCAACCCACGACCGCGATACCGCTGACCATCTCCGTCGGCCTCCGGCGTGTTGCCAAGCTTGACAGCCAAGGTGCCGGTGTCGTACTTGCTCAGGTACTGATCGCCGCCCAGTTCGCGGACGTACTGCAGTTGCCCCGACTCGTGGCCGACCTGGGCGAGGAATGCCGCCTGGCGCTTCGGCGTATCGATCTTACGGTTGACCATGGCTGCGTTAAGGGCAGATACAAAAACGCCCGCTTGGCGGCGGGCGTTCGGCATGATGCGTTGCAACTGTTGCTCGGTAACAGACATAAAAACTCCAGACATAAAAAAACCGCACTGAGGCGACAATGGGATGTACTACTGCTTCTCGACACTCACTACTTTGAGCGGTTTCTTTTCCTTCTTTTTCTTGCCTTTGGATTTACCTTGCTTTCCGGCATTGCACTCCACCGTGGTCGACCAGCCAGACTGGGTGAACACCTGCTCGACCGAATCCGCTAAGTACTCTCCGTCAAGACCGACCTTGAAGCCCTGGGCGTTGATCAGGCGTTCGGCAAAAATGTCTGTTCGGCCAGGCATCTCGAAACGCACATCGGCGGTCGAGCGATTGAACGCCGCCAACCGAGCCTTGGCGGCAGCCTCGGCAGCGGTTTTGTTCGGGTAGATATGTCGATCGGTATGCACCGCCGGCAATCCATCGGGGGCGTCGTCGTTGTCAACGGTGACCACCGACAGCTTGCCGTCCTTCTTGTTCTGATGCTTGGTCGCCACTGCCTTATGAGAGTTGCGATCTCCAAGGCTGAATTGCCACCGACTGAGGTCGCTTTTCGTCAGGGTGATCGCGCCAAACGTCTTGCCGCTGGCAGTCTGGCTACCCTGACGCGGCATCACCAACAGCTTGCCGTCGGCCACCTTGGCCGTGCAGTCGTATTGCTTAGCCAGGCGCGTGATGAAATTAAAGTCGGACTCGTTGAGCTGATCCACCCGGGCGACCTTTGTTGCCACTGGACACACCGCCTGCCAACCATTGCGCGCCGCGATGTCAGCGACGATTTTCGATAGCGGCACGTCCTCCCAGCTTCCGCTACGGATGGTCTTGCCACTGCCGCGCATGTCGCTGGCCTTGCCCTTGATCACAATCGTATCCGGCGGGCCGGATACTTCGACCGTGTCCACCGCATAACGCCCCAAGCGCGCCAAGGACGTTTCTGTATAGCCCAGATAGATTTCAACCGAGCCGCCACGCCGAGGTAGCCCCACCTGACTGTCACGGTCATCTATACGCAATTCAAACTCATCGGAGTCCATGCCCGGCTTATCAGAGGTGCGCAGCAACAACAGCCGATCATTGATCAGACCCGTGATATCGATGCCATCGGCAACGATTCGAAAAGAGGGAGTCATTGATTTTGTCCAAAAAAATACCCGCACTAGGCGGGTTGTAAACGAAGTGCCGTTACGCGTAACGCAACGGGATGATGGCGGTGTGGTTCGGGCTCAATCCCACAAACTAATCCCTTCCTCGGTCGGGCTGGGCAGGTCCGGCAGAACGATCACCACCCCCGTGCGGTAGGGCTGGGGCTCGTCTGCCAACCCCTGATTGGCATCAAGCACCGCCTCAACGCTTCCGTTTAGATGGCCGTAAAAGTTGTGACAAAGGACATCAAGCATGTCTCCATCAGACGTTCTGCATGTCGTCGCCATAGCGCGCAAACTCCAGAGTGAACCCTTGTTTACGGGGAATACCGCCGTGCAGCAGAGCGCCCTGTTCCTCGTTGATGGATTTCAGGCACCAAGTCCCGATCACTTCGCCATAACCTGTGGTCAGGGTCAGCGGCTGCAACTTGCCGCCGATGGTGCGTAGCGTATCGAGCTGCTTGAGGCCGCCCTTGAAGCCTGGGTAAATCGTCCCCTTGAGAGTGAGTTTTTCCTCGCCGATGCCCACGGCCTGCTGCGCCGGGCGCCGAGACAGTCGCTCTTGAGAAGCCCAGCGGAATTCGGTCGAGCGGCTCAGCTCGTCGAACGCGGCCGTGTCCAGATTGAAGTAGTACGGCTGAACCTTGGGGTCACGGGGCTGGATGATCAGCAAGTGCGGGAACGGCTTCACCGCTTCCGGTGCCGGCGTGGCATCCACGGCAAAGGCACTGGTGGGCACGATGTTCGCCAACGACGGGCTGACCTTGCCGGCGATGTTGTTGATCGCCGTTGCCGCCCTGCCCGCCTGTTCCTTCAGGGCGCCCATCCGCTCCTGCACTTCGGTGGCCGCCCGTGTCGCGCGGCCGTACACAGCCACCACCTGGCCGACCTTGGCCTGCGCTGCATCCACGCCGCGCATCACCCTCTGCAACTTGGCACCGACAGCCGGCCCCACGAACGGAATGTTTTCCAGTTCCGAGGCCGCGCCGGTTAACTCTCTGATTGCTCCGTTGACTGGCCCAAGCATGCCGTCGGCACTACGTCTGCCAGCCTCCCCCGCTTCGACCAGGTACTTGAGGCCCGACTGCATCTGTTCCATATAAGCCATAGGGCCTCCTTACAGGTGCGGTTCGTCGTACAGCTTCGCGGCATTTTGTTTCGCCGCATCAGCCATCAATAGCCGCATGTGCGGCATGAGGTCTTGCGCCAAGCGTTGCGGGTCTTTTACATCCCCTTGCACCGTGACCGGCATGCTCAATGAGTACTCAAATTTCTGGTCCACTTTGGCAGGAACCGGCTTCTCCGGCTCTTTGGGCTGAATCGCCACAGCCGCCGGCCTGCTCGGTGCAGCCACAGCCAGAGAGCGTGCAACATCCCCCAGCACCGGTGCCTGCGGTGCTGGAGCCATCAGCAGAGCACCCGAAACGCTCGCGCCATTGAATGACTTGCCCATGGTCGCCAAGCTTGGAATGGCTGGCCCCGGCCGAGGTGCCATCAGTAAAGGTGTCACCGGAGGCGCGGGCTTTTCATCCTCACCCCCAAACCACGACTTACCTGCAGCTGCGCCCAGCGCCGAACCACCCATGCTGCCCAAGTAAGCGCCTACAAGCCCGCCAATGGCGGTGCCAATAATCGGCACCACCGAGCCAATAGCAGCTCCGGCAGCTGCACCGGCCATGGTGCCGGCAAGATTGCCAGCGGCGGCGCCGTAACCCTCGGCCTTTTCGTCCTTGGTCTTGGCGTTCTCATAGGTATCGAATGCCATGGCGCCAGCCTCCATCAGTGAGCCACCAGGTATCATCTTGGCAGCTTTACCGATCTTGCCGGCCGCTTGCACTACCCCGCCCAGTTTGGACAACGCGCCGCTGGGCACCTGAACCTGCGGGATCGGCAAGTGCGGGACCAGCACCGAAGGGCGTGATACTGAGGGAGTCGGGACCGGCACCGACGGTCGGGGAACTGGTGGACTCGGAACAAGCACCGGGGGCCTTGGGAGTGACGGACGCGGCGCCGGCACAGGCACAGGAGGCCGTGGAACTGACGGACGTTGCACCGGCACAGGTGCTGGAGTCCGTGGTGGCCGTGGCCCCGATATTGAAGGTCGTGGCGCACCACCTGCACGAGACGTTATAGGCCGACGACGTGAAGGAATACGCCTTGAACCACGACCACGTCGACGCAGTTCGCCTATACCTTCATTCGACCCACCCATAGCGCTTGCATTGACGACGAAAACCTTTTGAATATCAGTGCCGCTCGCTGCCGAATCGCCAACCTTGCCGGCTTCTTCATTACCCGACACTGCGTCTTTTGCCAGAGAAACAACTTTTAGACCTGTCGCGACAATATCTAACTTGCCGGGTTTCTTATCATCCTTACCCTCGACATCATCTAAATCACCCTTGAGAGCGGCCACGGCCTTGAGCCCGGTCTCAACCAAAGACAGGGCTTTACCGGCCTTCCCCTTGGGCTCGCTGACCTTGCCATCTCCGCCGCTTCCATCCGGGGAGTTCGTCACAAAGACTTTTTGCACTTCGCCGGCCTTGCCACCCAACGAACCCCGCGCGACGTTGAGCAATCCCTTAGCGATTTTGAACGAACTAAGCAGCCCCTTTAGCGCGACAAGACCGCCACCCACCGCCGCGATGCCCGTCACCACCCCGGGCGCGCTGTCGGAGAGCGAGGTAATACCCTTGGTGACTTTGGTCAACGCGTCAGCCACGGTGTCCGTGACCGGACGCAGAGCATCCCCAACGCTCCGCATCGCGTCATCCATCGACTGAGCCATTTCGGCCCACTTCTGCGAAGACGCCTCGCGTCGCTCGCTCAGGTTCTTGTCGAGAATGCCCGTCGCATCACGCGAATCGTTTTTGAGCTGGCTGTACAACGCCTTGTTCTGCATATAGGCAGAAAGCGCGGCCTTCACCTGCATGTCAGCGAACAGGTCGCCAGTGCGCAACGATTCCTCCAGCGAGGCCATCATGGCCTTGGCTTTCTCCGGGTCGGACTCCTTGCTGATTTTCGCCGTGGCCTCGGCCATTGCCGCCGCACGCTTAGGATCGGTGGCTTGAATATACTTCTGCGCCAACGCCATACTGGTTTCCAGCGTGGACATACCGTTCTGCAAACCGGTCTGCATCGACCCCTTATAGTCGATACCGGCCTTTGCATACGACTTGACGGTATCGCCTGAGCCGATTTTGCTCATCCAGTTTTTGAGGTTGTTTGCCGCCTCATCGGCGCCGCCAGCAGACTTCATCTGGACCTGCAGCATGGCACCCAACTGCGTCACCGCATCCATGCCGGTGATGCCCAGGCTGCCCATGTTTGCCAACAGCTCAGGAAACCACTTGGCCATGTCCGCCGCTTCAAAGCTGCCCGCCTGCCCTTGGTAGGCAATCGCCTCCAGGGCCTGCTGCATCTGCTTAGGGTCGGTGATCTTGGCGTTTTGCCCCAGGGCGTTGATCATTTTCGCCGTGTCGACACCGTTCGATCCTTGGCCCACAACAAACTTGGCCGCGACCGGTGCATATTCCAGGGCCTTGCTCAACTCCATGCCGGCGCCGACCAACTGGTTAACGACGTCGGCTACATCGTTACGCGCCATACCGGTGTCGCGCGAGGTATCGATAATCTTGCGCGACATCTCCTTTTCTTGCGGCTTGTTGGCAATACCGGCCTTGATCGCGATGTCACGAACAATGGCCCCAAAATCCGCGCTGACCTTGGTCGGTACAGCCAACATGCCGACACCGACAACAGCGGCGCCGACGGTGCTTTTCATGCTGTTCTTACCAGCTTCCAGTTGCTGATGCCCCCGGGCTTTAAGCTCGGCTTTGTTGGCGGTCTGTCCCATGGAACGATAGGCTTTTTCCAGCCGGCCGACCTCGATGCCCTGCTTTTTCAAACTGTCGAGATTGGAGTTCAGCCTCCCCAACAGCTTGGATGCACCCTCAGAGCCGCTGTCATGGGCTTTCTTCCATTCATCACGCAAGCGAATGGTGTCGCCGATAGTGCGCTGTAGAACACGTGCCTTGTTGCCTTCCGCCTCAAGACGCTTGATGCGCCCTGTTACATCTTTAAACGCAGCACCGACTGTCGAACTGACGGCGCCGCCGATCACCAGCCCGAGGGCAATTTTGTTCGCCATGTCATGGCCCTCATTTGCATAGTTTTATCGGAGGCGGCTCAGTCCGTGAGCCACCACACCATTTCTGCAAATGGCATCGACAGAATCTCGGCAGCGGAAAATCCAGTTTCCGCTGCCAGACGTTTCGCGGCCATTTTTATGACGGCAGGATCAAACCCCGTCGTCTTGGTCCATGCGAAAATAGCCGGCCTGCAGGCGGTTAAAATCAACCAGCTTCAGGCCCTCCAGATCTGCGATAGGTGCTCCGGCGAGCGCGGCAAACAACACCAGCTCACGCTGCTCGGCATCACCGGCAGCGTCACGATTTGCCGCACGCACATCGCCCACTGTCGGGGAGCGCAGGGGCAATTTATCGACCGATACGCCATTGATTTCACTTGGACAGGAAAGCGTCACCACGGCCTGATCGGTGGTCACCGACAACCACGGCGGCATCACATCCGTGTAGTCGGTTTCGGGAACCAGGTGCGAATACGCGGCTTGAACACGGCGATAGTCCGTCAGCTTGAGACCTTCGAGATCCTTAACACCGACCTCAGCCAGTCCGGCGAACAACATCAGCTCACGCTGCTCCTCATCGCCATTCGACGCCATGTCGGCTGCCCGCACTTCGCGCACGATTGGGGCACGCAAGGTGAGCGTCTCAACCAGCACGCCGTTGGCATTGCTTGGCCGCGTGAGCGTCACGACAGCAGCGAGCGCACTGAGCGACAACCAGGCCGGCACCTTCTTAGTGTTTGCTTGATTCATCTGGATCTTTTCCCTTAGAGGCCGAGTGCGACGCGAATGTCAGCGAGCTGGTCTTTGCCGTCGACGACTTGAACACCTGCGACCATGTCGATTTCGTACATGACGCGGCCGTCGATTTCGAGCTTGTAATAGGACGCCGCAATCGCGTGCTTGATCTCCGACGAATCACCGGCCTTCCAGTCGCCCAGGTCGACCTCTTTGAGCAAACCGCGAATGGTGGCAACTACGGCCGTCACTGCTCCCTTATGGCCCCTGAAGGCACCACGGAACGTCGCGTTGAAGGCTGTACCATCGGCCAAGCCAAAGTGTTTCAACGACTCACGACGCACGCCCTTGGTGACAAAAGAGGGCTCCATTTTTTCCAAACCCTGGGCCATCTCAATGGGTCCAGCCATACCACCGCCGCGATATTCATCGGTCTTAATCGTCAGCTTGGGCAGGGTCAAACTGGGCACGTCACCGGCGAAGTTCACGCCGTCGACAAACAGGTTCGTGTTGTACAAAGTTTGAGGAATCATTTGTTTGGCCCCTTAGGCTGCTTCAAGAACTTCGGTCATCCACTGATCGGTGACTTCGAAAAGGAAATTCGGGTTTTCTGCCGGCGGCACGTCGGTGAAGCGGATGCGCCAATAAACTTTGCCCAGGGCGATCTGGCTGGCGGTGTTCAGTTCGGTGTCCGGGAACACCTCAAAATTGATAATCGCGCCCTGCGCTTTCAGGTCGCGCATGAAAGCGTCCAGGCCGTCGGTCACATCCTTGACGTAGGTTTTGGTGATTGAGCGGTCTACCGCCCACTTGTGGCCGGCCTGCACCGCATCCATGAGAATGAACAGTGTGCGAACGCGCGTGACGAACGCCCACTTCGGATCGCTCGACAGCGTACGGTTGCCCCACAAGCGATAGCCGTCGTCTCGGATGATCGTCGCGATATTGGCGTTGTTCAGCAGGTTGGCGCGGCACGTCTCGTCGCCGTCCAGGTACTCGACAGCCCGGGTCGTCCCGGTGATACCGGTGAACTCCTTGTTCGACGGCGAGGCCCAGAAGCCATACTCGGCGTCGGTCCAGGCGAACAAGCCCGCCGCCCATGCAGAGCCAGGTGCATCCACCGTCTTGCTGAGATCGGTGTCCCAGTACTGAACGCCCGGGTCAACCATGAACAAATTGCGACTGCCGAAGTTCTCGGCGTAGAGCATGGCGGCCTCGTCTGTGGTGCGAGGACCATCGAGAATACCGATAGCCCGCAGCTTCTGCGCCAGGCTATCAAGCGCGGTAGCCACTGCTTGTGTGGCCGTATGTCCCGGTGCAATCAACAAACGCGGTTGCGCGTTGAACAGGCTTTTGCCATCCAGCAATGCCTGCAAGCCGGTACGCTGACCCGACGCCAAAACCCCGCCGATGATCGCCGAGGTTTGCAGCGCCGCGTCTTCCAGCTTCGGCACGCCTATAGCGACGATCACCGCCTTTGCCTTGGTGTAGATCGCTTTACAAGCCTTGGTGATTGCCGAGTTTGGACCGAAAGTGGCAATGGCTTCTCGCTCAGTGGTGATTAACTTCAACTCACCAGCCTTGGCCGTGCCCCCATCCAGGCCACCTGGGGTGAAGGTGTCGCACAGTCCGATAATGGAAGACGACGGCAACGAAATAGTGCGCGCGCCGGTCTTGATGTCGGACGTGGTAACGCCGTGAAAGAAACTCATAAGGTTCGATCTCCAGATACGAAAAAGCCCCGCATGAGCGAGGCCGTGGGTTGTTCGTGTTACGCGTAACGGAATAGAAAACGCCCCGTCAGTGCGGGGCGTTTATTGAGTTGACTTCGGAAGCCAGGCCGGCACTTGCGGGCGATGTGCGCTCAAAGGAAACTCGCCGACTTCCGGCCAATCACGCAGTCGTCGTCGATAGGCTTGTAGCTCAGCATATTGCTCAGCAGTAAGGGAAGTCGGAGCCCCCTCTTCCAGCTCGTCGCGGTGGCGAGTCACAACGCTATCTGTCCCGGTGAGCTGCAAGTCACGCCAAGCTCGCTCAACCATTGCCAGTTGTTCGGGAGACGGCCCTGGCGCAGGTACGAGGCACGGGAAGCCATTATCGCCCCAACCTATCACCTTGCCTTCGCCTTGCCCCGCCAGCAGTTCAGCATGCACCTCAGGGGAGATTTCCACCGCGTCATCGGGGATAGAATCGTTGAATCCCGGATCGTAGAAGAAGCCTGTTTGTTTTGAAGCAAACATAAATCGACCTCCTAAAGAGATTTAAATGCCTTTCGCAAAATAGGTACTTGCTTGCGTGGCCACAGTGAGTGATGAGTTCCAGAACCTGACCTGGCCCGCAGATTCGTTATAAGAGTTAATCCCTGGACTCCCCGCCTGCGATGCGCCCGCCCCGGCCACAATCGCTAAGGGTCCATTGGGGAATTTGATCGGGTAATTGATCAGGACCGAACCGCCAGCTGGGATCGGAGGAACGATGCCCCATTGCTCGATATGACCGGAAGGCAATTTCTGATAGCCGTTCGCCGCAAGACGCGCGGAGAAACCTGGCGAATACTTAAGCGAGGCGTCCCCACCATCAAAACTCCACCCGCTACCTCCTAACAGTCGGCGAAATACGCCCAGAGAGCCGACCGGGATGAAAAATGGCCCTGGCTCAGTGATCGTATTTGTCAGGGTGTCCCCCGTTGCAGCGACCACCCAGACACCGCCAGACAAAGAGCTCCCGATAGTGATCAATGACGCGGCTGCAACACTCGACGCTGGGGGTAAAGCAACCGTCGAAAGCTGTGCAAAGTTACTCAGCCTTCCCACATCTGCCGCAGTTAAAGCTGTGTCGCCCGTGTAGTTCGTTTGCCCTGCATAACTGCCAAGAGCGCGCTGCACATACTCAGTAGTCGCTAAGCGCTTGCTGATATCAAACTGTGCAGGGGTTGGTGCGGTTGGCGACCCCAGGAGCACGGGAGAATTGATCGGCGCAAAACCTTGAGTCACGTTCTGAAAGGTCAATGGCGTGGTGCCTAGAACGATCACACCATCCGTGATCAACTGCCAGCGCGTATCGGCCAAAGTGGCGCCTTGCTCGACCGACACCAGAACCGCCGACGTCACTTCTGCATTGCTGTCAGCATCGTCCGAACGCTTCCATACGGCAGCCGCAGCGATGTACAGGCCGTTGTCCTTAGCCACCGCCTGGTTTTTTACCAATACCCGATCACCCGGAGCTAGAACAACGCCGTCAATCGTCAGGAGGCCGGCGAGTGCGATGTTGGCGGTAGTTGCCACGCGTACAGATTGCTTGTTATCAAGCTTGTACAGCTCTTCCATGATCCGCAGATCGACGTACTCGCGCGTTGCCAGCACCACCGCCGGGTCAATCTTGAGTGTGATGTTGCCGGTGCTTGCAACGATGAAATTCATCCGCACGACTTGAGTCCGGCCAGACCCTTGCGACAGCGCAGGCTTGAAGCTCGGCGCACAGTTGGCCACCGCCACCAGGTCCCCGTCAGCGTCATACAGGCCGATTTCGCGAATCCAGCGTCCGCCTTCATCGGCCGGGATAATCTGCTCGGCGATGATAACCGCCGGGTTCACCGGATCGACCCGCAGTTGATTCAAGGGACGACGGCGCCATTCGTTGATCAGCCGAGTCTGCGCCGCATTGGGGATGGGGTCAGTGCCGTTGGCATCACCCACGCCCATGTCAGTGAACTTCCAGGGAATGCCGAGCGCGTCAGCGTTCGCCTGCTTGGCCATTCCCACGTTTGTGAGGATGGCGAAAAACTGCGAATTCGCATCAATCATAATAAACGTCCAGGGTGTCAATAGAGTGTTCGCGTCCGACCACGCCAAAAGCCCCGGTGACCTCAATGTCACGCATGACCGGCGGGTAAACGTCTATTTCGTCGCCTTCGTACAGGGCAACACTGATATTCAAAACACCTTGTGTTTCGAGACTGATCGCCAGCCCCGTCAGATGCCGGCTGACGGGCTTGGCGTCATCAATCAGCCGCTCCAGCTCCTGATACATTTCCTCAGTGATACCGGTGTCGAGGACGCCAACTTTCAACGCGAAGGTGCCAGGTATGCCTTCCGGCACCATCTTGAACCACTCGATAATCTCGATCAGGTAGCCCAGCGGCTCGACCACTCGGCGCAACGCACCGATGGTCCCTTTGTGGGCATGGATGTAATAAGAGGCCTTGATGGCGGCGCGCTTGGTCGCCTCAGTCCATCGGTAATCCCAACGATCCACCGACCAGGCCCACGCCAGATGCGGCAGCAAATGAACCGGGCAGGTATCGGCGTTGTAGAGGTCGCGCAGCGGTGCAATCGTTTTCTCAAAAAACGTAGCCTCCATGGCCCGTTCCAGTTGCGTGCTGTTGATCGGCAGTAGGCTTTTCATGTCAGACCGCCAGCGTCACGGTGTAGCCCGTACAGAACGCTGCCTGGGCCTTGGTCGGGGCCAGGTCCTGCCATCCAACCAGCTCGACTCGGGAAACGCCGGCAACGTGTAGCTGCGCATCCACACCGGATCGTGCCACCTCCACGCCAAGCCGCTTACGGGGGTTGATCCAGGCGGCCAACCGGCTTTTCGCCTCAACCAAACTGGCGTCGGCTTCGGGCCCAGCGCTGGCCATGTGCAGAATCGCGTTAATTTGGTAGCGGATCACCTGGGCACTCTGCACCGTCACTCGATCTCCCACCGGCCGCACGTTTTCGTCATTCAGCGCGGTGGCCACTGTAGCCAGCAGTGCTGGCGGCGCCACGCCTTCCCCTTCCAGCCCCAACACCGTTACCGTCACGTAACAAGGCGCAGGGCTTTCGGCCGTGGCATCTGCCACAAGCCCGGACGCGTTTCGCGCATGCAGGATGTAGCTGTTACGCGGGCCTGCCGTGGTCAGCCCCTCATAAGCCAACTGAATACGCTCTCGAAACGGGTCGTCGTCCTCCTTGACCTCCGGCACCGGCGGCACTGCCAGCAGATCCGCAGCCTGAATAACCAGGCGCTTTAGATTGACGTTGGCCCCCAAGTGATCGAGGTCTCCGCGTATCGCGTGTGCCAGCAGTACAGCCTTGCCGGCGTCATTGACCCGGGCGCGGTTGCCGACCTTGATGTAAGCCCCGACCTCCAACACCTTAACCACTGGGTCGCTTTCAAGCGCGGCGGTCCAGTTGCCGCCCATATACCCACGAAAAACGCCGAGCCCTTCCTGGTACACCTCTTCAAAGTCCAGCGGCTCCAACACGGTCGGTGCCGGCAACGAAGACAGATCCACAATACTCATACGGCCACCTCCAACGTGACGGCGTCGCCCAGGTACTGCCCGACGATCTTCAGATTGATTTGCCCGCCGATAACGGAAACGACGCGTACCTGATCCAGTTTCAAACGCGGCTCCCAACGCCCCAGGGCGCGGGCGACTTCCGCCTGGACTGCGCTTTTCCAGCCCTCATTAACGGGCAAGTCAACAAACCGGCGCAGCTTGCTGCCGTACTCCGGCCGGTGCCGGCGGCTGCCCAACGGCGTGCCCAAGATGTCGGGAATTGATTGACGCAAGTGCGCGATGCCGGAAATGGGCTGGCCGGTGTGGCGGTCCATTCCGATCATTGTGATTACTCCTTCAGTTGCTCCAGATCTGGGTGCGTTTTCAGGAACGCATATTGATCATCGCCACATGCAGTGACGCGACCGGCAATAACAGGAAGCGTCTCGCCGCTGGGCAGGATCAGTGTTCGCGAGGTGAAAACCTTGTCGCGAAAGACGCGCGCGGGGCCGATGGACTCCACCGCGTCAGCAGTCACCGGAAAACCAAGCGGCGCGGGCTTCAACCCTGCAACCGCTATTGCTTCGACGGTCCCGACCGAATCGCCATCAGTTCTAGACTTACTCATAAGGCAAACTCCAGGTGTGAAAAAGCCCGCACTGGGCGAGCTGTTGTGAGTTGAAATTAATGCGTGTGGTGGTTGCTGTTACCACCGGCGTCAATGATCGCGCCGGCACTGGTGATGCCCTTTGTAACGTGCAATGCACCATCGATCAGCACCGCTGCTTTTAGATTGATGTTGCCGGTGGTTACATTCACAGCGCTGTCCGTGACGATCGCCTCTGTACTGGCGACCTTGATCGTCACCGTACCGCTCGGCAGGGTGATGTTGTAGCTCTTGGCCTGCCAGTCGTAGATCAGCGAGCCGCCATCATCAAAGCGCCAGACTTCCACATGATCGCGGTTATCCGGTGGTGGGCCGGCATTGCCATACAAACCCGGGATGAAAGTGCCTTGGGCCACGTCACCGCTGGCACTGACCAACGTCCCCTGCTCGCCCATGGATGGCGCCCGCCAGTGCCTGGCCTTGCCGGCGGCAATACTGTGCCAGCGCACCCAGGCGCTGACCCATTCGCCATCGGACACCCGGCACACCGGCGGTGAGGCGGCCAGATCGAGCGCCACCACATAACAATCCTTCACCACCCCGGCGAGCATGCGGTCATGCTGGGCACTGGCATAGCTGCTCACATGTCCTCCGCCGGCACAAAGTCCTCTTTGACATCGTTGTTGAAGCCAAACAACAACATGCCCGGCGGCTGGTCAGGCCAAGGCCATTGTTCAGGGCCGAGGTATACCTGCTGCGTCCATTCCACCAGCCAAACGGTGTACCCATCCAATGCGGGCTGGGTCCAGTCCTGCAAGGCCTGGACGAACTCTGCTGGCTCGACCGCCAGCCCCCAGGTCTGTGCCCGCAGTAAAACGGCGAGTTGGGTAACCAACTGCACCGCCTGCTGCTGATGCAATGGATCGATGGGGTCAACGATGATCCGCGCTTCGAACTTACACACCAATGCAGTTTCGCCCGTGCCGATATCGTTACCGGGCTCGATCTCAGCCAGCTCCAGGAACACTGCCGGTAACGCAATGCGATCCTGAATGTTCGGCCAGGCTCTCACTGTCTGAACCCCTGGCAAATGACTCACCAGGTGTTGCTCGACCGCTTGGTAAAGCTGGTCCAGGCTAAAAGGTTCGTCAGCCATTACCCGATCCTCTTGAGGTATTTCTGCAGCTCAAAGTTGAGTTCCTGTTTCAGGATCTCCAGTAAGCGTTCATCAGCCTTTTGTACCCAGCTTTCAAAATGGGGACGGGCTTGCTCCAGAGAGACCTTCGCCTTTGCCAGCGGAAAGCGACTGCCGTTTTCCGCCACCCATCCCGAACTCGACCCGCGCCCCGGCGACACCGTGCTGTCAGGGTAATCGTCAGCATTGAAGTGCTTGCTCGCGGTACGAATCCAAATGTCCGGCTGGTTTCCGTAAACCTTCTTGAGAAACGCGCCCTGATACCGCCGCCCCGCCACCGACACACCGCTGCCTGTCTGCCGTGCGCGGCCGATCCGGCTGGACTCGATAGCGTTCAAACCGAACCACAGCTTGCCGCTCGAAGCCCCGCCGGACACCGGGTAACTGCGCAACCGTTGACGCACCGCCGCGACAGCTATGCGCTCTTGCCGACTAACCGCACGGGCGATGTGCGTGCGCAACCACCCCAGTGTCTTGTTGATGGCTCGACGGTGAGCAGTCGCAGCAGCCTTGGGCACCAGCTTGGCAAAGTCCTGAAACGCCTGCAGGTCTTCGGCTGACGACTGGATGGAGATCATGCCGCCGCCAGCCGAGGGCTTGTAGTAACTACCGATGCTCATGGGCGTAACCTCAGAATCAAGGCGACCAGACCGTCGCCACTCGGCTCCAGCTGCAGCAGGTCGTAATCGCCGCCGCCATCCAAAGCAGGCAAGTCAATGCTGACCAATAGCCCGCGTTTCAAGCCTTCCGAATCGCTGACGCGGATTTCAAACCGAGGCTCGCGCAAGCCGGTGTTCAGCTTGCCGAGCTTGGGCTGCAACCAGGGCGCCGCGAACATGCCGAGCACTGGTTCGTCACGACCCTCGATCCGTGCGGTATCGCCCAGTGTTTCGAACACCACCGCGTCGATGTCGTCGATCAGTTCGCGGAAGGACACGGTCACATCTCCAGCAGGATCTGCGCCCGAGGCCGCGTGCACAGGTGCAGCGGGTTGGACTGGGCTTCACCGGCCACGCCCTTGTTGAACGGCAGCGGCTCGATCTTGCTGTAGTACGGAATGCCCTGGGTGTTGACCGTTTCCATGTAGTCGGCCGGCGCGAAGGAGGAGATGTAAAGATCCGGCACACCTTCGGGAATCAGCAGCGCCTTGTCGTCGTGGACGAAAGCAACACCGGCCACCTTGCCGCGATAACGCTCCCAGACGATCCCGCCGAACTCGAAGCTTTCACGGGCATCACCGCGCAGGGACGCGGCCTGCATGGTGTTGAGGTAGGTCTCCTTAACCGACTTATGCACGATGAGCTTGTTCCAGAAGTTCTTGCCGCACATCGCGCGGGAGCCGCTGCTGGTGACACTGCCGAGGGCTTCCTCCTGCATGTCCAACGCTTCGCCGCATTTGACCCGCAGCTCGGTGTCTGGACTGTTCAGCCCCATCTGAAGCTTCTGACGATTCACGCCGAAGGATTTATAAATATCCAACAGGACCGTCTTGCCATCGGCGTCCAGGACCTGACCGTTCAACGCGCCCATACGCTGGAACTCGTGGGTGGCATCCAACTGGCGGCGCGCTTTCGCCAGGCGCTTGTTGACCACGTCCTGCACGGCCTGCAACTCACTGCGGGTACCGAAGGCGCGGATGCCTTGGATCTCATCGGCCTTGATGGTGAAGCGTTCCGGCAGGTGGACGGTGTTGAACGGGATCAGTTGACGCTTGGTACCGCCAACCACCAGGCCTGAGGTACCGCGCTCGCCCGCTGGCACCAGGGCCAGGGTGTCTCCGTCCTTTTCGATCTGCACGGTCAGCGTGCTGATGCCCTCTTCCCGGAAGAGGCCCAGGCTGCTGATGCGGCCCGGCAGGTATTCCTGGTCATTGATTGCAGCGGTCAGCGAGGAAACGCTGAACGCATCGTCTTCAAAAATGGCGATATCGGCCATGAGTACTCTCCAGAAACGAAAAATCCCGCACGCAGCGGGATGAATAAAAGGGGGTGAAAGTCTTAGCGGGCGATCACGAAGTGGGTAGCCAGGGCCTTTTCAGCAGCAGGATCAAGGCCGGTCAGATGTGCTTCGCTGACCTCGGCCAGCCGCACGATGGCGCGACCGCGACGTGGCACATCCGATTCGCCCAGCGGCCCATAGAGGATTGCGATGGCGTTTTCGGTGCCGTCTTCGGCGGTCGGCCTATACGGGGCGAACTCGCCGGTGAGTGTGACCAGGCCAAGAATCTGACCAGGCTCCAAGGCGGCACCAGCCGCGACGTTGATCGCTTCGCGGGAAATGTTGCCAGCGCCTTCGGACAGCAGGAACTCGCCCGCGTGCATCGTTTCGATTTTCATGCTCTTGCTCCTTTCGAGGTTCCGTTCTGTGCCGCCTGACGGGTGGACCAGATTGAGTGGGTGTCGACCTGTTTGGCCTTGATAGTGGGTGCTGGATCATCATCCAGCGGCAGGCTGTTGTTGATTTCAAAGCCGCCGCCGCTGCCTACCAGCTTGTCGAACAACCGCGCGCGGACTGCCGCTTCGTCGAGTCCAGCGCTGATGAACTCGCCGGTCAGCTCTGGCAACCTTGCTGCTACGCACAGGCCGTGCAGTGCTTTGGCCTTGGTCAGCGCGGCCTGGATCACGGCTTCGCTTTCCAACTTCGTCACAGCGAGAATGGGGTCCACCAGGTTGCTGATGCCCGCCGCTGCGCAACCTTGCGTGACCATCAGCGCCAACCCGGCAGCGTCCAATACAGGCGACGGTGCCGGTGGATCGACAGGCTCGACCGGATCGACTTCCGGTTCTTCATCCAGCTGCGCGAGCAGTTCGGCGGGGGCATGCTGGAAACGCTGCAGTACACTGCCCTGGCCGAGACAGGCGCTGACCTTCAAACCGTCGCCCACCTCATCGGCCAGGCCAAGTGCCACTGCCTCGTTGGCCGTGAGCCAGGTTTCCGCATTGACCATGCGCCGCAGTTCGGCTTCGTCGATGTCCGGCGCCTTGGCCTTGTAGGCCGCGATGATCGCTTCCAAGGTCTGGTCCAGCACATCCGCGACCCGGCGGAAGTCTTCGGCATCACCACCGGTAAAGGTGTAGGGGTTGTGGATCATCAACATGGCATTGGCTGCGATCACCACTCGGTGAGCGCCGCACACTGCGACACTGGCCGCGCTCGCCGCCAGGGCGTCAATGCGACCCGTGCAGCGCTCGCCCAGGCGCGACAGCGCGTTGTGGATCGCCAGGCCGTCGAACAAGTCCCCACCGATGCTGTTAAAGGCAACAGTCACCGGTGACGCGCCGTCATCCATGGCGCGCAGATCCTGCACGAACTGATTGGCGGTGACGCCCCAGGCGCCGATCTCGCCGTACACAAAGATTTCAATGTTGCGTTGCTCGGCTTCGCCGCTGGCCTGGAGGGCATACCAGCTTTTGTCGGCGACCTTGACCTGCTTGCCCGCCTTGTCATAAACGCGGGGCTTGGCTTTTTTACTCATGGTTGTTCCTTGTCGTCATTCGGCTCGATGGCATCAAGCGTGGTGTAGTTGAGACCGAGTTCCGTGGACCGGGCGAGGTCGGCGGCGTTTTCTGCGTCAATGGTCTCCGCGTCGTAGCCGTTGCGCAGGCACATCTCGCTGCGCGAGCCAAAGCCTGCCTGCACTTCCATCCGCCGCGCCTGCACGTCCTGCACAGGCTGGATGTAGGCCCAGCCTTGCGGCACCCAACGCGTACGCAGGTATTCCCGCCGAAGTTGCGCGTAGTCCTCCAGCACCAACGCGCCGGACAGCACCGCCATATCCATCCAGGCAGCACGCACTGGACGACACAGTTGATGCACATACACGCCGAATTGCAGCTGCTCCAGGCGGCGCCGGAACTCGTTGAGCACCACCCGCAGCGCCCGGTCGTTGACCTCGCGCATGTCACCGGTGAGGATCTCGTAAGGCGTGCCCGACCCCGCCGCCGCAGCCATCAGCTGCTGCCGCATGAAGTCCGGGTAGTTGTTACCGGCGTCTGGTGGTTTGGAGAACTCAACCTCTTCACCCGGCGCCAGCTCCTGCATGGTGCCGGGCTCCAAAGCGACCATCGGCGTGAAGCCGTCGCGGTCAAGGTTCAACGGCATACCAGTTGTGGGATCGCGAGGCTGCTGCATAGCCTCCGGCGCCGGGCGCTTGATGAACCCTGCGAACAGGTTCGCCACTTCTTGCCGGAACAGCACCGCGTCATCGTAGTTATCCAGACTGCGCAGGCGCTTCAGCACCGGTGCCAAGCGAGGCACGCCGCGCAACTGGCCGGGTTCCATTGGTTCGAAGATGTGCAGTACCTGCGTGGCCGGTACACGCACCAATTGGTTGTAACCGGCGTTCAGCGACGACGAGTCGCGCGGATGCGAGAGATACATCCAGTACGCCACCCGTTTGCCCGCAGGGTTGAACTCAATCCCGGCGCGGATCACATTGCCGTTTTTAGCCGTCTCGAACTTGTCGTGAGGAACAAACTCAGGAGCCAGAGCCTGCAGCTGCAGCGGCACCGCCAAGCCCTCACTGGGACTGCGTGGTCGCAAACGCACGAAGCACTCACCGGCGGTTTCAACGGTGCGAGCCACCAAGGCCTGCATGCCGTAAAAGTCGGTTAGCTCATCGGCGTCCGCCTCGTCCACCCAGTCGTCCCACAGCTGCTGCTGGAGTTTGCGCAGCTCTGCGTCTTCCGTGGTCGGCCTGGGCGTGATGCCGGTACCGATCAGGTTGCTGACGCGCTTGTCGATGACGTTGAACGCATACGGATCATTGCGCACCGCTGCCCGCGAACGTGCCCGCAGGTTGCGCAGGGCCGGGGTGTTAATGCTGTTGATGCCGTTTTCGGTGGCTTCCCAACTGGCCGAACGGCGGCCCTCACCGGCGCCTTCGTAACTGGCCTTGATGTTCGACGGCAGCAAGAATCCATTACGGGTCAGCGTCGGATAATGTCGAGCCATTAGATTCCCTTGCCTCCGTGGTAGAGCCGAACCACGCGAGAGCGCGGTCCGGCGGCTTGGCTCAGCGACGTGCGGATCTCGTCGCGGGCCTTGAGCAGTTCGTCGATGGAGCGGTATTCCACCGTGCGGTCGCCGTAGCGCACGGTTTTTTCACCGCGTGCAATGGCGCGCTCGATGGCCTCGAGGTGCTTGGGGGTAAACGACATATCAGCGTCTCTTCAGATAACCGCTGGTGGAACTGCGGCGTTGAGGGGGTGCAGCGGGGCGCGCTTGGACTGCTGGAGCGACAGGTTGTTGTGAAGACTGTGACCTTGAAACCGGCACTGGGTTTTCAACGTCCCTAACTTCATCCGGGGTATTGGAAGACGGTTTCTCTACGAACAGCTCAGATTGCGCGAGAGCCTGAGCGACCCGATCCCAATCCCTTTCCTTGTATCGATCTAGGCCGAGGTAATGCGCCATCGCCAAGCAATACACCATCAGGTCTAAGGCTTCGTTACGCTCCGACTTACCTTTGATCCATTCAGTGACTGGCTTGTTTTTCACATAACGAGTGATCCTGCGCTCGGCAACGCATTGCGCGAAAAAGTCTTCAGGCAAATCTTTGGCAAAGTGCAAAGCACCTGGACCGGACTCGAATGGATAACGGTTGTAGATCCAATCCTTCGCGGTGTCGGTACCGACAAACCAAAGCTCGGCCCCATTACGTTCGGTCTGGCCTCGCCAAGTAACGTCGACCATTGAGGGGCGCTGGGCAATCGGCGGCTTGCCTGGCTTGCTGGCCCCCTTGATGGCAAAGACATTCCGCCAACGGCGTACGCGGCAGAACTGGTAAACATCGTTGGTGTGGTGACCACCCGTATCGACGGCGGTTGCCAAAATTGTCAAACCTACGCCACAGGGGTGCCAGTACCGAGCCTTTAGCTTTTCGTCCAACGCGGACCAGGTCTGCTCGTCCGATGGATTCCCCATGATCACCTGGTGATCAATGATCCAGCGCTCCATTCCAACACCCCAGCCCATAACCATGAACTCGAGTCGATTGGCCTGAACATCCACCGAGGCCGTCAGCATCAGTGCGCCGTTAGGTACAGAGCCAAGCACATAGTCTTCCTGTAGCGCACGAGCCTGAAGTACGCTGGCCTTTGTCTGTTCTTGTGTACTGTCCCAGACCTTCGCTAGACGCGTGTTGAAAAACACCTGCATCGCTTCAAGATCACCACTAGCCTGTTTTACCAGCGCCTCGTCGTAGTCCTTGGCCATCGATAACCAACTGGTCCAACCCAATGGCGCATACAGGGCGTTGAGATGAAAACCAACGGTTTCACCATCACCTTCGGCATGGGAACGCCACTCCCCCCGAGCCAGCATTTCACCCTTATGGTGTTCGTCAATAAGCGCGCCGCATTCCGGCCCGTTGCAAAGATATTGGATTTGGCTGTAGTCCTCGGTGTACTTGAGGTTTTCCCACTCCAGCACTTGCATGTGCTGACAATGTGGGCACGGAACGTAGTAGTAACGCTGATCGCTCATCGCGAAAAGGTCGGCAATACGGGAGGCGCCCTTGAGAGTCGGTGAACTAGAAAAGTAAAACTTGGCTTTCCTACCAAATGTGCTGCCCCGGATCTCGGCTAATTTTACCGGGTCGCCTTCGTTACCCACGTCGACCTCCCAGCGGTCGATCTCATCACCATAAATAAACCGTGCTGCCAACTCGGCCAGGTTGGCCGCTGAGCCTGCAGTTACCGCGTAAAGCGTCCCGCCCTCAAACTCTTTTGTATCCTGCGTGTTCTTAGCATCACGTGAGCGTGGCGTAGCCACTCTTTCACGCAAAACAGGTGTTGCATCTATCGTTTTGCTGATCCGAGACGAAACCCGCGAAGCAAGTTTAAGGGTGGGCAGCAGTGTCAGAATGTTCGACGGCGACATATGAATGAGCGCCCCGATCCAGTTCAACGCGATCTGCGTTTTCATCAATTGCGAAGCCACCATGGTGACTACTCGCTTGCAAGGGTGTGCCGGGGACAAACAACGCATCGGCTCACGGGCATAGGGCGTGCGGGATGTTCGATATTGGCCTGGCTCAGCGGCACCCACACTGCGCGGAATTCGCATGTATTCATCGGCCCATTCATCGACCCAGAGGTCAGGGTCAGGATGCAAGCCGCGAAAATACGCCGTGCGGTAAACCTCTGCACCGTCAGCGTATGGAAAATGCATCAGGGTCAGCTCTTAGTTAGTGCTCGGGAAAGATCGCTGATTGACATGCGCTCAGCGTCTTCAAGGGTTCTTCTGATCGCCGCCGTCAGGTGTTTTTCGATTTCCCAGGGATCAGTGAGTGCAACCAGTTCCGAAGCGATTTGAGGCGGCAAGCCAAGTAGAAGGTCTCGCAGCATACGCCCGGCTTCAAAAGCCGCTTTGTCGACCACTCCAGTCTCAACTAAGGAACCGTTTTCCTTTCTGACCTGGGTTTCAATTTGCTCAGCTTGAGCATGTTCACGGCGTGCGCGGGACCGTTGGTAATCGGGAATTATCGGCTGTCCGCTACTAGCTGTCTGACGTACAGATAACGCAGGCGTTTGGGTTGCTGTCTGCTTGTCTTGCTCATGGCGAGCGGTCACCCCTACTTTGCTTGGGTCACGTGTAAGCGCCAGGAACTGCTCGCTAGCATCAACATCGATCAATCCTGCCTCATCCAAAACCAAGCGATTATTGAGTATCAGTTTGCTGATGTGCTGCTTGGACCAGCCTTTCAACGTGCCATATTCCTTACGAGTCAAAAAAGCCATAAACCCTCCTATTTCCAAGCCCGGTCAACTGGTCAACCAGTCAACTGAGGTCAACTAACTTTCAAACCCAGCCACTAACGAAAAGCCGCGGGTTTCATGCCCCGTGTCCCTCGAATGCTGCCAGGGTCCCCGGCGACTTTTCGGCGCACTATTTTGATGCAATCCTCTACAGGCCACGTATTTCGTGGCCTGCAGGGCATCATACCTGCCCGCTGCCCGAGGGCGGCACATCGCACACGCCCAACCGCTTGGCGGCCCAGCGTTCGTACAGGCCAATGGCGACATCGGCGCCGGCCATCGCGGTGAGGCAGCCAATGCTCCCCGCCGCCAGGACCGACATGCCCGATGCGTGCAACAACATCATGGTGGAAAGCCCGCAGACCACACAGGCCCCGGATCGAAGCAGCAAGCGGCGAACCAAGGACCAGCCGCTCACCCCCGCCTTGTCGGCCCGCCATGCCTCACCGGAAATCCCGCCGACCAGGGACAGTACGATCACCATCCAGATCGGCATCTCAATTAGCGCTTGCTGCTCGTTTGTCATCAACTGTCTCCATAAGGACAAGCCACTGATACTGCGTAATGGCACTTTAAGATTGTTCTGCTAACTTCAATGCGCACATCTCAATGGCTAGGAGGCCATATGAACTTTCTGCACACGCGTGAATACCTTGAGCAAGGCGACATCGTGGTTGTCGAATGCTCACACCAATGCAATGTTCGATTGACCACTGATACGAACTTTTCAAAATTCAAACGGGGTGGAGCACACGAATACTTCGGGGGTTTCTACAAGATGTTGCCAGCCCGCATTGCAGCTCCAAGCGCGGGTCATTGGAACATTACGATTGATCTAGGTGGTGGCAGCGGAAACATCCGCCACTCGATCAACATCATCCGAAACAGCTAGCTCTCCTAGGCACTGCTCAAGCGCCAAGCCCAGCACTTGCTTTATCTGCTCAAGTGTCGTGTCGAATGCGTAGGCGGGTGATGTAAATCCGCCTACGTCACTTCTGGACCAAATCAACTTCCCCTTCTCATCTCGAATTTCTACTTTCATCGCAGTCCCATCCGCTCAACGTGCCCGCACCCAGCCGCAAAAACCCGGCGCAGGCAGAAATAGAAAACCCCGCCGAAGCGGGGTTAAGTGACCGGTATAGGGAAACCGGGTGAAGCTGCACAGCACGTGCGAGGTCAGCGCCAAGGCGCAAATTCCATATCGTGGGGGCTTTTTACCCTGCTCCGGAAAAACCGAAAAGGGATGTTTTTCGGTTGATACGCTCGACGCACCTTTGACGCAATTTGACGCAGCTTTGAGGCAATCCCTCCAGACGAACGGCAGTCAGCAAGATCTCAGGCGGGCCACTGTTGACGCTCGCGTCAGACCAGTTGCCGGCGATTTCACGCGCATATTCCGTGCACGACCTGGCGCACTACGCACGGTCAAGATCACCTGTACCTGCTGATGCAAAGCGTGGACCCAGTTCCTATACGTCCGATCCGCATCATCTCCCAAGCCCAACAATGGCAACTGAGAGCGTACCGACCACTCAGGCCGAGGCAGATAGCGATTACGCGCCAGTTTAGCGAGCAATGCCCCTTTTTCGGACTGCCGCTCCAGCTCCGCGAGGGCCGCCGCGACCTCCATTGCAGCGTGGTCCATCCCACCACCGGAGGCCATCATAAGATCGCGAGATCCCGGGGTTCCGCGAGGAGCAGAACCGCCCCACTCCATGATCGTCGCCATAGGACTGCCCAGTCCGCCGCCATCACCTACTTGGTTGAACTGGTTACCCCAATGCTGCATGAGTTCCTCAATTTCTTCGATCATCACACCGCCCCCCCACCCAAAACCGAACCCGACACAAAAAACGCCATACCCAACACAAACCCAACACATCTAAAACCCTTTAAATTCAATAGCCTTAAATCAAATGTGTTGAGTGTGTTGGGTGTGTTGGATTTAAAGGTTCTCGCATAAGAAAAAAATCTTACTGCCATGGATTCAAATAACGTCGCCCATGCGCGTGCGCGACGCCAAACCCAACACACCCAACACACCAGGCGGAAAGCCGCGAAATAGAAGGCCTTAAATTGTGTGGGGTATCGAAAACCAACCCAACACACACCCGACACACCCAACACACTTTTCGTCGGACTCATGCTGCAGCCGCCTTGATATGATCCCAGTTGTCGACGTTCCAGCCCGCCAGGCGCGCCGCAGCCCGCCAAGCAACCACCGCCTTCCCCAGATCGGCCGACCTGAGTGATGGGGGCTGGGAAGCCTGCTCATCGCGCGGAAAGAAGAACGCTCCAAACTTGCGGTTGCTGCCGTCGGTCCAGGGGATTGCCCGAGTCTTGTCCACCTCTGAGCTGATGAACAACGAGAACTTCGTCTGACTCATCACATGCTCTTTGTTGCGGTGGCACCACTCCAGGAACATCGCGTAAAGGTCGGACGTCAAACAGGCGCCCCACAACTCGCGCCCAAGCTCGCCGTACTGCCAGAGGAACAGGAAAGTCTGCCAGCTGGCTCGACTCAACGCCACCAACCGCTCACGCGCATCAGTGCTGGGCGGCCTGGTGCGCTGGTCGAAGTCGCCCAGGTCAATGGACAACAACCACGCATAAAGCGCCGCCACACCACCGTTCTCCAGCTCCCGGCCAACGGCCTTCTGGCGCTCTACCGGCAAAGTCTCCATCGGCCACAACACCAGCATTCGCCGATCACTCGGCGCGATCGGCCACGGCATAATCTCGTTACTGAGGAAAGCGGCGTTCATGTGGTTAGCTTCTTCCCAACCGTTGATGAACTTCGATTCCATGCGCACCGTCTTGCCGGTCACCAGGTGTTTGATCTTGCCCACCTGGTTGTAACGCTGATCACGGCTCACGACCTCTTCGAACACCGCCCACAACTTGCGGCTTTGCCAGGCGTTGAAGTTGCTTTCGAGCTGAGTTTGCCCGACCGTGGCCGCGTACTGCCCATAGAGCAAACCGAAGGCATCGGCGAACAGCAGGCTTTTGCCTGAGCCCTCCATCGTCGAGTGAGCCAGCACAGCCGTATCCATCTTCGCGCCCAGGTGCTGCAACGGATACGCCAACCACTTCACCAACCAATCGCGTGACGACTGGTCGTGGTTGCACAGGAATGAAATCAACCAGCGCAGGTTTTCGCACGCGGCATCATCGCGCGCTGGCTCCATGGGCAGTCCGTCGAACGTATTGATGTAAACGTTGGGATCCTTGGTCATCGTCGGGTCGAACACGATGTTCTCCACGTCGACGACACGCCGCTCCGGGCTGTTCAACCACATACCGTACATATCACCGAGGGCCATCTTGACCGCGCCTTCGGCAACACGCCGCTTCTTTTCCCGGTCCCAAACGTCCTTGGTACCGTCGATGTACACGTACCGTTCAATCGGCTCCAGGTTAAGCGCACCACCCTTCTTGCCAGCCATCTTGCGGGCTTGCTCGATCTCTTTGACCTTGTCATCCGAGATCAACTTTTTGCTGGTGTCGTCGACCCACTGTTTCGCCAATGGTTTGCCAACGCGCGCCTCGAACGCGGTTTTCTTCATCACCCGCGCCTTATCGAGATCCCACACTTGCGTGGTTCCTTCGACCAGCACGTAACGGCGCAGCACCTGGTCATAGGTCAGCACCTCCCCCGCTCCCCCGTCAGCAGCAGGAGCGGCGTCACTGGGCGGCGCGCTGGAGTCCAGCTCGCCGGTATCCGCCGATGGGGCCGGGGGAAGATCCTGTGGGGCTGGGCGCGACGCGTGCTGCATACCCAACATCCGGGCGGCGTCCTTCACTGCCTTCGACTGGTCGCCATCGTGGTCCAGCAGGCAAAACACCTCAAACGCGTCATTCTGGTGACCGTTGGCCAACGGATCCGCACCGTGGTGCGAATAGACCTTGCGGTCGGTGACCGTCACACCTGGGAGCCCGGTGCTGCTGTGTGGATACAGCCACTTGTTACCGCGCTTGATGTAATCGTGCGCGCGCAACAGTTCTTCCACATCATGGCACCGGTTGAACTGATCAATCACCGAGGGTTTTCCGTCAGCAGCTGGAGCACGCTTGATAGGTTTCGCGGCGGGCTTCTTCGGTTTCGGCGCCCAAGGGCACGCGGCCTCGGCGTTACGCTTGAACACATCCCAATTCAACCAAATGTTCAGCAGCTCGCTGGTAAGCACCGGCAGACCATCAGCAGCATTCGGCGGCGTGCGCCAGGTGTACGGCTTGCCAGTACCCGGATGGATCGATGGCGGGAATACGTCCTGCACCAAGCCGGCGCGCAGCTCAAACACCGTGAAGCGCTTGTATTCGTCGGCCTCGGCCTTGGCGGCCTCTTCACCGACAGAATCGCCCTGCTCTTTCGCGGCCTTGGCCCGCGCCATCAATCCTTTGTGAATCGACCCGTCAGGGTCTTTCTCGTTGGGCCAGGAAAGCGAGTGGCGCGTCAGCTCCATGTCATCGGGCATTTTGAACAGCACACGGAACCGCAAAGGATTGCCCACGATGGTCGGATAGACCACAGCCATGGCGTCCAGATCGAGACCCATCTGGTCGAACAATACAAACCGCGTCCACTGCACATCGTCCACGTCCAACGAGCAGACACGGCTGGGCCCGAGCACTACGCCCAGGTTGTGATTTGGATTGCGCTGCCAGAATGTTTCGGCGGCAACCGGGTCGGTGATGTAACCGCCCGGCTTGTTCCAGCCCATGCCCTTCGGCGCTTTTTCGCCAGGGTCAATTGGGACCAGGGCAAGGCTAAAGGTTTCGATGTAGCGGCGAGCCCAGGACGATATCGCTGTGCTGGTGGATTGCTCACTCATCGCCGCCGCTCCCGCAACCCCTGGCAACTGACGCAGGTAGCACAACCCTGGATCGTCTGCTGACGAAGTAACGGGATAGGCTCGTCGCAATCCTCACAGAATTGCGCGCTGAGGGAGCACGTTGGGCGTGGACGGCTCGCCAGTGCGAGCTGTCGGAAATGCTCAGCAGCATCGTTGGCGATATCGATATCATCAGACATTGTCAGTGCCCTCCATAGCCTTGCGCGCACCAGCCATGATGCCCAGCACCTCGCGGATAACATCCATGCCGCGCTGTTCCAGCAGGAGGACTTCGTGGGGTTCCCAGATGTTGTCGGCGGCGCCGTCGTGCATGCAGGCCACGAACTGGCCTGACTCCTCAAGCATCTTGCCGACGGCCTTCAACGCATCGGCAGTTGCCGGTACCGGAATTGGCTTGTACCAAACGGCACCCGCCGGCCTTACCAGGGCATCTAACAGGCAAGGATCGGCGGTCAGCCTGATCACCTCTTCCATTTCGTCAGGATCCAGCCAGCGCCGCTCTTCGTCGTGCTTGACCTTCTTCTGCAGGCTGTCGTAATCGAGCACCATGTCCAGCGCCAAAGCAGTCACGCCGCCCCGGTAATCATGGGCCGCGCGGTAGATCGCTTTGCGCAGAGAAAGAACCGGCCCAGTGGCCGGTGATTGATCTGTTCGACTCATAACCGTAAATACCTCTTTTACGGTCTAGCCATAGAAACGGGCACGCCCTATCCTACGACCACGACCGATGTGCATGTGCTGTGTGTCGTCGTAGCCGGGCTGGGGGATCTTTGGTGAGAGGCCCCAGTCCGGCACCCTTTCAAGCTGCCGATTTCAAGCCAGCTGCTTCTTTTTCTTGGGAATAAAGGCTCTCAATGGCTTTTCCCGTTACATACCGAACATCCGCCCCCTTGGCTGCCCGATTAATTGTTGGCTGTGTCGTACCCACACGCTCTGCAATGACACGCTGGGATAAACCAGTGCTCAGTAACTCCGCGAGCATTTGCTGAATAGTCATATCAATCACCGATGCGCTTTCGCATTGACCGCCACAATACACAAACGTATTGATTGATTCAATACACTTGATGATACGTTTCTGAATCAAGGCAGGAAAAAAGTGATTGGCGATCGCATTGCTCAGCGTATGCATGAGATGAATTTGTCCGAAGGCGAACTTGGCCGGCGCTCTGGCGTTCCCCAACCGACGATACATAGGATTGTGACCAACGCAGTTGCTAGCCCACGCCACCAAAACGTCGAAAAGATTGCAAAGGCTCTCAAGGTCAGCAGCAACTGGCTGTGGAAGGGGGGCGATCAATCAGACCAGGGGGCCAAACAAATTAATGGCGCCGCAGCCGAGGAGCATAATGTTGAGCCGGGCCCAACCATCAAAGGATATGTACCATTGATATCGTGGGTTCAAGCTGGGGCATGGTGCGAAATCACGGACGTTAAAACGCTCGATGATGCAGAGCTCTGGCTTCCCTGCGCCGCCTCTCACAGTAACCAAAGCTACGCTTTGCGTGTGAGGGGGCTATCGATGTTCAACCAACACGAGCGCCGCTCTTTCCGCGACGGCGATATAATTTTCGTCGACCCGGCGAAAGAGGCTGAAAATGGATCGCTTGTTATCGCAAAACTAGTCGACAGCCAGGAAGCGACCTTCAAGCAGCTGGTAATGGAGGGAAGCAGACGCTTTTTAAAACCATTGAATCCTGCGTGGCCGGAGCCAATTATTGAGCTGGGCCAAGACGCCACGATTTGCGGGGTTGTATTCTCCAAGCTCGAAATTTTTTAAGTAGCTATCAGCACGAAGGCACGCTTGATGCGTGCCTTTTTTATGCCCAGATCAAAATCAATTCAAATACGTATTGACTGAATCAATACGTATTTGTATCGTTTGCGTAGTTACCTCTCACCAAAGAGTACAAACCATGCAAACGACACAGCACAGCAACACCCGCTGCCCGGTCTACCTTCACCCGGCGGCGGCAACCAGCCCCGCCGCCGTAGAACGCATCCAGCGCAACACCGGCCTTCTGGTCATCGTCAATCTGGGTCGCGCCACGATTGCTCCCGCCCCCACCGCCACCGCCAGCGATGACCTGGGCCCATCGGGAGGCGACGCAGCATGAGGCCTATTCTGATTGGCCTCACTGGCCGCGCCCGCTCCGGCAAGTCGACAGCCGCCGAACACCTGGTTGGCTCTTACCTTCTGGAGCACTACGCATTCGCTGATCCGCTCCGCGATGGCTTGATGGCGATCTTCAACCTCGACCCTACCGACTTCGAAGGCGATCGCAAGGAGCAGCCACTGGCTTGGCTCGACCGCTCGCCACGTCAGCTGATGCAGTCGATGGGCACTGAGTGGGCACGCAACACCGTGCACCCAGATGTATGGGTAAAGCTCGCTGAACAAAACCTCGATTACATGACGAAGGCGCTGGGCGCGGTGCTGGGCTTCGTCATCAGCGACGTGCGCTTTGAAAACGAAGCGGACCTCATTCGTCGCCGCGGCGGCACGGTCATTCATATTTTTCGGGCCGATGCACCAGCCGTGAACCCTCACGTCAGCGAGGCCGGGGTAGCTGCTCATAAGGATGATCTGACGCTGACTAACTACGGCACGGTCGAGGAGTTCCTGCGCTCGCTGGATGAGGTGTTCCTGATGGTTCGCCGCATCCAGCAACACTCCGAACATCTCACAGCCTGAGGCCGCAGCCATGAACCGCACCCTGGATCAAACCGCAGCTTTGCTCGGGCTCAAGCCCCGCGCCTTCCGCACCAGGTTGCGGGAACTTGGCGTGATCAACTCATCAGGCGACCTGGCCAGCGCCCACCGCGAGCGCGGCTACCTGTTTTCGGACGCTCGCGTGCGCTGGAATCCAACGATCGGCAAGCCCGTGCATTACGCCGTAGTGATGGTCAAGGAAGCCGGCGTTGAGTGGATCGCCAAGAAGCTGGACATCACTATCACCAACAAGGACGCAGCAGCATGAAGACGCCGAACGCCATCAACTCCGCTGTAGGCGCCCTGAAATTGGTGCCGATGTACCTCAACCACCCAACTGTAATCAGCCGCGCCACGCTGATTGGTGCCTCGGCCGAAGCTGTCGCGCTGCTGGAGTCATTGCCCTGCGTGTCGGTTGAATTGGCCGAAGTGTTCCGCTGCGTTGACGCAGTGATTGCAGAAGGCCAGATCGCCTACGTGACGCCGGTGAAGTGCCCGGAATACCCATACGGCGCCGTCATCGCAGACGCCGAGGGCAACGTCCTGGCAGCGGCCAAGGGCAAGAGCAAAGAAGGTCTCGCCGAACTGATCCGACTCAAGCTGGTGCCCCGAAAGGAGGGGTATGGGGAGGAATCCGCGTGACCACCACCCTGGAACAACTCCGGCGCCAGTTTGCCACGCCGTGCCCAACCTTGACCGCCGTGCGTGAACAGTACTTCACGCACATTCGCACCGACCGCTACCTACTGAGCGAAATCAAGGCAGGTCGTATCGCGCTGGTGGTCAAGCGGCTGCACTGCTCGGCCCGTGCCAAGCCCGTCGTTTACCTCCACGACCTGGCCGACTACCTCGACGCCCAAGCGACGAAGCAAGCAGCTTGATTCAAACGGTAGCCCCTGCCGACCAGGGGCGACACAGCCAATGAGGCACAGCACATGAACACCAAAGCACGTCCCTTTATGGACACCCTGCGCGACATCGAGGCCGGTGGCCTGCTGGACGAACTCACCGAGGCCCAGCACAGCCTGATCGACGCCATCCGCATGACCGGCAAGGGCGGCGATCTGACCATCAAGCTCACCTATAAGCCTGACGGCGGCGGCCAGATGACCGTGAAGGCCGACGTTAAGACCAAAGAGCCTGTTCTGGCTCGCGGCACGTCCCTGTTCTTCCTTACGCCCGAGGGCAACATCACCCGCCGCGACCCACGCCAACAGGAAATCCCGCTGCGCAGTGTCGAGGACGAACCCGGGCCTGGAGCTTTGCGCCAGGTCAGCCAATAACACCCACGCCACCAACCTCTCACCAAATCGTCACCCACTGGAGCACATCCAATGCAACAAGCCCTACAGCACCTAGTCGCCCTGGCTCAGGCCCTCGGCAAACCCATCGAGGTTCCGGGCATCCCTGCGCCGCTGGCACTCGTACCGAACGGGGTCAGCATCGAAAGCCTGGAGCACCTGCTGCCCGCGCCTTCGCGGATCAAGCAGAAGCTCACCGTGCTCGATGCAGAGTCGTTCATCAGCTACGTCAATCGCTTTTCCACCCAGGCCACGGCAGTGTTTTGCAACGGCCCCGAGGGTCGCACTTTCACAGCGGTGATCGACTACCACGATCCGGCCGCACCAGCCTGGCGCGATCATGTCGCGACTTACTGCTGCCCGACCACCGTTGAATGGGGCAACTGGAAGGAAAAGGACCGCAAGCGGATGGACCAGGCAACCTTCGCCGAATTCATCGAAGACAACGTGAAGGACATCACCCACCACCCCGAGCACGAGAACACCCCAAGCGCTGCGGACATGCTCGAAATCAGCCGCACCCTGGAAGCCAAGAAGAACATCACGTTCCGCCAAGGCACTCGCCTCGACAACGGCCAGGTGCAACTGACCTACAACGAAGAGATTGACGGGCGCGCCGGCGAGGCTGGCCAGTTTCGTATCCCTGAAGAGTTCTTCATTGCACTCAAGCCGTTCCTCGGCGGCGACACCTTCTGCGTGCCCGCCCGCTTCCGCTACCGCATTCAGGAAGGCCGCCTGGTCATGTGGTACGAGCTGGTGCGTGCCGACAAGGTGCTCGAAGAAGCCTACGACGCAGTGCGCGCCAAGATCGAAGGCGACATCACCGACGTTCCGCTCTACGAAGCCACGTTCTAACTAACTCCCTGCAACACCCCGCCGCCGTCCTCTCACCAAAACTGTCCGGCGGCGGGCTCTAACGAGGCATACAGCACATGCAAATCGAAACTTACATCATCGTCGCCGGCCTGCTCGTAGGCTGGATTGCGACCGCTTTCTTCCTGATCAAAGCGAGCAAGAAAGCTTTTGCGCGCGGCTTTGATCGTGGCGTCAACCTGGCTCGCGAGCAACATTCCGCTTCGCCAGCCTGCAACATCGACGACCACGAACTGACGACGAAGATCACAACGTCACTGGGACTAGCCGTGGAAACCTGGAAAGCGTTCCCCGGGACAGAAATCATGGTCGCCAGGGTGAACAAACAGCGCCGGCAGCTTAGCGCCTTTGCCGCGAAGATGTGGTTGGCGGCCTACCCTGCGCAACTGGATACGGAGGCATGATGATGGAAGTCCAAAGCGAAACCCTTGCCGATGAAGAACTGGCGACCATCACCGGCTATCAAATCCCCTCCAAGCAGATCCAGTGGTTGACCGAAAACCACTGGGAGTTTGTTCTGACAGGCGCTCGCCGCCCAATAGTTGGCCGGATTTATGCCCGACTGAAACTGTCAGGAGTCAAACCATCCGCTGCTAATACTATGGCTGAAACCTGGTCGCTCGACCTTGCAAAGGTGGGCTGACTGATGCGCCAGAGAAGTAAAGCCAATAGAGATCTGCCACCACGGATGATACGGCGCACGCGCAAGGGTAAGAGTGGAAAGACTTGGACATCGTATTACTACGACGGGAGAACTACCGACGGGAAGCGGAAGGAAATCCCACTCGGGACAGACCTCGATCAGGCCAAAGTGGAATGGGCAAGACTGGAGCGCAAGACACCGCCTAAGCCTACCCATCTGATGAGCTATGTATTTGATCGCTACGAAAAGGAAATCATCCCGGGCAAGTCGATTCGCACCCAATCCGACAACCGCAAGGAACTCAAGCAGCTAAGAAGAGCATTTGAGAGCGCCCCTATTGAGTCGATCACGCCTCAAGTAATAGCGCAGTACCGTGACGCTAGGACAGCCAAGGTGAGGGCCAACCGTGAGATCGCCCTGCTCTCCCATGCATTCACCATTGCACGAGAATGGGGGCTGACTGACAAAGCAAACCCTTGCTTTGGCGTTCGCCGCAACAAGGAAAAGCCACGGGACTATTATGCCGGTGCAACCGTATGGAACGCGGTATACGCGGAAGCGGTACAGGAACTCAAGGACGCGATGGATCTGGCCTACCTGACCGGCCAACGTCCCGCTGATGTGCTCAAGATTGCAGCCACCGACTTGAACAATGGCTTTTTGCTGATTGGTCAGGGCAAGACCGAAAAACGTCTCCGTCTTCGTTTGGAAGATGACGGAATCCAATCCGGCCTGAGTAGCTTTATCGACGACCTGCAAGAACGCAGAGCCGTCAATGGAATCCGCACGTCAACTTTGATAACAAACGCGTCTGGACTTCGGATGAGCCAGCAGATGCTGCGTAATCGGTGGGACGACGCACGAGAGAAGGCAGCAATCAAAGCGTCAGCTGATGGTGATCCCGCGCTGGCAACGAGCATTCGTCAGTTTCAGTTCAAGGATATCAGACCAAAAGCTGCCAGCGAGATCGAGCTGACGCACGCTAGCCGCCTACTAGGTCACTCCACAGAGGAAATGACCAAGAAGGTATATCGGCGAGTCGGTGAAATTGTGAAGCCTACGAAATGACACGTTACTACCTGTACGACAGGCAGAAAACGGCCAAAAGGAGCCAGTCAAAGGCGTCTAGAAAATCAGGGGCGATTCAGAGTGCGGTTATTGGCGTGCTTACTTAGCTCACTCCTCTAGCTCATCCCGCGAGTAACGGTGCATGATCTTGCGCGTAGGTGCTCAACCCGCGCGACTTGTGATATTTTCAACAAGGGATGGGGTGCTCGTAACAACGCTCTCTCGCGATGGGGTAGCAGCACACATGAAAACAAGCATCTACGTTTTTGTTACTCCCCTTGCGTACATACAGCGACAGCCTTCAAAGGTACGTGCAAGCCAACACTCAGGTTTCATGTGGATGAACTCCTAAGGTTAGAACGAGCCTTAATGCCTATAAGACAGACAATACCTAAGGTTCATGAAGTCCGACTCACCCACAGGATTCGGCGCGTACACAGGTGCAAAATGTTCTCCCCGCTTTTAAGGCAGTTGTGCGCTTTCCTCTTACTCGCTGCCTCAGGCATCTCCGTCGCCTCAGATCCGGCTACAGCGCCGATTCGGGTTGTCACTGAGGAATTGCCGCCATACAACATGGCAGAAAACGGAGTGGTCACAGGCCTGAGTACGGAAATCGTGCAAGCAGTTATGGCCGGTCTCGGGCTCAACTCCAAGATTGAGATTCTGCCTTGGGCTCGCGCCTATGATTTAGCGCAACATTCCGACAACGTCCTGATCTATTCGATGGCAAGAACCCAAGAGCGGGAACATCTCTTCAAATGGGTCGGAGCCATCGCACCGACGAGGTGGTTTCTGTTCAGTCTGTCCGAAAGACCTATTTGGCTGAATTCACTCGACGATGCACGTCAGTATCACATCGCGACTGTCAAACAGGACGTTGGTGAGCAGTACATGATGGCCCACGGGTTCCAGGTGGGCAAAGAGTTACTGTCTAGCAGCATGTACGAGAACACTTACCGCAAGCTTAAGGTCGATCACGTTGAGCTGTGGATCTCCAATGAGCTCAACGCCATTCACCTTATGCGCAAGAATGGGGATGATCCTGAAATGACGATGGTGCGTTCACTGCCGTTACCCGAGCTATCAAGTGAAGAAGGACTGTACATGGCCTTCAGTCCAGCTACGCCAGACGCAACCGTAGAACGGTTTAGGGCAGAATTGGATCGGATCAAGCAAGATGGCACATATCACGCTATCGTCAAAAAATGGCTCCAAGGTCCTTCACATTGAACGCATCGACTGCTGCCTCTCACGAAGGTCCCACATCGGCCAGAAGCGGACGTTTAGAACAGAGAAATAAATCTGTTCTCTTTTCCCAATGGACATCATTGCGGCGTACGCAAGGCTATCGCGTGGTGCGCGCAGCGCTCTCTACAAAAGCACCTTAGCACTTGGCGCCGCACAATTAGGCGAAGCATGGACTTCGCGTACACTAACGTTATGCCTGAGCCAATGCACTAACGAACAGCTCGTAGAGTGCTTGTGGTGGTATTGGGGGGAATACGCAACTAGCACGGTTGAAGTTACAAGCGCCAGCTGAGTGCAGCGTGAGTGCCCCACCAGTTAAAAGAAAACTGATGCTCTGGCGACTCCTGAAGTGGCTGGCATTTCTTTCTTCATCTGTTCCGGCACATGGTTGAAGGTCTAGCCTGTAGCGTGCAGGATCGGGTTGGATGGTACAGCGGTTCTTACACCCATCAACTTGATCTAGAAATTACCTCTTTGCTAATCAGTGTCTGCGCACGCACATATTGTCCTGGCGTAACACCCATTATCCGACGGAACATGGCAATGAAAGCACTAATATTTTCGTAGCCAAGCTCAATCGCCGTTGTCGTCACTGACATCCCCTCGACCAATAGTTGAATAGCGCGCAACGTGCGCGCACGCTGTCGCCATTCAGAAAAACTAAAACCGGTTTCAGCGACCAGACGCCGGGCAAGTGTTCTAGGTGCCATACCTGACCAAGCAGCCCAATCCTCAAGTGATCTATTGTCATCAAGCTGAGCAAGTATCGCATCGGTGATACGCCTCAAGCGCGGGTCATTGGGGTGCGTCAGACCGATGGGTTCAGCGGGTGAGGTAGCAATTTCATCTAAGATGACTGCTGCAACCCGCGACTCCATTTCGTTGCGGGGTGGTTGTCCCCACGACGCAGCGCGGCTTATCGCTTCGCGCAGCAAACTGCTGACCCTAAATGTGCATGGCATTTGATGCAGGATCCCGCACTCTTGCTCCGCGATATAGACCATCGCTCCTGCAAAAGCGCCATGTGACATCATCGCGTGTGCGACACGGGGAGGTATCCAAATGGCATGGGTAGCCGGCACTACCCATGAGCCGCCGTCAGTGCTGACGGAAAGCAGGCCGGCAAGGCTTGCGATTAGTTGGCCTTTCGTATGAGTGTGGGGCGCCGTTTCGCGGATCGCCCGGTCGCGTTGCTCTATCGCCAACAGTGGCATAAGCGCGCGGTTCATGGCTGGTTTACGTTATCCAATGTCATATCCGAGGTAGCCATATCCTGAATGCCTAATGGAGAATAAGACCGGTCAGAGGAATACTCAATGTCTAAAAATCGCAAATGTTGCTTCTCTTGGATTGGCCTGATTATGCGTACCCCTCACTCATTTATTTTCTGTGTTTTGGCCGTAACAGCTGGATGCGCAAGCTCACCTCCCTATTTGGCCCGTGAACCTTTAAAGGATCATTTGATGAATTCTAACCACATGGTGCATGCCGTCGATCATATTGGCTTCGCAGTCAGTTCATTGGAAGAAGCCATTCGCTTCTGGACAATTGGACTTGGGTTCACTCTTGAGCGTCAGTCGGAAATGGGCGGATCATTCATTTTGCAAGTAACCGGCACCGCCGATCCGAGCGTGCGAACGGCGATAGTCAAAGGCCCGGATGGCAGCCGAGTAGAGTTGCTGGAATATTCGCAGGGTGAACGCCACGGTATCACTCCACCTACGGCATCAGCGATTGGTTCAGCGCATTTGGCATTGAGAGTGCAGGACATATACGCCGTACTCGAACGCATTGAGCAAGCAGGCTGGAAAGCAAGAGGCAAGCCTCAAGCGATTCCCGCAGGCCCACGCAAGGGAACTCTAGTTGTATATGTGACCGGGCCAGATCAAATCACTCTGGAACTGATGCAGGCTAATGAGTAGCTTCCTGCCGAAGGCTGTTAAGCTTATTTCCCTAAAGCAATTACTTAAAGCGCTCTCCGTCGCGCATGACGTCTCATGCCAACTGGTCTCAATGGTTATCATCGGTTGGCATGTCCCCCGATAGCTTCTCCAGCAGCCTCAAATTTGACCAGTCTGAGCTGGCAATCGACGCGGCCCGCCGCGATCAAAGTTTAGTGCTTACCAGCCCTTGGTTGGTTGAAGAAGACGTACAACTAGGCTTTCTCGTACTTGTCTTTGAATCTGTACTAAAGACTGGCAAGGGCTATTATTTGGTGCAGGCCAAAGATGTGGTGCTGGGTGAAGCAGCCCAACTTTTGCGCCGGTGGCTTTGCGACGTAGCGCAGCGAGTTCAACAAAACTGATGACTTAAGGGCGATGCTTTCTATTTAACGTGAACGGCAGGGGTCGAGAAGGTGACTTTGCCAGACGCCTTTCGCCAAGGCGCCAGGATCAGTGCAATCGCGCAATGCAACCTCACAGGTTCACCGGACGACCGGACGAAGGTGTACACCATTCTGGAGCCCCATTTATGGGGCGGCATGGTGGTGCCGCTCAACAGTTCTCGGCCATGTGCGGTCTCATTAGTCGTTATGACCTCAAAGTCGTATTTGAGCGAGTTGGTGGTTACGTCCTACTGTCCAGCTTGCCGCCGTTTTTTTATCTGGCTCAATCTGTATTGTGTATTCAGTACTCGTCGCGGGTGCTCCTGGAACGGTGCCTTCATTTCTTCGTAGATGTCCATCGTCCTTTCTTACCTGAGCGCAATTTGCCGGCGAGCCATGACAGCGTTATGGCCGGAATTGAGAGAACGGCCGCAACGATGATACCGGCAGCTAGCAACGGGGATGTACCAGAAGTCGCCAAAACCACGGGGACCTGAGAGAGTATTACGATGGCGCCTGCGGACCACTGTGAGCTTTTTAGAACGGCTCCAAGGATCACGGACAACACTAGCGCGGCGGGGTAGATGATGGTCCAGTAACTGGCCAGGTCCCAAGGCTCCTCAGCTCCTGTGATTGCTGAAACAACAGTCCAAAAAAATAGGGACACAACGCAGGTAAAAATAAATGGCATGAATAATTCCTAGACCTTCCGAGCCAGTCGGCGTTGGTCGTTATCGTAATTGTGATGGAGGGGCCAGTCTCTTGATTTTGTCCTTAACCACCTCGTGAAAAAAATGACAAATCTCCGCGATTGCAGCCATCAACATGAAGAGGGGCGCCCAACTTCCAGCAATGGCTTTTGGGTCTACGGCTTGTCCGGCGACCAAAGGCAAAATAACAATAGCCAGCTTAGGAGCGTCCAGCTTTTAGCCCATGTCGTCGGCGTGTCTGCGCCAAAATACCCGATATGAGTCTTATGACATCGGAATGATTACGCACGCCATCGCTGAGCTTACTGATCCAGGCGTTGACGAAACCGAGGAATCGCAAAATCCAGAAATCGCCTCATTTTCAGGGGCATATGCCCCGGTGACATGTGGATCAGGTTGATAGGCGCCGACGAAGGCTCATAGTTATCCAGCACAATCTCCAGCAGTCCCTCGCTGATCGCCTCCGCGACTTGGTAGTGCAATAACTGAACGACTCCAACGCCATCAATAGCGGCCTGCGCTGCTGCGTCAGCGGTCGTCACCGATAAGCGCGGGGTCATCCGCCTCGTTGATTCTGCCACGCCATGTTTTGAGTATTGAAAAGGCATAGGGGCGTCAAGTCGCACGGTTGGCAAGTTCTGCAGGTCTGCGGGACATTCAGGTCTTCCATACGCTTCCAGCAGCCTAGGACTCGCGCAAATTACAGTTCTCATGGCCCCCACCTGAGTGGCGATCATGCCGGTATCAGCGAGTGTTCCAATGCGCACTGCCATGTCCACGTGGTCGTCAACGAGGTGAGCGTTGCGATCAGAAAGCAAGAGCCGGATGTTGATTTCGGAAAACTCCCCTAAAAACGCGTTGACGATCGGCAGCACATGCAGCCGGCCGAACATGATTGGCGCAGTCAGGACCAGTTCGCCCTTGGGGGCAATGAATTCTCCGGCAGCTTCGCGTTCGGCAACCTCCAACTGCTCCAATATTCGGCGTGCAGCAGCCACATAAGCCACCCCTGCATCGGTCAACGAGAGCCTACGCGTGGTCCGAATCAATAAACGGCTACCTATCAGCGTCTCCAGGTCAGAAATTTTCCTGCTGATGGTGGGAAGAGGGATATCGGCTAGCCGCCCGGCTGCCGTCAGGCTGCCAGCATCAATCGCCGCCACGAGCAGCTTCATTGCCTCAAATCTGTCCATGGAATATTCCAATATTTGGTAGGGAGATTACCAATGTTCTCAGATTATGTTGGGTTATTGAAACTGGCAATATAGCCATATCAAGTTGGTGCGCCTGAAGCTCGACAAGCCATGAACTCACCGCCTGATAGCCCACTTATCTTTTTCATTCAGTGTCCAAGGAGTTTGCATGAGCATTAAGACTTTGTTAGCCGCCACTGCCCTTAGTGCAGCGCTCGCCAGCGCAGGAGTGGAAGCAGCCGACATTAGCCACCAAAGGGCAAGCGACGTACAACACCATTTTGTAGAGGTAAAAGGGGTCCGCATCTTCTATCGGGAAGCGGGCGACCCATCGGCGCCAACCATCGTGTTGCTTCATGGATTCCCTACCTCATCATTCATGTATCGCGACTTGATGTCGAAGCTAGCGGACCGTTACCACGTGATTGCCCCTGACTTCCCAGGTTTTGGATTCTCGGACAGCCCTGATCGGGCGAAGTACTCATACACGTTCGACAACATCGCCAAAACCATGGACGGATTTACTGAAGCGCTTGCGCTGAATCGCTACGCTCTTCAAGTGTTCGACTACGGTGCGCCTGTAGGCTGGCGGATGGCCGTCGCACACCCCGATAGAATCAGCGCAATCATCAGCCAAAACGGGAATGCTTACGTTGAAGGCCTCAGCGAGGGCTGGAACCCGATTCAACGTTACTGGAACGCTCCCACTGCCGAGAACCGCAACGCATTGCGCGAGCTGCTCAAACCAGAATCAATCAAGTGGCAATACACGCATGGCGTAGCGGACCCTGACAGTATCGCACCTGAAACATACACCTTGGATTACGCGTTCGTTTCGCGACCAGGTAACGATGAAATCCAGCTAGACCTGTTCGCAGACTATGCTACCAACGTGAAGCGCTACCCCGAGTTCCAGGCGTATTTCCGCAAATATCAGCCGCCGATGTTGGCCGTCTGGGGAAAGAACGATCCGTTTTTTCTCCCGGCAGGAGCGAACGCGTTCAAGCGTGATATTCCCAAAGCTGAGGTACATCTCTACGACACCGGGCACTTCGCACTGGAAACACACTTGAACGAGATCAGTGGCGAAATCCACCGTTTCCTAGACCGGAATGTGGTGCAGCAAAAATAAGTCCTGTCGCACTTCTGCAACGGCGGGCCGTGCGCTCGCTGTTGCTGGTCCTCTCTACTCACTCGTTAGCGTGTTGTGTGTTACGTGGCTCAATAGCGCCTAGCTTCGTAGAAACATCCGACTGACTGCTTTTGGCCGTTAGTAGACGCGGAGGCTCCTTAGCCTGGAGCACAATCCCACGCCCAATCGGGGAGAGGCATACCGATAACGGCGTCTTAAATTTCCCGAAAAAAGGTAGGGATGCGGAAGCGATCCGAAAAATTGCGGAAGCGATGACCAAATCGCAGACAATAAAAAACCCCGTAGACGTTAATCTACGGGGCTTTAAGAGTGGAGGCCGAGGTCGGAATCGAACCGGCGTAGGCGGATTTGCAATCCGCTGCATAACCATTTTGCTACTCGGCCTCAAACGATTAACGCCCTGACTGCTGACATTCACCGCATAAAAACTTGAGTGGGCTGTAAAACCCTGCCTCTACTCTAACTCATTGAATACATTGAAGTTTTAAATGCTTCGTTGCGTTCGATGGGCGCCATTATGTACGTATTTGCTTTTACCTGCAACCCCTTGATTTCAAAAATATTTCGTATTGCCATCAAGGGGTTGCGGGCCTGCCCTACTCCTGGATGCGCTGCTGCTGATAGTGCGGGTCGGCCTTGATCTGGGCTTCGGTGAAGGGCAGCGCGCGCAGTTTTTTCTCGGAGAAAGCTTGGGTCTGGTCCTTGGCGTGTTTGGATGCGGGGTTGCTGGATTCGGAGAATGCCAGCACGCCGAGTGCCTGGGGGCCTTGGTCGTCGAAGGTGACGATTTGCAAGTAGCTGGTGCCGCTGACGACTTCGCGTTTGCCGTCGGCGCGGGGCACGGTTTGCATGGCGTTGTAGATGCCCAGTTGTTGCGGGCCGCCGTGGATGGGGGTTTGGCCGCTGACCTGGATGTCGCCCCAGCGGGTGGTGCCCTTGAGTTTACTGACTTCGGCACTGGAGGCCAGCATGGCTTCGCGCAGGGCTTTGGCCACCTCGATGCGGTCGATGGCCAGGCCACGGGGTGTGGTCAACGGCTGCGCCGGGTCGAAAGGCACGCGCCAGGCGTCGGGGATTTGCTGCAGGTGCTCGACCAGGTTGATGAAGTGCACCAGGCCGATGCCGCTGTCGAGGTTGGCGTGCTGGTCCCAGGCTTTCAGGCTGGTGCACAGCGGTTGCAGAGCGGCGGCGTCGGCGCCGAGGTGTTTGGCGCAGAACTCCAGCAGGTCGGGCATGACCTGGCCGGCGAGGTACACCTCGTTGTCCATCACCATGTTTTGCAGGTCGGCCACGCTGATCGGTTGCTTCTCCAGGGATTGCAGGCGTTGCACGGCAAAACGTGCGCGGGGGCCGAGGCCGATGTGGTCCTGGCTGATCACCGGGGAGAAGCCGGTGAGTGGCGCCTTGGGGTTGGCCAGCCACGCCGAGTCGTTGGAGTGTTGCACGTAGTCGGTGCGTTGCAGTTGCGGCAGTTGGTCGGCCGCGAAGATGCCGGGCTGCGCCGCACGCGGGTCAACCTCCCAGGCACAGGCGCTGTGGGCGCCGTCGAGCATGATCATTTGCAGGCCGGCGCGTGGGTCGCTGCATTGCGCCAGTTTGGCGGCGCTGACGTTGGGCACCACCGACAGGTTCATGTACAGGCTTTGGCCCTGGTCGTCGGCGGCCACGGTATTGACCCACGGTATGCCTTGCAGGGTGTGCACCGAGGTTTGCAGTTCTTTAAGGCTGCTGGCGCGGTTCATCGCGTACCACTGCTGCAACACGCGGTCGTTACCCAGGTTGGCGTCGCGCAGGCTGAAAGCGTAGTGGCTGTCCCAGTCGAGTTTGCCGGGCCATTGCACCACCGGGCCGAATTGCGAGCTGTACACCGTATGTGTGACCTCTTTGAGGCTGCCATCGGGCTGTTTGACTTGGACCTTCACCGCACGCTGCTCCATAGCGATGGATTTCCCATCCAGCAGATAACGCGTGGAATCCTTGGGATCGAGGGTGAGCCGATACAGGGTGAAATGCTTGGACGTGTCCACCGTGTGGGTCCAGGCCACATGCTGGTTAAAACCGATATTGATCACCGGCAAACCCGGCAGTGCTGCGCCCATCACGTCCAGTTGGCCCGGGATGGTCAGGTGCATCTCATAAAAACGCATGCCACCGCCCCAGGGGAAATGAGGATTGGCCAGCAGCATGCCACGGCCATTAAACGAACGATCACGGCCCACGGCCACGGCGTTGCTGCCACGGTCGAGGCTGAAGCGTTGCTGATTGGCTGCTGCCAGCTCAAAGGCCTTCACTCCCGGCGGTACAGCGGCAGTGGCGTTAGGCGGCGTGGCGCCGACCAGGGCTTCGGCGAACTGGCCGACACCACCTTCCACCAGCAGCCTGCGCGTCAGCTTGACCAGGTCTTGCGCTACCAGCGGGCGCACCCATGTGGCGTGGCACTGGGTCGGCGCGCCCTGCTCTTTCAGATAACGGTTGTAGCCGGCGACATAGCCTTCGATGCGCTGCTGCATCTGCGGGGTTTGCGCCTTCCAGAATGCGGCAACGGCCTGGGGCGTATTCAGCCACTTGAAAAACACATCACTGGCCAGGTTGTTGCGCTCTTCGAGGGTCGCCTGGTCCGGGCCGAAAAACCGCGCGCGCTCGCCGTTCACCGTGACCACTTCATTGGCCAGCAGGCACAGGTTGTCTTGCGCGTAAGCGTAACCAATACCGTAGCCCAGGCCACGCTCATCATTGGCGCGGATGTGCGGCACGCCGAAGCTGGTGCGACGGATATCTGCAGCAGCCTGTGTCACCTGTTCACGCGCTGAAGCATTCAGGCTCAGCCCCAGCAACAGCCCTGCCACGCACGCCTTGGACAACCGGTTGGAAATAATCACGCAAGCTCCACAGTCAAATTGAACACCCTTACAAGGGGCAACGACCCCACCGTAAGAACGCAGGCAACCGGGAATAATTTAGCCGCTGCGGGTGTTTATTAAACGGCAGTTGAAGTGTGACAAAGCGGATACCGACAAAATTTCTACATCCGGGACTTCATGATTTCGCTCGCTCGTTCGTCTTATTCAAATAAGAGCGCCATCATTTTCCTGATCAGGCTCTGATAAGGAGTTTTTGCATGTACAACCCGCAATCGCCCACGGATGGACATTCACCGGCTGCCGACGCCAATTACGGCGGCAGCGCACAAGCATTCGGCAAAGCGCCGGAGCACGGCAACCAGCGTATCCGCCATTTGCTCAAGTGCTTCGGTTTGCGCACCAGCCTGATCCGGCTGAAGGTCATTGACGCCCTGCTCACCGCCGCCGACAACCAGCGCACACTGGGCGTGCGCGGCGTGCACAGCCATTTGCTGGAGCTGGGCATCCCGCTGTCGTTTCTCAGCGTGCGTGAGGTGCTCAAGCGCCTGTGCAGCGAGGGCGTGATCACCCTCAATGCCGATAAAAGCTACAGCCTCCATGCAGAGGCTGCCAAAGTGCTCGACGGTCGCGCCTGACGCCTTGGCCTGGCGCTCCAGCAGGCATCAGAAGTGAGGTTTGACCTTGCGCCGCATGATGCCGTTGATCACCACCACCACGACGGCAATCGCAATCGCCAGGTACTGGAACGTTTTTTCGCTGATCACGCCGGTGTTCTGCAGATAAGACAGGCCAAACATCGACGCCAGTACTGCCAGGGCGATCAGAATCGAATATTTCAAACGTTGCTTTTGGGTCATGACGGGTTCCTGAACCTTAAGAATGTATCCACTTTGTACCGCCGAGCATGCCAAGCACATACCCGGTTACGGGGATGGCACGGGTTCGGCAGGGTCATATGTTACAGGCGCTGAGAAATTTTGGCTTGTTCCGCGCCGGATTGAACCTGTCGGTACTTTAGAGGATTTGAAAATGCTCCGTCGAATCACATTGCTGATTCCATTGCTGATCATGCTGACCATGAGCGGCTGCTTCTTTTTCCCACGCGGCGGCGGTGGCGGCTGGCACGACCACCGCTACGATGGCGGCCCTGGCTACGAGCGTCGCTGATACCGGGCGCCTCTCGCTTTCCAGGATGGAAGACGAGAGGCGCGCCATTCAACCAGCATGCACCCAGCGCTGATGCAACCACCGCGCACACCCATCCAGCGCAAACCCCAGCAACCCGATCACCACCACCATCGCCATCAACTCCGAATACGCCAGCCGATCGCGGGTGTCGAGGATGTAATAGCCCAGCCCCGCACTGACCCCGAGCATCTCGCACGGCACCAGTACGATCCACAAGATGCCGATGGCCAGGCGCACGCCGGTCAGCACATGCCCGACGACGCCCGGAATGATCACCCGACGCAGGGTTTCCCAGCGCGTGGCGCTCAGGCTTTTACTCAGTTGCAACCAGCGCGGGTCCAACTGGCGTACGCCGGCGGCGGTGTTGAGCATGATCGGCCACACCGCGGCAAACGCCAGCAGGAAGTAGATGGGCTGGTCGCCCACGCCCATCAGCATCACCACAATGGGCATCCAGGACAGTGGCGATATCATCCGCAGAAACTGGAACGCCGGTGTGGTGGCCGCCTCCAGATTGCGCGAACTGCCCACCAGCAGCCCCAATGGCACACCGACCAACAAGGCCAGCAACAGCCCGACGAAAATACGCTTCAAGCTCACGGCGATGTGCAAGTAGAACTCGCTGCGCCCCAGCAATTCCCACAGGCTGCTGGCGGTTGCTGCGAGCGAAAAGCGCGCCGATAAACCCTCGGCTTCGCCAAACACCTTCACGCCCAACCACCACAGCAGCAACAAGCCCGCCAAACCACTCAGCCCCAGACACCAGCCAGGGATTCTGCCGTTGTTCAAACGCCGATCTCCTCGTGCCGTTCATAACCGTCGGGCAAGCCGAAGGTTTTCATGCCGCCCACGGATTCGATGGCATTGCGCACAAAGCGGTCGTCCACCAGGTCCTTGGCCACGAAGGCTGGGTCCAGGTCGGCGAGGAATTTTTTGTCGCCTTCGATCAAGGTGTCCTTCAGGCGTCGCACCAACTCCTCGGTGTAGCTGGGGAATGGGTACGGTTGGAAGTCGATGCGATGCTCGTCCCAATTGGCGTGCCGGATCGCGCCGTCGGCCAGGTACGCGGCACGGTCGGCGGCGGCCGGGGCCAAGACCTTGCTCAACACCGGCTCGGCATGCGGCGTATAGCGGTTGGGGCCGTCCTTGGACAAGAGCTTGACCGCCTCTTCGCGGTTATCACGGGTCCACACCTGCGCCTTGACGATGGCGTTGACCACCTTCTGCGACCACTCCGGGCGGTTGGTCAGGTCATGTTCGTGCATGAACACCACACAGCACGCGTGGTTGCGCCACACATCGCCGGTAAAGCGCTGCACGCGGCCGACCTTGAGGTTCTCTGCCAGGGCGTTGAACGGCTCGGCGACGATATAGCCATCGATGCGCTTGCTGGCCAATGCAGGTGGCATGTCCGACGGCGGCAACACGATCAGGTTGACCTCATTGGCCGCAATCGCAGAGCCGGCGGCACGCGCCACGGGCGTAAGGCCATTGTCGCGGAACAGTTGCTGCACCACCACGTTGTGGATCGAGTACCAGAACGGAATCGCCACCGACTTGCCGCCCAATTGCTTCACATCGGTAATGCCTGGCGACACGGTCAGGCCCGAACCGCCGACATGGTTCCAGGCCACGACCTTGGCCGGTACCTTGCTGCCGTAGCGCGCCCAAACCGTCATCGGCGACAGCAGGTGAATCACGTTGACCTGCCCGGAAATAAACGCCTCGATGACCTGCGCCCAACTGCGCAACAGCACCGGGCGCTCGGCCTTGATGCCTTCGGCCTCGAACAAGCCGTTGTTATGCGCGACCAGCAAGGGCGTGGCGTCGGTGATCGGTAAATAGCCGATGCGCACCGGTGCGTCCGGCTCACTGGCGGCGCGGGCCTGCAGGCTGCTGAGCAACGGCAAGGCACCGGCGGCACTGAGCACCGCCGAGAGTTTGAGAAAGTCACGGCGCGAGTGCGTGAGGTCATCCAGACACATGTGAAAACTCCTGTTGGTCAATGGGGTGGGGTTGAGGGCGGCTCGCCTGCCGTAAGGTTTTCAGAATCTCGATACGCAACGCGCCGATGGCTTCAACCTGCTCTTCGCGCGGTTGCGGCAACTCGATGTGCCATTCGCCCAAGGTCCGCGCCGGGCGGTTGCCCAGTAGCAGGATGCGGTCAGACAGCAGCAGCGCTTCGTCAATATCGTGGGTGATCAACACCGCCGCCGACCCTTGCTCGCGGTTGACCTTGAGCAGCAGGTGCTGCATGTCGGCGCGGGTGACTTCATCCAGTGCGCCAAACGGCTCATCCAGCAGCAACACCTGCGGCTGGCGGGCCAGGCAACGGGCCAACGCGGTGCGCTGGGCCATGCCGCCGGACAACTGCGCTGGAAACTGCTGACGCGCATGTTCCAGGCCGACCGCCGCAATGGCGTGGTCGACGCGCTGGCGGCGCGCCTCAGGGCTCAAGTGCGGCTGACGGGCGAAATCCAGGCCGAAGGCGACGTTCTTTTCCAGGTTCAGCCAGGGCAACAGGCTGGGGTCTTGAAACGCCACGGCCACCCGTGGATGCGGCCCGGCCAGTGGCTCGCCCAGCACTTGCACGCTACCGCCCTGGGGCGCCTGCAAACCGGCAAGCACCCGCAGCAAACTGGATTTACCCACGCCGCTGGGGCCGAGGATCGACACCACTTCACCCGCCTGCACTTGCAAGTCAAAGCCTTGCAACACCGGCCCGCTGGCATAGCCCAGGCAAATGCCCTGGGCGTTCAATACCGCCTGACTCATAGGTTGGCCTGGCGGTGCAGCTCGGTGCGCAGTTGCACCAGGCTGGGCGTCACGATCGGCACAAAGGCCGACTCGCGCCAGCGCCGTGCAAAGCCGCTGCCATGGGCGGTGAGGTAGGCTTTGCCGCCGCTGGCTTGCAGTTCCAACTGCACCGCGCTGGCGGCGGTTTCGGCCAGGGCGATACGCAGTTTGAACAAGGGCACCGGCTCGGCGGCGAAACGCCCGGCGAGCAGGCCGCTTTTCAGTTCCGTGACCAGATGATCCAGGGTTACCCGCAGGGCTTCGAGCTCGTCACGCAGCACCGTACGTGAGGCGCCGAGGTGGTTGGCGACTTCCGCCAGGGAGCGCCGCGCCAGGCCGATGGACATGCCGCACTGCAAGCCCAGGAACGCCGGGCGCACAGCCGGCAGAAACTTGCGCGCATCCTCATGCAGCAACCAGTCGCGGCTCAGCTCCACGCCTTCCAGGCCCAGGGCCGCCGTGTTGCTCGATTGCAGGCCCATCAGTTCCAGGTCACGCGAACGCTGCAGGCCTGCGACCGAATCCGGGATCGCCAGGATAAACGGCGCGCCACCGCCGGCATGCTCGATCGCCGCCGCCGCGACGAAACCGTTCTTGCGCAGGTTAGTCACCCAGTGCAGGCGACCGTTGAGGGTCCAGCCATCATCGGTCGGCTGCGCGCTGATTTGCAGGGTTTCGATGCCGGACAAAAACTTCATGGCGTTCGACAGCCCGGTGGCCCCGGCCAGCTTGCCGCTGAGCAAGTCCGGCAGCAGTTGCTCGCGCAACCGCTCGTTCGGGCTCTGCAACAAATATTCGATAAAAGAGCGCTGGCCCCAACACACAAACGCCGCCGCCAGGGAATGGCTGGCCACATTGGCGATGGCTTCCACCGCGCCGGTCACATCACCGCCCAGCCCGCCCAGCGCCTTGGGCACGCCGATGCTTAATACATTTGACTCTGCCAGCCGTGGCAGCACTTCCTGTGGATCGCAACTGCCCACATCCAGGGCCTGCGCTTGAACATCGAGCCAACGGCTCAAGATTGGGTCAAGCATTCAATTCTCCTTTTCACAGCAGGTGGACCATCGCCGATTCAGCTTGCCGGTTTTTCCCAACGGTACTGCGCCAGTTCCGGGTTCAGCGGGGTACGGGCAAACACGTTAGCGAAGTTGCACAGGGTTGCCAGGCTGACGCCCAAAATAACTTCCAGCGCCTGGCCATCGGTATAGCCGGCGGCGCGGAACGCTTCAAAACCCGCGTCGCTGACATCGCCACGGGTGGCGATCACTTCGCGGGTGAAGGCGGCGAGTGTCTCATAACGGGCGTTGGGCAATTCACCGCGCTGGCGCAAGGCGTCAATCACGTCTTCGGGCAGCTTGGCTTTATTGCGCGCCACGGCGGTGTGGCCGGCCACACAGAAATCGCAGCCGTGGGTGGTGGCGGCAATCAACTGCACCACTTCGCGGTCGGCCAGGCTCAGCTGCGACTTGGCGTTGAGCCCGGACACGGTGATGTAGGTTTCCAGCGCCGCCGGTGCATTGGCCAACACGGCGAGCAGGTTAGGGATGAAACCCGAGGCTTTGAGGGCGTTTTCCAGGAAGGGCTTGGCCGCTTCCGGGGCGGTTTCAGGGGTGAGCAACGGTACACGGGACATGGAATGGTCTCCTGATGGGTTCTTCACCTAAGTCTGTTGGTTATAAAAAAACGCCTCAATAGGCTAAAGTAGCGATTACTTGCTCTAGAGTCTTTCCGTTAGATGAATTCGTCCAGTGCACTCGTTGATTGGTTATTAGACAGCCTCGAACTCAACACCAGCCTGTTCCATGTCGGCCGCTATTGCGGCGCGTGGCATGCCAGCACCCATGGCCTGGCCAGCGCGAGTTTCCATCTGATTGTGCAGGGCCAATGCTGGTTGCATATTGACGGCGAACCCCTTCCCCAACACCTGAATAATGGTGATGCGGTGTTTCTGCTGCGTGACCTCGAGTATCGGTTGTCTGGCGAGGCGACGGCCGCTGCCGCGCAGCAATGCCCGCGCCGACCGATGCTGGCACTGGACAGCAACGCCGACGATGGCGTCGGCCTGGTCTGCGGTTTTTTTCACTTCCATTCCGGTTTGTCGGCAATGATCGTCGACGGCTTGCCCGCCTGGATCATCCTGCGCGCCGGCGACCCATCGCTGACCGCTGCGCGCAACCTCTTCGAATTGATCCTGCAAGAGTGCGAGCGCGTCCCGGCGCCCTCCTCGGCACTGCTCGAACGTCTGTGCCATTTGTTGTTTCTTTATGTGTTGCGTCAGCAGGTCATCGATAACCCCGAACTGGGCGGTTTGGCAGCGCTGGGCCGGCAACCGGCGTTCTCCGAACTGTTGGAGCAATTGATCGCCCGCCCGGCAGACCCATGGACCCTGGAAAGCATGGCCGCCTGCACCGGCTTGTCGCGCTCGGCGTTCTTCAAACGCTTCAGCGAGTTGTGCGGGCAATCGCCGGGGCATGTGCTGTTGATGATGCGCATGCGCCATGCATGCCGTCTGTTCAAGGAAAACATGACCGTGGCCGATGTGTCGCTGGCCGTGGGTTATCAGTCGGTGGCGGCGTTTACTCGGGCGTTCCACAAGACCACCGGCCAGCAGCCTGGGGCTTATCGCAAAGGGCAATTGCAGAGGTGACGCTGAAGCCACTGAGCGGCGCCATTGCTGGGAACCCCTTTATCCGGAAGCGCCACGTAAGAGCAGTCCTGGCATCTTGTCAGGTGTCTACTTCGCTCAATCGTATGGACGCCCTCCTGTTCAACTCAAGCACCCGCAAGGCCGCCGTCAATTACCTGGCCACTTTGCACCATCGTACCTAAAGCTCCAGCGCACCTAGCCGATAGCCCTACGAAGCTCTAACAAAGCCGCGTCGATAATAACGCTTCGTAAGGACGACCCCCATGCCTCCACTGCGCTCCATCCAAACCCGCTACACCCTGTTTCTGGTGCTGTTCGTCCTGCTGATATTGGTGTTAACCGTCGTCGGTATCGGCCAGTTGGTGGCCCCCACGCTGCGCCATACCGAAGAACAGGTGGTGCTCAACCGCGTCGCCGAAGTGGCTGAGCGCATTCAGGGCGAACTGAACAAGGTTCAAGCCCAGCAACGCAGCATCACCCAAACCATTCCCCTGCTCGACAGCGATGCCATCGACAAGGTGCTGCCCGGCCTGGTGGACCAGTATGGCGAGCTGAAAGTCTTCGGCGGCGGTATCTGGCCGCTGCCCAACCAGCGCGCGCCTGGGCGCAACAAGTTCAGCACCTTCTGGCACCGCGATGCTTCGGGCAAGTTGGCGGTCAACACGTTCTGGAACAGCGACGCTGCGCCCAACTACTACGACCAGAGCTGGTACAAAGGCGGCCTCGCCTCGCCACGCGGCCAGTGCGCCTGGGCCGCCGCCTACAAGGACGACGCCAGTCAGGAGCCACGCACCAACTGTGCCATGGCCATTCAGCGCGATGGCGCAGCCTATGGCGTGGCCACCATTGACGTCACCCTGGGGTTCTTCAATGAGCTGGTGGCCAGCAAGGAAAAAGACATCGGCGGCCAGATGCTGATCGTCGAAGGCGACGGCAAGATCATCAGCAACAGTTCGCGCTTCAGCGGCCCGGTGGTGTTGAAGAACATCAGCGAACTGGTCGGCACCTCGGCGTTTGCCGCCCAGGTGAGTAAAGCACTGGCCCACCGCGACCAAGGGCTTGTACGCGCCGAGTTCGACAACCAGGGCGTGGCCAGCACCTTCTACCTGCGCCCGATCGAGGGCACGCCGTGGTTCCTCGCCACCGCCCTGCCCACCTCGTTGATCACCGCCCAGCGTGATGACGTACTCGGCAGCCTGGCCCTGATACAAATCCCCATGGTGTTGCTGCTGGTGCTGCTGGCCGCTTATGCGATCCGCCAACTGGTGCAGCGCATGAAGTCGTTGAAGACCAATATCGATGCCTTGTCCGCCGGCGATGCCGACCTGACGCGGCGCATCACCATTCGCGCCGAAGACGAACTGGGCGCCATCGGCCATTCGGTCAACCACTTTATCGTCTACTTGCAGAACATGATTGGTGAAGTGACCCAGGCCACGGGCGCCATGTCGTCGAGCCTGGCGCAACTGCAGCAGACATCGGCCCACACCAACCAGATCCTGGTGCGCCACGCCTCGGAGACCGACCAGACCGTCACCGCCATCACGCAAATGAGCTCGACTGCCGACACCGTGGCGCAAAACGCGGCGGAAACCGCCTCGTTCACCCAACGCGCCAACGAACACGCCGACCGTTCCCGCGTGGTGGTGGGCGAAGCGTCCACCAGTGTCAGCGCATTGATCGGCGAAGTCGCCAGCGCCACCCACACCGTGGAGGCCATGCGCCAGGACGCTGCACGCATCACCGAGACCCTCGGGGTGATCGGCGCGATCGCCGGCCAGACCAACCTGCTGGCCCTCAACGCGGCGATTGAAGCGGCGCGGGCCGGCGAGCAAGGCCGTGGTTTTGCGGTGGTGGCCGATGAAGTGCGGGCGCTGGCGGCACGCACCCAGGCCAGCACCTCGCAGATCAACGAGATGCTCGCGCGCCTGACCACCGGCGTGAGTTCGTCGGTGGCGGCCATGGAAAACACCCAGGCCAGTTGCCAGTCAGCGGCCGACGCCACGGCACGGGTGAACACCGGGCTGGACGAGATGGCCGGCTCCGTCAGCCATATCAATAACCTCAGCACCCAGATCGCCACGGCGGCCGAGCAGCAAAGCGCGGTGACCGAGGAGATCAACCGCAGCATGGTGCAGATCCGACAGATGGTCGATGAGTTGGTAGAAAGTGGCCACGCCACGCAAACCAACACCCAGAGCCTGTTGGATGCCAATGGCCGGGTCATTGCGTTGATGGGCCGCTTCAAGGTGCGCTGATAAAAGACTGAGACACTCCCGTGCAATGCGCGGGAGTGGGGCTATTCTGACAGTTCTCAGGACAAACTCTCGCCACACAGGAGGTGTGTCATGCATGCAACTGAGCATTCGGTCCGCTTGGAGCGGATCAGTCAGGAGCGCTTCATCCAGGCACCTATCGAGGTCATCTACGACTACGTGACCCAGCCGGATCGCTGGCACGAGTGGCACCCCACCTCCCTGAGTGCCGACACCGGCACCACCGGCTCACTGGCGGCCGGCACGCGCTTTACCGAAATCATCGACCTGCTGGGCGTGCGCGTTCCCTTGAGCTATCGCGTGCAGATCGCCCGCTGCCCCAGTGAATTCAAAACCGTGTTCACCTCCCTGGCGGTAGACGGTTCGATTCACTACTTCCTGCAACCCCATCGTGGCGGCACGCTGTTCAAACGGGTGCTCACCTACGAGACCGAGTTGCAACTGGCCACCTTGCACGCGCGCATGGTCGAGCTGTCGGCCATTGCCCTGGATCAGCTCAAAAACCGCCTTGAAAACGCGGCTTTCGTATAATTTAGATACATTACTGACGCCCTATCACCCTGTGGGAGCTGGCTTGCCTGGGATGACGTCGTCATGATCGCCGCAAAATCCCGACGCCGTCCTCTTGCCCACGAGACCCGCATGAAAATCCCCTTGCCACTGGCCTTACTCTGCGCCCTGTTCACCACCACCCTGGCCCACTGATTGATGTTCGCCGGTTACTTGGGGCTGTTTTTCGCCGCCTTCGGCGCAGCCACCCTGCTACCGCTGCAATCGGAAGCCGTGCTGGTAGGCCTGCTGCTCAGCGGGCACTACAGCCTGTGGCTGCTGCTGGGTATTGCGACCTTGGGCAATGTGCTGGGGTCGGTGGTTAATTGGTGGCTGGGGTTTTCGATTGAACGCTTCAAGGGACGGCGCTGGTTTCCGGTCGGTCCCAAGCATCTGGAAAAAGTCCGTCGCAATTATCAGCGCTGGGGATACTGGACATTGTTGCTCAGTTGGGTGCCGATCATCGGTGACCCCTTGACCTTGGTCGCTGGTGTGATGCGCGAACCGCTGTGGCGGTTTTTGCTGCTGGTCACCCTGGCCAAGAGCCTGCGCTATGGCGTACTGGCGGCGCTGACCTTGCAGTGGGTGTTAATCCCCACTTAATCCCCTCGCAACAGCATCCGGGCATTCCCATCGGAGCCCTTCCATGTCTCTCATTCGCGCCTTCTGCATCGCCGGCCTGCTGACGGCAAGCGCCACTCCCGCCCTCGCCGCTACGGCCCTCGCCACTGCCTATGGCCCCGAGCTGCAAGGCTTTCAATACCCTTACCCGGTCGAACATTTCAGTTTCCAGTCCCAAGGCAAAACCCTGCAAATGGGTTATATGGACGTGCCCGCCAAGGGCCGTGCCAATGGCCGCAGCGTGGTGTTGATGCACGGCAAGAACTTCTGCGGCGCGACCTGGGAAGATTCGATCAAGGCCTTGAGCGCAGCGGGTTACCGCGTGATCGCGCCGGACCAGATCGGGTTTTGCACCTCCAGCAAACCCGACCACTACCAGTACAGCTTCCAGCAGCTGGCGATCAACACCCATCAACTGCTGGAAAAACTCGGCATTCAAAAGGCCACCCTCATCGGCCATTCCACCGGCGGCATGCTCGCCACCCGTTATGCACTGCTGTATCCGCAACAAACCGAGCAGTTGGCGCTGGTCAATCCCATCGGCCTGGAAGACTGGAAAGCCTTGGGCGTGCCCTATCGCAGCGTCGACCAATGGTACGAGCGCGAGCTGAAACTCAGCGCCGACGGCATTCGCCAGTATGAACTCAACACTTACTACGTCGGGCGCTGGAAGCCGGAATACGAGCGTTGGGTCGACATGCTTGCCGGCCTGAATAAAGGCCCCGGCCACACCCAGGTCGCATGGAACTCGGCGCTGATATACGACATGATCTTCACCCAGCCGGTGTACTACGAGTTCAAGGATTTGCAGATGCCCACGCTGCTGCTGATCGGCACCGCCGACACCACCGCCATCGGCAGCGATATCGCGCCGCCGGCGGTCAAGGCCAGGCTCGGTCACTACGACGTGCTGGGCAAACAGGCGGCCAAGCTGATCCCCCATGCGACCCTGGTGGAATTCCCGGGCCTGGGCCATGCACCGCAGATGGAAGAACCGGCGCAGTTTCATCAGGCACTGTTGCAGGGGTTGAACGCCCTTTAATCCAACCTTTTTCGAGGCACTCGTGAATGTCGGTACAGATCGCAGTCATTGATGATTGGCAAAATGTAGCCAGTAGTGTGGTGGATTGGTCGGCACTGGCGGCGGTGGGCCAGGTGCACTTTCTGCACGATTACCCCGCCGATACCGCCACGATGGTTGAACGTTTGCAGGGGTTCGACGTGATTTGCCTGATGCGCGAGCGCTCGACCTTCGATCAGGCCCTGTTGCAAGGCCTGCCCAAGCTGAAACTGCTGGTGACCGGCGGCATGCGCAACGCGGCCATCGACATTGCCGCCGCTAAAGCCCTGGGCATCCAGGTGTGCGGCACCGACAGCTACAAGCAAGCGGCGCCGGAATTGACCTGGGCGCTGATCATGGCCTCGACCCGCAACCTGCTGGCCGAAGCCAACTCACTGCGCGCCGGCGGTTGGCAAATCGGGCTGGGCGGCGACCTGTATGGCAAAACCCTGGGGGTTCTCGGGCTGGGCAGCATCGGCCAGAAAGTCGCGCAGTTTGGCCGGGCATTCGGCATGCGCGTGATTGCCTGGAGCGAGAACCTCACGCCGGAGCGCGCCGCCGAGGTGGGTGTGAGCTGGGTCAGCAAGCGTGAGTTGTTTGAACAGGCGGATATTCTGAGCGTGCACCTGGTGCTCAGCGAGCGCAGTCGCGGCCTGGTAGATGCCCAGGCGTTGAGCTGGATGAAGGCCAGTGCGCGTTTGGTCAATACATCACGTGGGCCGATTGTGGATGAACAGGCGCTGATCGAGGCGTTAACAGCTAGGCGACTGGCGGGGGCAGCGCTGGATGTGTATAGCGAAGAGCCACTACCGGTTGATCATCCCTTCCGGCGTCTGCCGAACGTGTTGGCCACGCCCCATGTCGGGTATGTGAGTGAACAGAATTATCGGCAGTTTTATCAGCAGATGATCGAAGACATTCAAGCCTGGGCCAGCGGGACGCCGATTCGCAGCCTGTAAGCGGTATGGCAAGCAGGCCTGTTGTGGCAAGCAGGCCATTGTGGCGAGCAGGCTTGCCCTGCGTTGGGTTGCGCAGCAGCCCCATAATGAACACACCCCATCTATCTGACGCACCGAGTGGGCCATTTGGGAGCGCTGCGCGCTCCAACGCAGGGCAAGCCTGCTCGCCACAACAAACCTGCTCACAACATCTAGGCAATTCGCCACCATCCCTCAGCCGTTCTCGCAAAATCACAGCAATTGCGAACTGTGCATATGGTTACAAGTTTTTTGTCCTACAAAAAACGCCTATAAACCATACGGGCTCTGGGATCTGTCCTAGACTCATGACCGATGGGTCCGTTCCAAAACAAAAACCCCGCAAAAAATCGAAACTTTACAACTCTGCCACAGGTCAAGTTTTTAAGGGAGGCGAGCGCAGGCGATTCAGCCGAATGCCCGTCCATCCACTCTTTTTTCGCAATGAGTGCAACTGGCATACGCCTTGCCAGTTTGTACTGTGCTTGTGCGCCTGGCCGCAGGATGTGGCCAATCGGAGCCGATGGCAGCGGGCCATCAGCCGACCCAATATGTAGGAGAGAACGATGATCAGTGCTGCAGTCGATACTCAGGGAGAGCGTTTTAGTCAGCCGGCAGGGGGACCGACTTCGTTGGCCGACCTGCCCAACACTGTGCGGCCGATCGTGAGTCAGAACCCTAATCGCAAGAAAGTCCTGTTTGTGACGTCCGAATTCGCCGACCTGGTGAAAACCGGCGGCCTGGGCGACGTCTCCGCCGCCCTGCCCCGTGCCATGGCGCACCTGCATGATGTGCGCGTGCTGATCCCCGGCTACCCGCAGGTGATGGAAAGCGACAACCCGATCCATATCATCGGCGAACTGGGCGGCCACGCGGCGCTGCCGCCGTGCAAGATCGGGCGCATGGACCTCAAGGATGGCCTGGTCATCTATGTGCTGATCTGCCCCGAGCTCTACGAGCGTGAAGGCACGCCGTACGGCGCCAACAACGGCCGCGACTGGCCGGACAACCATATTCGCTTCGCCCGCCTGGGCCTGGCCGCCGCCGACATGGCCGCCAACCTCGCACAAATCCACTGGTGCCCGGACCTGGTGCACGCCCACGACTGGCCCGCAGGCCTGGCGCCGGCTTATATGCACTGGCGCGGGTCGCGCACCCCCACGCTGTTCACCATTCATAACCTCGCCTACCAGGGTGTGGTCAGCCTGGCCTCGACCCCTGAGTTGGGCATTCCACCCCACGCCCTGCAACAGGAAGGCATGGAGTTCTACGGCAAGATGTCGTTCCTCAAGGCGGGCATGGCGTATTCCAGCCATATCACCACCGTGAGTGCGACCTACGCCCAGGAAATCACTACGCCGGAATTCGGCTGTGGCCTCGATGGCTTCCTCGCCAGCAAGACCCAGCAAGGCCTGCTCAGTGGGATCCCCAACGGCATCGATGAAAGCTGGGAAACCTCAACCGACACGCACCTGACCCATAACTTCAATATCGGCGATTGGGAAGGCAAGGCGGTCAACGCCGCCCATGTACGTGAACTGTTTGGCCTGCACGACTCCACCGGCCCGCTGTTCGCGGTGGTCTCGCGGCTGGTGTACCAGAAAGGCCTGGACCTGACCGAAGCGGTCAGTCGTTACATCGTTGAAAACGGCGGCCAGATCGCGATTATCGGCCGCGGCGAGCCGGAAGAAGAACATGCCATGCGCGAACTGGCCCTGCGCTTTCCGGGCCAGGTGGGTGTGCGCATCGGCTTCAATGAAACCGATGCACGGCGCATGTTCGCCGGCAGCGATTTCCTGCTGATGCCGTCGCGCTACGAGCCGTGTGGTCTGAGCCAGATGTACGCCCAGCGTTTCGGCTCGCTGCCGGTGGCGCGCAATACCGGCGGCCTGGCGGACACCATCGAAAATGGCGTCACCGGCTTTCTGTTCAATGAGTCCACCGTCGAGAGCTATGAAGAAGCGCTGAGCCGCGCGTTCAGGGTATTTGCCAATAAAGGCCTGCTTAACGCCATGCGCAGCCGCGCCATGACCCAGCCGTTCAACTGGAGCCAGGCGGTGGAACCCTACGCTGAACTGTATGAACAGCTGGTGGCCAAGGCCTTGGGGAAACCCACGAAGTAATTTTTAGTTGTTGTTTTAAAAAAAGGGAGGTCTTCATAGATGCCGTCACGGACTCTGGAAACCTGGCCCCACGGCGCAATCATGCTGGACGCGCAACACACGCGTTTTGCCTTGTGGGCGCCAGACGCGTTTTATGTCAGCGTTGAATTGCAAGACGGCAAGTCCATCGCCATGCTGCCCCAGGCAGATGGCTGGTTCGAGGTAGAAACCAAGTGCCCGGCGGGCACTTGTTACCGCTACAACATCGACGGCGAACAGGACGTGCCGGACCCGGCATCCCGGGCCCAGGCGACTGACGTACACGGCTGGAGCGTGGTCGTCGATCCCCTCGCCTATCAATGGCGACACAGCCAGTGGCAAGGTCGCCCTTGGCACGAGGCCGTTATCTACGAGCTGCATGTCGGCGCAATGGGCGGTTATGCAGCCGTTGAAAAACAGCTACCCCGCCTGGCCGAGCTTGGGGTGACCGCCATTGAACTGATGCCGTTGGCGCAATTTCCCGGCGAGCGCAATTGGGGCTACGACGGCGTACTGCCCTACGCCCCGCAAGCCTCCTATGGCTCCCCCGAACAACTCAAGGCCCTGATCGACAGTGCCCACGAACACGGTTTGGCGGTGATCCTGGATGTGGTCTACAACCACTTCGGCCCTGACGGCAATTACCTGGGCCAGTACGCCCAAGGCTTCTTTGAAGAAGACGTGCACACGCCCTGGGGCGCCGGGATTGATTTCGATCGCCGCGAGGTGCGCGACTTTTTCCTCGACAACGCGCTGATGTGGTTGCTCGAGTACCGCTTCGACGGCCTGCGCCTGGACGCGGTGCACGCCATCGACAACCCCGGTTTCCTCAAGGAACTCGCGCATCGGGTACGCCAGCAGGTGGACACCGGCCGGCACGTGTGGCTGGTACTGGAAAACGAACTCAACCAGGCCAGCCTGCTCACGCACGACTTTGATGCGCAGTGGAACGACGACTTCCACAACGTCCTGCACGTGCTGCTCACGGGCGAAACGGATGCGTATTACAGTGACTTCGCGCAAGGCCCCACCGAGAAACTTGCGCGCTGCCTGGGCGAAGGTTTTGTCTACCAAGGCCACACCACCCGCCACGGCCACACACGCGGCGAGCCCAGCGGCGACCTGCCACCCAGCGCCTTCGTGGCGTTTTTGCAGAACCACGACCAGGTCGGCAACCGTGCCTTGGGCGAGCGCCTGCACCAACTGTGCTCGCCCCAGGCGCTGAAAGCAGCCACCACCTTACTGCTGATGTCGCCGATGATTCCGCTGATGTTCATGGGCGATGAAGTCAACGCCGAGCAGCCGTTCCTGTTTTTCACCGATCACCACGGTGAACTGGCCGAAGCCGTGCGCGAAGGTCGGCGTAACGAATTCGCCGACTTCGCAGCGTTCAAGGACCCTGAGCGGCGCGAACATATTCCCGACCCTAACGCACTGCCGACCTTTCTACAGTCGGCGCCCCGCTTCACCGAGAACGAACACGCGCAGCTATACCGCCAGCTGCTGAGCCTGCGCCATCGGCATATCGTGCCGCACTTGCCGGGCAGCGTGGCCCTGGGCGCGCAGGTACTGGCCGACGGCGCCGTCACCGCGCGCTGGCGCCTGGGCAACGGCAGCGTGTTGCAGATCGACCTGAACCTGGGCGCCACGCCGCTGGATCACCCGGCGTCGCCACACCTGCTATTCGAGACGTCTGCCCATGGAGGCGCGCAACTGGCGCCCTTGAGTGCACGCGTCGCCTTATCCCCTGTTGGAGATCACCCTTGAGCGAAGCGAACCTGGAAATACTCGCCAGCCGCGCGGGCCTGGCCGTCGATTGGATCGACGCAAACGGCCGCCCGCAACATGTCAAACCCGCCGCCTTGCGTGCCATCCTCAAAGGCCTGGGCCACCCGGCCGATACCGACGCCGAGATCGATGCCAGCCTGCGCGAAATGGAACGGGTGCAACAAGACAAGCACCTGCCGCCACTGATGACTGTGGATACCGGCGTAGGTCTGGACCTCGCGCGTTACTTCGCCCCGGACACACCCTGCCGCGTCAGCCTGGAACAGGGCGAAACCCTCGAATTGCGCCTGGATGGCAATGCCGAACTGCCCGGCGTGATCGCACTGGGTTATCACCAGGTGCATATCGACGACCAGACTTTCACCCTGGCCGTGGCCCCGACCCATTGCTACAGCGTCGGTGAAGCGGTCGACAGCCAATCGGCCCGCGCCTGGGGTCTGAGTGCGCAGCTGTATGCACTGCGCCGCCTGGGTGACGGCGGCTTCGGTGACACGTTGGCGTTGGAGCACCTGGCCCGCAGCGCCGCCGAGCGCGGTGCCGATGCCTTGGCCATCAGCCCGATGCACGCCATGTTCAGCGCCGACACCGAGCGCTACAGCCCCTATTCACCCTCCAGCCGTTTGTTCCTCAACAGCCTGTATGCCTCGCCCGCCTGCATCCTTGGCGAGCGCGAAGTGCGCAACGCCATCGAGGCACTGGACCTCACCGATGAGCTGCACGAACTGGAGCAGCTCAGCCTGATCGACTGGCCCACCGCCGCCCGCGCCAAGCAGCGCCTGTTGCGCGCCTTGTATGAAGATTTCCGCCACGGCCAGCATCCGCAACACGCCGACTTCCTGAGCTTTCGCCAGGCCGGCGGCGAAGCCCTGGAAAACCACTGTCGCTTCGAAGCCGTGCAAGCCCTGCGAGCCGCCGCCGGTGAAGACCTCGACTGGCGCCACTGGCCCGAAGCCTGGCGCTCGCCACAGAGCCCGGCGCTGGCGCAATTTGCCGCCGAGCATGCGGATGAAATCGGCTATTTCGCCTTCTGCCAGTGGCTGATCGCCCGCTGCCTGGAGCGCGCGCAACAAGCCGCGCGTGGCAGCGGCATGGGCATCGGCCTGATCGCAGACCTGGCCGTGGGCGCCGACGGCGGCGGCAGCCAGGCCTGGAGCCGGCAGGACGAGTTGCTGGCCAACCTTACCGTCGGCGCGCCGCCCGACATTCTCAACCGCGCGGGCCAAGGTTGGGGCATTTCGGCGTTTTCCCCCGAAGGCCTGAAGCGCAACGGTTTTCGCGCCTTTATCGAGATGCTGCGGGCCAACTTCGCCCACGCCGGCGGCCTGCGCATCGACCATGTGATGGGCCTGCAACGCCTGTGGGTCATCCCCATGGACGCTACGCCGCGCGACGGCGCCTACCTGTATTACCCGGTGGATGACCTGCTGCGCCTGCTGGCGCTGGAATCCCACCGCCACCAGGCCATCGTGCTCGGTGAAGACCTGGGTACGGTGCCCGATGGCCTGCGCGAAAAACTCAGCGGCCGCTCGATCCTGGGCATGCGCGTGTTGCTCTTTGAGCAAAACCACGAAGGCCACTTCACGCCGATCCTCGACTGGCCGGACAATGCCCTGGCCACCACCAGCACCCACGACCTGCCGACCCTCAACGGCTGGTGGCACAGCCGCGATATCGAATGGAATATCCAGCTGGGCCTGATCGATGCGCCCACCGTGGAGCAGTGGAGCGAACACCGCCTGCGCGAACGCCAGGCGCTGCGCCAGGCCTTGAGCCAGGACCCGCAGAACTTCGTCGATGAAATCCGCAACGACACCGACCATATGATCGACGCCAGCGTGCGTTACCTGGGCCATACCCGCGCGCCGTTGGTGCTGTTGCCGCTGGAAGACGCGCTGGGCATCGAGGAACAAGCCAACCTGCCCGGCACCACCGACACCCACCCCAATTGGCGCCGCCGCCTGCCGGGTGAGGCCGCCAGCCTGCTCGACAACAACGGCGCCGCCCGTCGTCTGGAGTTGCTGGCCGTGGCGCGCAACCAAGCCCATGAGCGTGACCGATGAATGCATTACCCCTGCGCGCGACCCAGCGCCTGCAATTTCATAAAGGTTTTACCCTGGATGATGCCGTGCCGCTGGTGCCCTACTTTGCCCAGCTCGGCATCAGCCACCTGTACGCCTCGCCGCTGCTTGCCGCCCGCGCCGGCTCCATGCACGGCTACGACGTGGTTGACCCGACCCGCGTCAACCCCGAGCTTGGCGGCGAGCCGGCCTTGCACAGGCTGGTTGCGGCGCTGCGTGCGCACGGGATGGGGCTGATCCTCGATATCGTCTCCAACCATATGGCCGTCGGCGGCGCGGACAACCCGTGGTGGCTGGACCTGTTGGAATGGGGCCGCCTGAGCCCCTACAGTGAGTTTTTCGATATCCAGTGGCACTCGCCGGACCCGCTGCTCAAGGGCCAGTTGCTGATGCCGTTTCTGGGCAGCGACTACGGTGAAGCGCTGCAAAGCGGCAACCTGACGCTCCAGTTCGATGCCGATCAAGGCGGGTTTTACGTCGAGCATTACGAGCACCGCTTCCCGATTTGCCCGCGTGACTACGCCATGATCCTGGGCAGCGATGAGCCGTTAAAGCCCCTGGCCGACCGTTTCAGCGCCCTTGCCTTCCAGGACGACGCTTACACCGAAGCCGGCTGGCTCAAACACGTGCTGGCCGAACGAGCCACGGAAGCCTCGGTGCTGCACGCCATCGAAAACCGGCTGGCCGAATTCGATGGGCGCCAGCCGGACGGCTTCACTCACTTGCACGCCTTGCTGGAACAGCAGGTGTATCGGCTGGCCAGTTGGCGTACCGCAGCGGACGATATCAACTGGCGGCGCTTCTTCGACGTCAACGAACTGGGCGGCCTGCGCGTAGAACGCAGCGCCGTGTTCGAAGCCACCCACGGCAAGATTTTCGAGCTGATAAGCCAAGGTCTGGTGGACGGCTTGCGCATCGACCATATCGACGGGCTGGCCGACCCACGCGGGTATTGCCGCAAGTTGCGCCGGCGCGTGGATTCCCTTTCGCCCAACCGGCATTTGCCGATCTTCGTGGAAAAAATCCTCGGTGAAGGCGAAACCCTGCGCGAAGATTGGCAGGTAGACGGCACCACCGGCTATGAATTCATGAACCAGCTGTCGCTGTTGCAACACGACCCGGCAGGCTTCGGGCCGTTGGCTGAGCTGTGGACGCGCCACAGCGAACGGCCTGCTGCCTTTATCGAAGAAGCCTGGCTGGCCCGCCAGCAGATCCTTAACGGTTCGCTGGCCGGCGACTTCGAGAGCGTGGCCCAGGCGCTGCTGCAAGTGGCCCGCGATGACGTGATGACCCGCGACCTGACCCTGGGCGCGATCCGCCGTGCCTTGCAGGAGTTGATCGTGCACTTCCCGGTGTACCGCACCTACATCAGCGCCCGTGGGCGCAGTGCGCACGATGATGTGTTTTTCCTGCAAGCCTTGGCCGGTGCCCGCAGCACCTTGGGCGAAGGCGACTGGCCGGTGCTCGACCACCTGCAAAAATGGCTGGGCGGCCAGCCGTGGCGCAATCGCCCGGTGGGCCGTGAGCGCAAGATGCTCAAGCACGCCTGCGTGCGCTTCCAGCAGCTCACGTCGCCAGCGGCCGCCAAAGCGGTGGAAGACACCGCGTTCTATCGCTCGGCAGTGCTGCTGTCGCGTAACGATGTGGGCTTCAGCACCGAACAGTTCAGCGCACCGCTGGCGGACTTTCATGCGGCCAATCAGCAGCGCCTGCAGACCTTCCCCGACAACCTGCTGGCCACTGCTACCCACGACCACAAGCGCGGCGAAGACACGCGGGCACGCCTGGCGGTACTGAGCGAATGCGCGCCGTGGTATGTCGAACAGGTCGAGCACTGGCGGCGCCTCGCCGCACCGTTGCGCGATGATGCACACAGCCCGTCGGCGGGCGATGAGCTGATCCTTTACCAGGTGCTGCTCGGCAGTTGGCCGCTGGATACCCACCCGGACCTGCAGTCTTACCAGCAACGCCTGTGGCAATGGCAGCAAAAAGCCCTGCGCGAAGCCAAGTTGCAAAGCAGTTGGAGCGCGCCCAACGACGCCTATGAACAGGCGGTCGAAGCCTTCCTGTCACGCCTGCTGCGCAGCGATGCCGGCGCCACGCTACGCAACGCCATCGCCAGCGCCGCCCAGGCCATCGCCACGGCGGGTGCACTCAACGGGCTGGCGCAATCCTTGCTTCGTATCACCGTGCCGGGTGTACCGGACCTGTACCAGGGCGATGAGTTCTGGGACTTCAGCCTGGTGGACCCGGACAACCGCCGCCCGGTGGATTTCAACGCACGGCAACGCGCGCTGGATACGCCACCGAACATCGGCGAGCTGTTGTCCCACTGGCGCGACGGGCGTATCAAACAGGCGCTGATTGCCCAGGCGCTGGCCGTGCGCAAGGCCAATGCCGAACTCTTCCAACGCGGCAGCTATACCCCGCTGGAAGTGCTGGGCAAACACGCCGATCACGTCGTCGCATTTTGCCGCGCGTATCAGGGCAAACACCTGCTGGTGGTGGTGCCACGCTGGCCCCATCGCTTGCTGGAAAACGGCGAACAGCCCCATATCAATGCGCAGGTTTGGGGCGATACGCGGGTGAAATTACCGTTCGCCACCACAACACAAAACTGGAAGGGACTTTTTCATACAGGCGCAGTCACACCAAACAAGGAGCTGTTGATCAGCGCTGCCCTGGGGGATTTCCCGGTCAATGTCTTTATCAATTCCGATGATCAAGAAAGCTGAAAATTTTCTGTGAGGAGTATTGCGATGAGTACTGAAGACAAACGCGTACGCGAGTTGGCGCATCAGATCTGGGAGTCCGAAGGCAAGCCCCACGGTGAAGATGCACGCCACTGGGAGATGGCGCGCAAGTTGGCCGAAGCCGAAGCGCTGACCCCGAGCAAACCCAAGGCTGCGGCCAAGCCCAAGACCGCGCCCAAGCCTGCGCCAAAAGCCAAGCCGCCGGCCCCGGCAGCCAGCAAGCCCGCACCGCCAGCGGCGAAGAAGCCTGCGGCGCCGAAAAAACCGAAACCTTAACAGCCCACGCGCCTCCTGCCGACACGCTCGGCAGGAGGCCCTTTTTACTTTTCAGTGCGTCAGCTGAGCAACCGTCGGCACGGTAGCGCTCGGCCCGAAAAAAGACCCTTGCAGGAGCAATTTAATGAGCAAACCCGATAACAACTCAGCCACGCCGGAAAACGAGCCGTCGCGGATTCGTGAAGGTTTGCCCTTCCCTCTAGGCGCCACCTGGGATGGCCTGGGCGTCAACTTTGCGCTGTTCTCAGCCAATGCCACCAAGGTCGAGCTGTGCCTGTTCGATGACACCGGCGAGGTCGAGCTTGAACGGATCGAACTGCCCGAATACACCGACGAAACCTTCCACGGTTACCTGCCCGACGCCCACCCAGGGCTGATTTACGGCTACCGCGTGTACGGTGCGTATGACCCGGCCAATGGTCACCGCTTCAACCACAACAAATTGTTGATCGACCCCTATGCCAAACAGCTGGTGGGTGAACTCAAATGGTCCGAGGCGCTGTTCGGCTACACCATCGGCCACCCGGACGACGACCTCAGTTTCGACGAACGCGACAGCGCGCCCTTCGTGCCCAAGTGCAAGGTCATCGACCCGGCGCACACCTGGGGCAACGACCAGCCGGTGCGGGTGCCATGGGACCGCACGATCATCTACGAAACCCACCTGCGTGGCATCAGCATGCGTCACCCGTCGGTGGGCGAGTCGGTGCGCGGCACCTGTGCCGGGCTGATGGAAGATGACGTGCTCAAGCACATCCGCCAGCTCGGCGTGTCATCCGTTGAACTGCTGCCGGTGCATGCCTTCGTCAACGACCAGCACCTGCTGCAAAAAGGCATGACCAACTATTGGGGCTACAACAGCATCGCGTTTTTTGCGCCCGACCCGCGCTACCTGGCCAGCGGCAAGATCGCCGAGTTCAAGGAGATGGTCGCGCACCTGCATGAACAGAAGCTCGAAGTGATCCTCGACGTGGTCTACAACCACACCGCCGAGGGCAATGAGCGCGGCCCTACCCTGTCGATGCGCGGCATCGACAACGCCTCGTACTATCGGCTGATGCCCGACGACAAGCGCTTCTACATCAACGATTCCGGCACCGGCAATACCCTGGACCTGAGCCACCCCTGCGTGCTGCAAATGGTCACCGACTCCCTGCGTTACTGGGCCACCGAGATGCACGTGGACGGTTTCCGCTTTGACCTGGCGACCATTCTGGGACGTTACCGCGACGGTTTCGACGAGCGCCACAGCTTCCTCGTGGCCTGCCGCCAGGACCCGGTGCTGCGCCAGCTGAAAATGATCGCCGAGCCCTGGGACTGCGGCCCCGGCGGCTATCAAGTGGGCAACTTCCCACCCGGCTGGGTGGAATGGAACGACCGCTTCCGCGACACCGTGCGCGCCTTCTGGAAAGGCGATGACGGCCAGTTGGCGGACTTTGCCGGGCGCATGACCGCCTCGGGCGAGATGTTCAACCACCGGGGGCGCAGGCCCTACAGCTCGGTGAACTTCATCACCGCCCACGATGGTTTCACCCTGCACGACCTGGTGTCGTACAACGACAAGCACAACGAGGCCAACGACGAGAACAACCAGGACGGCAGCAACAACAACCTGTCCTGGAACCACGGCGTCGAAGGCCCCACCGAAGACCCGGAAATCAACGCCCTGCGCCTGCGCCAGATGCGTAATTTCTTCGCCACGTTGCTGTTGGCCCAAGGCACGCCGATGATCGTGGCCGGTGACGAGTTCGCGCGTACCCAGCACGGCAACAACAATGCCTATTGCCAGGACAGCGAGATCGGCTGGGTCAACTGGGACCTGGACGACGATGGCAAGGCACTGCTCAAGTTCGTCAAACGCCTGATCAAGTTGCGCCTGGCCTACCCGATCCTGCGCCGTGGGCGCTTCCTGGTGGGCGACTACAACGAAGATCTCGGGGTAAAAGACGTCACCTGGCTGGCGCCGGATGGCAACGAGATGAGCACCGAACAGTGGGAAGACAGCCACGGCCGCTGCCTGGGCATGCTGATGGACGGCCGCGCCCAGGAAACCGGGATTCGTCGCCCAGGCGGTGACGCGACCCTGTTGCTGGTGGTCAACGCCCACCACGACATGGTGAATTTCCGCCTGCCGCCGGTGCCCCAGGGGGAATTCTGGACCTGTATGCTCGACACCAATGCCCCGGCAGTGCGCGGGCAGGAACGTTTTGATTTCGAGCACGAATACGCGGTGACGGGCCGTTCCCTGCTGCTGTTCGAACTGCAACGAGATGATGAGGTGTGACATGGCCCTGCATGGATTCCTTCAAGGCAACCGCAGCTACGCCGACACTCAGGCGCTGGGCGTTGCACTGAAGGCACTTCAGGAAGAAGGCCTGGACCAACTGCCATTGCCCGGCAGCGGCCAGACGCTCGAGCGCTTCAGCCGGCTGGCACAGGTGGCAGGTCATGACCTGCGCCTGTGCAAACTGTTCGAAGGCCACACGGATGCCCTGGCGATCATCGCCGAGCTCGACAGCCCCTTGCCGCCCTTGGGCAGCGTTTGGGGCATGTGGGCCGCCGAACCGCCGACCGCCAAGGTGCGTGTGCGCCGTGACGCTCAGCGCTTGATCGTCGATGGGCGCAAAGCCTGGTGCTCGGGCGCTGCGGTGGTCAGCCATGGTTTGCTGACGGCTTGGGACGAAGACGACCGCCAGCAGTTAGTGGCTGTCGAGATGAACCAGCCCGGCGTCACCGTCACCCACGACGGCTGGAACGCCGTGGGTATGGCGGCCACCGGCAGTGTCGAAATCCTCTTCGATGAGGCTCACGGCATTGCGGTCGGCGAACCGGGCGACTACCTGTCACGGCCGGGCTTCTGGCACGGCGGCGTCGGTATCGCCGCCTGTTGGTATGGCGGTGCACAACGCCTGGCGGAAGTGCTGCGCGCGCAGTGCAGCCAACGTCCTGAGCCCCATGCGTTAGCGCATTTGGGCGCGGTCGACAGCGTGCTCAACAGCGCCGCCTGTGTGCTGCGCGACGCCGCTGAGCAGATTGACCGCGACCCTCGCGCCAATGCGCAGCTGTTGGCCCAACAGGCACGGGCGTGTATCGAGGAAACGGTCGAACAGGTCATGCACCATGTCGGTCGCGCGGTGGGTGCCGGGCCTTATTGCAAGGATCCCCACTTCGCCCAGTTGATGGCGGACTTACCCGTGTATGTACGCCAAAGCCACGCCGAGCGCGACCTGGCGGCGTTGGGAAAGCTGGTGGCGGACGAACCCACAGGGAGGTGGCTGTTATGAAACCCAACCCCATCGTTGGCCAGGGCACGCCACTGCACCAGTGGCAAGCTTCCTCCCTGATGGCTCAGTTGCCGCAGATCAGTGTCGAGCAGCTGGTGCCGGCAGGGCATCGCGCTGTCATCATTGCTCCGCACCCGGATGACGAAGTGCTGGGCTGCGGTGGCCTGTTGCAAGGCCTGGCCCTGCTGGGCCGGCCGATCCAGCTGATTTCCGTCACCGATGGCAGCGCCAGTCACCCAGGTTCCAGGCGCTGGCCGGTCCAGCGTTTGAGCGTGGTGCGCCCGCAGGAATCGGCCCAGGCCCTGCACCGCCTCGGCTTGCCGTTGCACAGCTTGAAATGGCTGCGTGCAGGTTTTGCCGACAGCCAGGTGGCGGCCCGTGAAGATGAGTTGAGCGCATTCATAGAGCGTTATCTCAAGCCCACCGACGTGGTGTTCACCACATGGCGCGAAGACGGGCATTGCGACCATGAAGCCGTTGGCCGCGCCAGCGCCAAGGCGGCGCAGGCGGTCGGTGCCACCCTTTACGAGCTGCCCGTGTGGACCTGGCATTGGGCAACGCCCGAAGACAGCCAGGTGCCGTGGCACCGTGCGCGCAAGATCGCGCTGACACCTGAAGCCGTGGCGCGTAAACGTCACGCCATTCATGCCTTTGCCAGCCAGTTGGAGGGCGACCCGCAAGTAGGCCTGGCACCGGTGCTGGCACCCTATGTGGTGGAGCGTTTGCTGCAACCTTTTGAAGTGGTGTTTGTATGAGTGTGGCCACGCCGTATTTTGATCAGTTGTTCGCCGGCAATGACGACCCCTGGGCCTTTCGCCAGCGCTGGTACGAACAGCGCAAGCGCGCGTTGACCCTGGCCGTGCTGACCCGCCCCCATTACACGTCGATCTTTGAACCCGGCTGCGCCAACGGTGAGCTGAGTGCCGAGTTGGCAGCGCGCTGCGACCGCCTCGTGTGTTGCGACACCGCCGCCGCGGCCGTGGCGCTGGCGCAGACCCGCTTGATGGCGTTTCCCCATGCCCAAGTCCGGCAAAGCCGCCTGCCTCAGGAGTGGCCGCCCGGCCAGTTCGAACTGATCGTGTTGAGCGAGCTTTGCTACTACCTCGATGCCGAAGACTTACAGCGCCTGATCGACTGCGCGCTCAACGCACTGACCGACAACGGCCAACTGCTCGCCTGCCACTGGCGCCCCCGCATCGACGGCTGCCCGCAAACGGCTGAACAGGTGCACAAAATGCTCGCGCAACGCCTGAGCATGGCCCACCTCGTCCAGCATCACGACAGTGACTTTCTACTCGACCTGTGGAGCCGTGACGGCACCTCGGTCGCCAGCCATGAGGGCTTGCGATGATCGGCATTCTGATCCCGGTGCATAACGAGGAAGCGCTGTTGGGCGAGTGCCTCAAAGCCGCAATGATTGCCGCCGGCCACCCGGACCTGCTCGGCGAACCGGTGCAGATCCTGGCCGTGCTCGACAGTTGCAGCGATGGCAGCGCGGCGATTGCCCAAGCGTATCCGGTGCAGTGTTTGCAGGTGCAGGCACGTAACGTCGGGCATGTGCGTGGAGTGGGTGCACGGCACTTGTTGAACCAGGGGGCGCGCTGGATTTCGTGCACCGACGCCGACAGCCGTGTCGCCCCCGACTGGTTGGTGGCGCAACTGGCCTTGGGCGCCGATGCCGTGTGCGGCACGGTAACGGTGGATGCCTGGAGCGAAGGCTTCGATGCCGCCGCCCAGATCCGCTACACCCAAGCCTATGAGGCCCGCGACGGCCATCGGCATATTCACGGTGCCAACCTGGGCGTGAGCGCCGCTGCCTATGTGCAATCCGGTGGTTTCGAGCCGCTGGCCTGCCACGAGGATGTGCAGCTGGTGCGCAACCTGGAACGCTGCGGCGCCTCAATCGCCTGGAGCCACACACCGCAGGTGATCACCAGCGCGCGCCTGAACTGCCGTGCACAGGGCGGTTTTGGTGATTACCTCAAAAGCCTGATGCAGGCCACCTGAAAATTTCCGCCGTGCACGATGTAAAAACGCTGAATCCTTGACTATGCTGAAATCGCCTTGCTGGTCATCCAGGGTTGGATGGCCGCAGTTCATCGCAGCGGAGCCTGTGCTGAGTACAAGAGCGTCGTCCCGTCAACGGGGTACGACCCGGCATCATTCGACAAGGACGTGACACCCATGAAATCTGCCTCATTGAGCGAGGGCCGTCGCGGCCCTGCGCAAATCTGGAACAGTGCGCCGCAGTTGGCGCACATCCCCGTTATCAAGCCCTCCTCCCTGGTGCCACGCGGTGCGCGTGTGGTGGTCATTGCGCCTCACCCCGGCGATGAGGTCCTGGCGTGTGGCGGTTTATTGCAACTGCTGAGCACCCTCAACCACCCGCTGCAGTTGATCTCGATCACCGACGGCAGCGCCAGCCACCCAGGCTCGAATGCCTGGCCGGCAAGCCGCCTGAGTGTAATCCGGCCGCAGGAAAGCGCCGAAGCGTTGCGGCGCCTGGGCATGCCGCTGCACAGCCTGAAGTGGATTCGCGGCGGGTTTTGTGACAACGCCCTCGCCGCCCGCGAGCAGCCCATGAGCCAGTTCATTGCGCGCTACCTGCAACCGGGCGACGTGGTGTTCACCACCTGGCGCCACGACGGCAACGACGACCATGACGCCGTCGGCCGCGCCAGCGCCAAAGCGTGCATGCTCACCGGCGCGCGCCTGTATGAGCTGCCGATATGGGCCTGGCACTGGCCGCTGCGCGAAGGCTCGGTAATCCCCTGGCAACGCGCGCGCAAAGTGCGCCTGGACAGCTGGAGCGTCGCGCGCAAACTTCACGCCGCCCACGCGTATGCCAGCCAATTGGTCGGCGACCCGGAGATCGGCCTGGCACCGATGCTTGCCCAGGAATTGCTGGAGCGGATGCGTGAGCCCTATGAGATCGTGTTTGCCTAGTGCAGCACTGGTCTGTACCTGTCAGTTCTCACAGTAGCGTCCGGTTGACTCTGCGACTAAGGTGCAAAAAAACCTGCACAGCTTGATGTGCAGTCGAGAAAGCCATGCCAACTCGTTGCACTAGCCGGGGTTTTCGCCGAACAGGTAAACCGCCGTCCCCGCTCCGTATCGCACGTTTGCTTGCCATGGCTTGAACTGCACCTGTTTGCCCAGGTGCAGGCACTTCCCTTGGACAAGGACACGCCATGCGCACACTGCCGACTTTTTTGACTTCCCTGGGTATCACGTTGATGGCGGCTTGGCCGCTGCCGTCGCTTGGCGCCTGCACGATCAACTTCACCGCCGGCAATGACACCTCGACCTGCGACAGCGGCGGCGCACCGGGCTTTACCGACACGGCCGGCAACAACACGCTGAACCTCAGCGGCAGCGGCACCCTTAATGGCGATGTCACCTTCGGTGCCGGCAACGACTCGGTAGAGATCAACGGTGCGACAGCTGCAATCAATGGGACGCTGAACCAGGATGACGGTGAGAATACTTTTCGCCTGACCCTGGGCACTGTCACGGGATCCATCACCCAAGGAGATGGCGCTGATCGGGTACAGATCAGCGGTGGGCAGGCGGGGGCGATCATCCAGGGCGGGGGTATCGACAATTTTGTCATGAGCGGTGGAACCATCGAATCCTTGGCCCAAGGCGATGGACATGACACTTTTACCCTGACCGGAGGCACCATCAAGGGCGCCTTTGAAGACGGCGATCAAGCCTTGATGACCGGCGGCACCATCGGCCGAGTCGACATGAAACTCGATAACAACGTCTTCGATATGCGCGGCGGAACCATCGTCGGCAACCTGGTCACAGGGCTTGGCCGGGACACCATTCTCGTGTCGGGCACCAGCACCATCGGTGGCAACATCAGCACCAGCGCCGGCGTGGATCTGATTCAGATCAGTGGTGGCAGGGTCAACGGCCAGATCCTCACCAGCTTCGGCGCCGATCAGTTCATCTGGACCGATGGCGGAACCCTCAACGGGGCAGTTCTCATGGGCGCCGACGATGATACCGCTCTGCTGAAAAACCTCAGCGAAACCGTGTTGGCCTCCAACCCCCAGCTGGACGGTGGCCTGGGTAACGACACCCTGACCTTTGACGCCACACAAACCCGTGCCCCGAACCGCTACACCGGCTGGGAACGGGTGTTGTTAGTCAATAGATCAGCCCTGACATTGGGCGGCGTATTTGTGTTGGGAGGCAGCGATACCGGTACCGGCGCAATGAGCATCGATGCAACGAGCCGGTTGAACGTGACCACCGGCACCCTCTCACCCTTCACGGCCGGGCAATTGGCGAGCTTGAACAATGCCGGCCTGATCGACATGACCAGCGACAGTTCCAGCGCCGCCGACAGTTTGACGGTCAACGGCAATTACCTGGGCACGGGTGGCCGACTTGCACTGCAAACGGTGTTGGGCGCGGATAACTCCGCCAGCGACAAACTGGTGGTCAGCCACGGCACCCTGCAAGGCACCACGGCGATCAGCATCACCAACCTGGGCGGTGCAGGGGCATTGACCGTGCAGGATGGCATTGAGGTGGTGCAGGCAAACCAGGGCGCCACCAGCAGCGTCGGTGCCTTCTCGCTGGCAGGCCCCGTGTCTGCCGGTGCATTTGACTATCACTTGTTTAAAGGCGGCGTGACCGCAGGTACCGAGCAAAATTACTACCTGCGCTCTACCGTGCCTGCCATCCCCACACCCGGTGCGGTGATAGCGGCGCCCGCCCCAGCGCCTGGCACACCGGCATTGCCACCCAGCTCGGGCAGCGCTGCCATCCCCCTCTACCGCGCCGAAGTGCCGGTTTACTCGGTGCTCTTTGAGGCCGCCGAGCAAATCGTGCAAGGCATGCTGGGGACTTACCACGAACGCGTGGGGGATCAGCGCCAGCAGCAACAAACCGGAGTTTTCCCCACGGGCTGGGCCAGGGTGTATGGCGGCAACAGTCGCCAAAGCTTCGCCGGAACGGTCAGCCCGACGCTGGACAGCTCAGTGTCGGCGTTTCAGGTGGGCAGCGACCTGTACGCCACCACCACGGACAGCGGCCAGGCTCATCGAGTCGGCTTTTTTGTCGGCCACAGCCGTTTGCAAGGTGACGTCAAGGGTTTCAACGGTGGCTTCCAGGGCAAGGATGCGGGCAGCCTCACCTTGCGCGGCGACAGCCTGGGCGTCTACTGGACACTGATCGGCGCCAACCGCGCTTATCTGGACCTGGTGGTGATGGGCACTCGTTTCACAGGCAACAATGAGTCCGACCGGGGCATCAAGATGAAAACCAAAGGCAGCAATGCACTGGCGTCCGCCGAGGTGGGCTGGCCATTTACCGTGAGCGCACACTGGGAACTGGAGCCACAAGCCCAGCTCATCGTCGACCGCACCCGACTGGACAGCCAGCAAGACCGGATCTCCGCCGTCACCTACGACGCCGACACCCACCTCACCACCCGCCTGGGTGCCCGCCTGCGCGGCAGTTATGAGCTGCGTGGCATGCCGCTGCAGCCGTATGTGCGCGCCAACGTCTGGCATGCCCGCGCCGGCACCAACACCCTAAGATTCGACGATGCTACCGACATAGACACCGAGCAAAAATCGACCACGCTGGACCTCAACCTCGGCGCCACCTTGACCGTTGCCCAAGGCATCAGCCTGTACGGCCAACTGGGCTACAACCGCAACCTGGACAGCAACGCGCTGAATGGTCGCCAAGGCACACTGGGGCTTCGAATGGATTTCTGATCCGCGTAGGTGTATCGCACTGTGTACAGAACGCGTTGCGATACACAGTGTTTAACCCATGCCACTTCCTGAAACACAGCCGACACAGCACGACGTTCAACTGAGCACAAGGCACACATCAAGCCCAAGGAGGCTCGCCATGCACGCTCAGTTGAAACGCCGTCCACTTTTCCTCGCCTTTTCCCTGTTGCCCTTCGCTGCCGTGGGCATGGCCCATGCCGAGATGCCCGAGCCGCAACCCGCGGCAGCGCAGTACCCAGCCGGTTTCGGCACGCTCAAGCACATCAGGGCCGGCCTGCTGGATGTAGCGTACGCCGAGGTCGGCCCGGCCGATGGCCAAGTGGTGATTCTGCTGCATGGCTGGCCCTACGATATCGACAGCTACGCCAACGTCGCGCCGCTGTTGGCCGCCAAGGGCTATCGCGTGTTGATCCCGTATGCCCGTGGTTATGGCGACACGCGTTTTCTGTCGGATAAGACCCCGCGCAACGGTGAACCGGCAGCGTTGGCCCAGGATGTGATCGACTTCATGGACGCGCTGAAGATCCGGCAAGCGGTGCTGGGCGGTTATGACTGGGGGGCACGTTCGGCGGATATTGTCTCGGCGCTGTGGCCCGAACGCGTGAAGGCGTTGGTGTCCGTCAGTGGCTACCTGATCGGTAACCAGGCCGCCGGCAAAAAACCGCTGCCACCCAAAGCGGAATTGCAGTGGTGGTACCAGTTCTACTTCGCCACCGAACGCGGCGCCGCCGGTTACCAGAAAAACACCCACGATTTCGCCAGGCTGATCTGGCAGACCTCCTCGCCGAAGTGGGCCTTTGACGACGCCACCTTCGAGCGCAGCGCCAAAGGCCTGGACAACCCCGATCACGTGGCCATCACGGTGTTCAACTACCGCTGGCGCCTCGGCCTGGTGCAGGGCGAAGCACAATACGCGGCCCTGCAGCAAACGCTGGCGCAGTCGCCGAGCATCGGCGTGCCGACCATCACCCTTGAAGGCGACGCCAACGGTGCGCCGCACCCGCTACCCGAGGACTACGCCAAACGTTTTACCGGCAAGTACCAGTTCCGGCTGGTCAGCGGCGGCATCGGCCATAACCTGCCGCAAGAAGCGCCGGCAGCGTTTGCCAAGGCCGTGATAGACGCCGACCAACTGTGACGGCTCTAGCCATATGCCACCCTGGAAAATGTGAAATTTTTGTTAACTATGCCTCCCCAAAGGCTTTTTTGCTTCGCCCCGATCTGCCACACTAATGCGAATAATTATCAACATATTTATTATTAGCCAGGGACGGCGTTCAGGGGAGACTCCGTTTCATGTCTGTACAACTTCATGGTGGCAAAGCTTTTACACCCAGTTTGATGGCGTTGGCGGTTTGTCTTGCCACCTCACCTGCGGCCTTCGCCGCCGACGCGCAACAGCCGCCAGAGGTGGTTGAGCTGGGTGCGACGCAGATCAACACTGAGCAAGTCCTCGGTGCGACGACCGAAGGCAGCCAGTCCTACACCACCGGCTCGATGGCAACCGCGACCAAACTGCCGCTTACCCTGCGTGAAACCCCGCAAGCGGTCACGGTCATTACCCGTCAGCGGATGGACGACCAGGCGATGACCAGCATCAACGACGTGGTAAAAGCCACGCCGGGGCTGTTCCTGAATTTCTCCAGTGGCCCTGGGCGGGAATCCTATACCTCACGTGGTTTCGACATCGACAACCTGATGTATGACGGCATCCCCACCGGCTATAACGGCGTTTCAGTCGGCGCCCAGCCGAACCTGGCAATGTTCGACCGCGTCGAGATCGTACGCGGCGCCACCGGTTTGGTGACCGGCGCAGGCAACCCTTCGGCGGCCATCAACCTGATACGCAAGCGACCACTGGACGAGCAGAAGGTCACCCTCACCGGCGCCGCCGGCAGCTGGGACGACTACCGTGGCGAGCTGGACGCCTCCAGCCCACTCAATGACAGTGGCACATGGCGCGGCCGGGTTGTGACCTCTTACCGTGACGCCAATGGTTTTATCGACAAAGCCAAGGAAGACCATGGCCTGTTCTATGCCGTCACCGAGGCAGACCTCAGCGAAGACACCACCCTCACCCTCGGTTTCTCGAACCAGAAGGACAAAACCAACTATTTCTGGGGTTCTTCGATGGTCGGCCAGGACGGCCATCACTTGAACCTGCCGCGCTCCTACAACCCAGGGACCAGCTGGGAGAACAAGGACCAGGAGATCAACACGGTGTTTGCCGAGCTGCGTCAGCGCCTGGCCAACGACTGGAAACTGCAGATCAACGCCAACTACGCTGAGCAGGACGCGCTGTTTTCGGGCTCCTATCAGTCGCGCTGGGTCAATAACACCCTGGCGCGCACGGTCTACCAGGCCTCTTACGATGAAGACCAGGCCGGCGTCGACGCCTTCGCCAGCGGCCCCTTTCAGGCCTTCGGGCGTACCCACGAATTGGTGGTCGGCGCCAGCCGCCGCATCTATGACATGACCACCCACAACTACAGCCCGTACAACTTGAACTGGCCACTGACGGCGGGCAAACCGGATTTCGTCCACACCACCAACAACCGCGACGTCACCACCCAGGACGGCGTCTACCTCACCACACGCCTGAGCCTGGCGGACCCGTTGAAGCTGATCCTCGGCGCCCGTCTGGACTGGTATGACTACGATGCCCATGGCAGCAACGATGGCGATTACCATGTAACGCGCAACCTCACCCGCTACGCCGGACTTATCTACGATCTGGACGACCACCACTCGGTGTATGTCAGCTACAGCGACATCTTTACCCCGCAGAGTGACAAGGACAGCACCGGCACACCGCTCAAACCGATTGTCGGCAAGAATTATGAGGTCGGTATCAAGGGCGAATACCTGGGCGGCGCATTGAATGCGAGCGTCGCGCTGTTTCGTGTAGACCAGGAAAACCGTGCCGTGGCGGTGGTGGTACCGAACTGCCCGCAGGCATCCTGCGCGGTAGCCTCAGGCGAAATTCGCAGCCAGGGTATCGACATGGAACTGCAGGGCGCATTGACCCCCAATTGGCAGGTTGGCGGCGGCTACACCTATGCGCGCACCCACACCATCAAGGATGACGCCAACCCGCAAAAGGTTAACAAACAGTTCGACACCGACATCCCGGAACACTTGTTCAAACTGACCACCAACTACCACTTCCAGGGCGCTCTGGAAAAACTCCGCATAGGCGGCAACGTCTACTGGCAAAGCCGTTTGTACAACGACTTCAAAGTCGCGGACGGCAGCACCTACCGCCTCAAGCAAGGCGCCTATGCCGTGACCGACTTGATGGCTGGCTACCAGGTCAACCAGCATCTGGACCTGCAGCTCAATGCCAACAACATCTTTGATCGCACCTATTACCAGTCCATCTCCAACTCCGTGAGCTACGGCGGTGATTCCTACGGCGCCCCGCGCAATATGATGGTGACCGCCAAATATAGCTTCTGATCCTGTTTGTATTTTCGGTCGCCCACTCGGGCGACCGCTCTTAAGTCTTCCTGTCCACTGCCGATAACGATTTGTTACAGCTGATCCGGCAAAAAAAACCTGATACCTGCTTTGCTTTTTACCGGCGGCCCATCGTGGCACGCCGCATGCTTTGTTCCTGGCTCGACCACATGGAGTAAAAGTGAATGCCCGCACGCGCACGCTTCCTGGAGCACTACCGCAAAGCCGACCGCATCATGCTGGCGTTGATCTGGCTGATGTTTCTATTCTCCCTGGGCCTGGCCTTCTGGCACGACACCTGGCTGCAAGCCGTGTTCGTCGGCGGCGGCGCCAGTGTGGTGCTTACCCTGCTCTATCGCGCCCTCAGTGGCACCCGATTGATGCGCTGTTTGCTCGGCGCCGGCCTGATGGTCATGGCCGCATTGCAGATCAACCAGTCCGAGGGCTTGATCGAATCGCACTTCGGGATCTTCGCGCTGCTGGCGGTGTTGACGTTTTACCGCGACTGGCTGCCGATCCTGGTGGCCGCAGTGACCATCGCCGTCCACCACGTGGTGTTTCACGCGTTGCAGCACCAGGGTTTCCCGGTGTTTGTGATGGACCATCATGGCGGCTGGAACATGGTGTTCGTGCACGCCTTCTACGTAGTGATGGAAACCGTCGCCCTGCTCTACCTCGCCATTCATAGCCAGGCCGAGGCCGTCGAAAGCCAGGAGATGCTGGAAAAAATGCTCGCCGTGACGTCCCAGCTCACGGTAGAAACCGCCCAGGGTGAAGGCAAGGCGCATGTGTCCCTGGCCAAGCGTTTCGACCACTTCCTGCAGCAGATCACCCACCTGATCGATGGCGTGACCCGCGACTCCCACGGTCTCGGCCAACTCGGCCAGGCCCTGGCCAGCGCCAGCGGCACATTGGAAAAAGGTGCACGCCATCAACTGGTCGAAATCAACCAGATGACCGACTCAATGCAGCGCATGGAAGACGCCACCGGCCACATTACCCTACACGTTGAACAAGCCGTGGAACACGCGGGCAAGGCCAGCCAACAGATTGCACGGGGCCAGGACAGTGTCGGTCGTGCTCAGCATGAAATCACCCAATTGGCCTCACGTATCAACGGCACCAATGAGACGGTGCAAGGCCTGGCCACGCAAGCCGAGCAGATCGGCTCCGTACTCGAAGTGATCAGCAGCATCGCCAACCAGACCAACCTGCTGGCGCTCAACGCCGCCATCGAAGCCGCCCGCGCCGGCGAGCAAGGCCGAGGCTTTGCGGTGGTCGCCGACGAGGTCCGCAGCCTGGCGCAACGCACCGCCGTCTCCACTCAGGAAATCAAACAGATCATCGAGGGCCTGCAACACGGCAGCCGCCAGGCCGTCGAGGCCATGCACGACAGCCAGGCAGGTGTAGCGCGTTGCGTAGAGGACAGCCAACTGGCGGTGGACATGTTGCAGGCCGTGGGCGCCGACATCGCGCATATCGACGCGCTGAACGGGCGAATCGTAACGACCACCCGCGAACAGACCTCGGCCAACCTGGAGATTGTCGGGCGCCTGCAGTCAGTGCAGAACATTGCACAAAACACCGCCGATGATGTGGAAACCCTGGCGCGCAGCAGCGAGCAGTTGCCGCCGATTGCGGTAAGGCTGGATGCGTTGGGGCGCAGGTTTCACTCCTGAAAAAAAGCCTCAACGTGAGGATGGCTCAGCCTGGCAGAATCGCCGATTTTCTTGCCCGCATCCGCGCCAAGGCATACACCGTGCGGGTGCGCCAGCCACTGACACAAGCGTGCCTCTGAGTACCAGGTTCTTCAGGTACGCAGCTTGGCGACAGGCTACTGTTCCAGTGCATCCAGCGTGCGTTTGAGTCGCCTCAGGTTGCTGTTGACGATCAGCTTGTGCGCCGGCCCCACCGGCAACATGTACAGACGCCCAAAGGTGTTATGGGTAAGCACCGATGAGGTAATCGTAAACACCCGATCAGTGATCGACAGACAAATCATCACATCCAGGTGCCGGTCGCGCTCGGTCAGCACCAACACGTCCGGGGCGCTGTGTTCTACCAGGAAAAAATCCAGCCGCTCGCCCGCCTGCACGGTGTTTCGCGGCAAGCCCGAGAACCCACCGATGCGTTTCACACCGAACCGCGAAGAAATCCCGTCGCGGATCCGAAAGGCCCACTGCATGAACATCCCAGGTTCGGCGGTCATGATGTTCCACGCCTCCAGTGCAGTGATATCAGCGGGCAACAGGACCGACCTGCGGTCGTAGTAATCAAGCGCTGTCGGTACACCCAGCGTGTGAACAATGTTCGTGGTAACCAACTGATTTTCTCCCTGAAAAACGCGGTGTGTGATGACGCAGGGCGCAGGTTATTTTGCATGGCGACTCAAGTAAAGCGCGGGGCAGGCTGGGTATCGTAGTAAGCCAAGATAAATCTGACCTCAGGGGCTGACTTCGTGATTGTGCCCCACGCGCGCGGGGGCCCACGCGCTAATTGCTCAAGCGCCTCAACTGCATTTATCCTCAACGCTTCCATCCACCCCAACCCAGAGCCGCCATGGACCTCGCCACCCTCGCCCTCTTCCTCCCCGCCTGCTTTGCCCTGAACATGGCGCCCGGCCCCAACAACCTGTTGTCCGTGAGCAACTCCACGCGTTATGGCTATCGCACTTCTTGCCTTGCAGGTATTGGTCGTTTGCTGGCCTTTGCCGGCATGATCGCCCTCGCCTCTGCCGGTTTGGCGGTGGTGTTGCAGACTTCGGAGCTGCTGTTCTACGGGATCAAGATTCTCGGTGCGGCGTATCTTTTTTATCTGGCGTTTCAGCTGTGGCGGGCTAATCCGCACAAAGAAGCTGAATCATCGACGCCCAAGGTGGGATTGTGGGCCTTGGCGCGTCAGGAGTTTCTGGTGGCGGCCGGCAACCCTAAAGCCATCCTGATCTTCACCGCGTTCCTCCCGCAATTCGTGGTGCCCGGCCAACCGATCACCCCCCAATTTGCGCTGCTGGGTGCGATGTTCCTGGGCCTGGAATGGATCGCCATCAGCGCCTACGCGTACATGGGCCTGCATATGCGCCGCTGGTTTGCCGAGCCCAGAGGCAAGCGGCTGTTCAATCGTTGTTGCGCCGGGTTGCTATCGGCGGCGGCGACGGTATTGTTGATGGCGCGCAGGGCGTGAGGACAAGCCTGCGCACTCAACGAACAGGGAAAACGCGACATGACCCGAATCGAACTCGCCGACTTTTACCAAGGCTACATCGATTGTCTCAACCGCCAGGACTGGGAACAGCTGGGCCACTTCGTCCACCCGCAAGTGACCTACAACGCCACCGCTGTCGGCCTGGCAGGCTACCGAGCGATGCTGGAACGCGACTTTCGTGAGATCCCCGACCTGGTGTTTCGCATCCAACTGCTGGTAGCCGACCCGCCTACCGTCGCCAGCCGGTTGAATTTCACCGTGAGCCCCAGAGGTGAGTTCTTCGGGCTGCCGATCAATGGCAGAACGGTGAGCTTCGATGAAAACGTGTTCTACGAGTGCCGCGACGGCAAAATTGCGCAGGTCTGGTCAGTCATCGACAAAGCCGCGATAGCTCAACAGCTGACACACAATTAGCCTTGATCGACCGTCGTCTAGACTCTCTACACCCGACCAATCCGTGGAGACCCAAGATGAACAAAAACACCCTCTGCCTCTGGTACAACGGCACCGCCCTGGAGGCGGCGAAGTTCTACGCCGAGACGTTTCCGGACAGCGTTGTGAAGGCCGTGCATAACGCCCCCGGCGACTTTCCGGCGGGCAAGCAAGGCGATGTGTTGACCGTCGAGTTCACCGTGCTGGGCATTCCCTGCCTGGGCCTGAACGGCGGCCCGGCGTTCCCGCACACCGAAGCGTTTTCGTTCCAGGTGGCCACGGACGACCAGGCCGAAACCGACCGCTATTGGAACGCCATTATCGACAACGGCGGCCAGGCCAGTGCCTGCGGCTGGTGCAAGGACAAGTGGGGCGTGTCCTGGCAGATCACCCCGCGCGTCTTGTCTGAGGCGGTGACTCACGCCGACCCGGCCATCGCCAAGCGTGCGTTCGAGGCGATGATGACCATGAACAAGATTGACGTGGCTGCTATCGAAGCTGCGGTAGCTGGGCGTTGAATGCAACACAGGCCTAATGTGGGAGCGGGCTTGCTCGCGAAAGCGGTGTATCAGTGACAGATGAGTTGACTGACCCACCGCATTCGCGAGCAAGCCCGCTCCCACAGTTGACCGAGTCGCTTGCCTATTAGCCCCTGCGGCGGGGTTGACACATCCCGTCACATCCCCTGAAGATGCAGATCTTATTCAGGGTGTGCCAGCGCATGTCAGCAGCGTCTTTCGTTAACCTTTGCGTGATTGGCTTGATTGCCAAGGCGCAAGGTTGCGTGGCGCACGCCCTCAAATCGAAGAAACAGTCGCTCATGTGACCGGGGCGCGCTGTCCCGTCAGATGAGCTGACAGGACATTGAGCGCGACGGACCCCACCTCCTTCTGCACAATCCCCTTTGGCCTTCTGACGGTGACTTTTGCGGTCAACCATCAGGAGAAAGTGCATGTCATCGTTTCAAGGTATCTGGGTGCCCGTGGTCACGCCGTTTCAGGATGGCGCCATCGACTTTATCGGCCTGCACCGGCTGGTCAGCCGCCTGCTGGAAAAACACGTGGCCGGGATCATGGTCTGCACCACCACCGGAGAAGCCGCGGCGTTGAGCCGCCAGGAACAACTCGCCGTGCTCGATGCCGTGCTGCAATGGGTGCCCGCACAACGAGTGGTGATGGGCCTGGCGGGCAGCAATCAGATTGAACTGCTGCACTTTCAAAGCGAAATTCTCCAGCGCTCGGTCGCCGGTCTGTTGGTGCCCGCGCCCAGTTATATCCGCCCTTCCCAGGCTGGTCTTGAGGCGTTTTTTCGCACGGTGGCGGATGCCTCCAGCGTGCCGATTGTCCTCTACGACATTCCCTACCGCACCGGCGTAACCTTCGAGCAGGCCACGTTGTTGAACATCGTCAAACACCCGCGAATCGCTGCGATCAAAGATTGCGGCGGCAACCTGGCCAACACCTTGGCGCTGCTGGCCAGTGGTGACGTGGATGTATTGTGCGGCGAAGACATCCAGATCTTCAACGCGCTATGCCTGGGCGCCAGTGGCGCGATTGCAGCCTCGGCGCATGTGCGCACCGAGGCCTTTGTGGCGCTGTGCCAGCAAGTGCGCGATCACCAGCTGGCCGAGGCCAGGGCAACGTTTTTCACGCTGTTGCCGCTGATCAATGCTGTGTTTATGGAGCCCAACCCGGCGCCGGTAAAGGCTGCGCTGGCGTTGCAAGGCTTGATCGGCAGCGAACTGCGCGCGCCGATGCAAGCGGCCAGTGCGCGCGTAAAGCAGGCGTTGGGCGAGCTGCTGTAAACGCCCTGTCGGGTTCATGCGCCAAAAAAAGACATCCAACGGACCGCCCGGTTGCGACCGGCGCGATCCCGGCCTATGTTCCAAGGCACGCGTTTACTTTGCTGCTCCACCTCTGCCTGCTCGCAACCAAGGTGAATTCATGCCCAGCCTTCCTCGTCCCGCCGTGCTTGAGCTGATCGGCAACACGCCGCTGGTCAAGGTCAGCCGTTTCGATACTGGCCCTTGCACGCTGTTTCTCAAGCTTGAATCACAGAACCCCGGAGGTTCGATCAAGGACCGCATCGGCCTGGCGATGATCGACGCCGCCGAACGCGACGGCCGCCTGCAACCGGGCGGCACCATCATCGAAGCCACCGCCGGCAACACCGGCCTGGGCCTGGCGCTGGTCGGCCGGGCCAAAGGCTACCGTGTGGTGCTGGTGGTGCCTGACAAAATGTCGACTGAAAAGGTCCTGCACCTCAAGGCCATGGGCGCCGAGGTGCATATCACGCGCTCCGACGTGGGCAAGGGCCATCCCGAGTATTACCAGGATGTGGCCGCGCGCCTGGCCAACGACATTCCCGGTTCATTTTTCGCCGACCAGTTCAACAACCCCGCCAACCCGCTGGCCCACGAAACCAGCACCGCCCCGGAAATCTGGGCGCAAACCCAGCATGATCTGGACGCGATTGTGGTCGGCGTCGGTTCGGCCGGCACCCTCACCGGGCTTACGCGCTTCTTCAAACGCGTGCAGCCCGAACTGGAAATGGTGCTGGCCGACCCGGTGGGCTCGGTGATGGCCGAATACAGCCGCAGCGGCAGAATGGAAACGCCCGGCGCCTGGGCCGTGGAAGGCATCGGCGAAGACTTTATCCCCTCGATTGCCGACCTCTCCAGCGTGCGCCATGCCTACTCCATCAGTGACGAAGAAAGCTTCGACCACGCCCGCCAACTGCTCAAGGCCGAAGGCATTCTCGGCGGCTCATCCACCGGCACCCTGCTTGCCGCCGCACTGCGTTACTGCCGCGAACAAACCGAGCCCAAGCGCGTAGTCACCTTCGTCTGCGACACCGGTACGCGCTACTTGTCCAAGGTCTACAACGACCAATGGATGAACGACGCGGGCCTGTTGCAATACAAACACTACGGCGACCTGCGCGACCTGATCGCGCGGCGCTTCGAAGACGGCCGGGTAATCAGTGTGAGCCCCGACGACAGCTTGCTCACCGCCTTCCAGCGCATGCGCCTGGCGGATGTCTCGCAACTGCCGGTGCTGGTGGATGGCCGTGAATTGGTCGGCGTCATCGACGAATCCGACATCCTGCTGGGCCTGCATCAGGACGCCACACACTTTTCCATGGTGGTGGCAGACGCCATGAGCAACACCTTGCACACACTGGCCCCCAGCGCCAGCCTGGCTGAGCTGCAAGCGGAACTCGATCGCGGCCTGGTCGCGATTATTGCCGACACATCCGGCTTCCATGGCCTGATCACCCGCGTCGACCTGCTTAACCACCTACGGAGATCCCTTGCATGAGCCTGCCCGATAAAAGCGCGTTTGCCACCCGTGTAATCCACGCCGGGCAATCCCCCGACCCGACCACGGGCGCGCTGATGCCGCCGATCTACGCCAACTCCACCTATTTGCAAAACAGCCCCGGCGTGCACAAGGGTTTTGATTACGGGCGCTCCCACAACCCCACGCGGTTTGCCCTGGAACGCTGCGTCGCCGACCTCGAAGGCGGCAGCGCGGCGTTCGCGTTTGCTTCCGGGCTGGCGGCGATTTCCACCGTGCTGGAACTGCTCGACGCCGGTGCGCATATTGTCTCCGGCAACGACCTGTATGGCGGCACCTTCCGCCTGTTCGACAAGGTGCGCCAACGCAGCGCCGGGCACCGTTTCAGCTTTGTCGACCTCAGCGACCTGTCGGCCTTTGAAGCCTCGCTGCAGAGCGACACGCGCATGGTCTGGGTCGAGACCCCGAGCAACCCGCTGCTGAGCCTCACCGACCTCAGCGCCATTGCGCGTATCTGCCGTGATCGCGGCATTATTTGTGTGGCCGACAACACCTTCGCCAGCCCCTGGATCCAGCGTCCACTGGAGCTGGGCTTCGACATCGTGGTGCACTCCACCACCAAATACCTCAACGGCCACTCCGACGTGATCGGCGGTATCGCCATCGTCGGCCACAACCCGGACCTCGCCGAGCGCCTGGGCTTTTTGCAGAACTCGGTCGGCGCGATTGCCGGGCCGTTCGATGCGTTCCTGACCCTGCGCGGAGTAAAAACCCTGGCACTGCGTATGGAGCGCCATTGCAGCAACGCCCTGGACCTGGCCACCTGGCTGGAACAGCAGCCGCAAGTGTCGCGGGTGTACTACCCAGGCCTGGCCTCGCACCCGCAGCACGCACTGGCGCGCCAACAGATGCGCGGGTTTGGCGGGATGATTTCGGTGGATTTGAACAGTGATCTGGCGGGTGCCACACGTTTTCTGGAAAACGTGAAGATTTTCGCCCTGGCCGAAAGCCTCGGCGGCGTGGAGAGCCTGATCGAACACCCGGCGATCATGACCCATGCAAGCATTCCGGCGGCGACGCGGGCGCAGTTGGGGATCGGCGATGGGTTGGTACGGTTGTCGGTGGGGGTTGAGGAGGTGGAAGATTTGAGAGCTGACCTGGCCCAGGCGCTGGCCCTGATCTAACCCCACATGATCGTTCCCACGCTCCGCGTGGGAATGCCGCATGGGACGCTCCGCGTCCCGCTGTTGCCTTGGTGACGCGGAGCGTCACAGGATGCATTCCCACGCGGAGCGTGGGAACGATCAGTCAACGATCAGTCAGGCCGAGGTGACGTTGGCCCGTGCCGAGTGCAGCTTCTTATAGCTCTCGATCAAGCGCAAATGCCGATCCAGCCCTTCCAGCTTCATGCTGGTCGGGGTCAAGCCATAAAACCGCACACTGCCGTCCACCGAACCAATCACCGCATCCATCCGCTCGTTACCGAACATGCGGCGGAAGTTGGCCTCGTAATCGGCAAGCTCCAGGTCGTCGTCCAGTTGCATCTCCAACACCGCATTCATCGCCTGGTAGAACAGGCCGCGTTCAGCGGTGTTGTCGTTGTATTGCAGGAACATCTCCACGCACTCCTTGGCCTCCTCATATTGCTGCAAGGCCAGGAAGATTAGCAGTTTCAACTCCAGGATGGTCAACTGGCCCCAGGCCGTGTTGTCGTCGAACTCAATGCCGATCAAGGTGGTGATGTCGGTGTAATCGTCCAGCTCGCTTTCGATCAGACGCTCGACCAACGCCTGCAGCGCCTCCTCGTCAAGGCTGTGCAGGTTGAGGATATCGGCACGGAAAAACAACGCCTTGTTGGTGTTGTCCCAAATCAAGTCGTCCACCGGGTAAATTTCCGAGTAGTCCGGCACCAGGATCCGGCAAGCTGTAGCGCCGAGGTGTTCGTACACCGCCATGTAGGACTCTTTACCCATGCCTTCGAGAATACCGAACAGGGTAGCGGCTTCTTCGGCGTTGGAGTTTTCACCTTCGCCCGAGAAGTCCCACTCGACAAACTCATAGTCCGACTGCGCACTGAAGAAACGCCACGACACCACGCCGCTCGAATCAATAAAGTGCTCGACAAAGTTGTTTGGCTCGGTCACCGCCTGGCCTTCAAAGGTTGGCTGCGGCAGGTCATTCAAGCCCTCAAAACTGCGGCCCTGCAGAAGTTCGGTGAGGCTGCGTTCCAGCGCCACTTCCATGCTCGGGTGCGCGCCGAACGAGGCGAATACGCCGCCGGTGCGCGGGTTCATCAGGGTGACGCACATCACCGGGAACTCGCCGCCCAGGGACGCGTCCTTGACCAGTACCGGGAAACCCTGGGCCTCAAGGCCTTCGATCCCCGCGACAATGCCGGGGTATTTGGCCAGCACCTCTGCGGGCACATCCGGCAAGGCGAACTCGCCTTCGATGATCTCGCGTTTCACCGCACGCTCGAAAATCTCCGACAGGCACTGCACTTGGGCTTCAGCCAAGGTGTTGCCCGCGCTCATGCCGTTGCTGAGGTAAAGGTTTTCGATCAGGTTGGACGGGAAATACACCACCTCGCCGTCGGACTGGCGCACGAACGGCAGTGAAACGATCCCGCGTTGTTCATTGCCCGAGTTGGTGTCGAACAAGTGCGAGCCACGCAGCTCGCCCTCACGGTTGTAGACCTTCAGGCAATAGGCATCGAGGATTTCACTCGGCAGCTCATCCTTGGGCCCAGGCTGGAACCAGCGCTCGTCCGGGTAATGCACGAACGGCGCGTTGGCCAGCTCCTCACCCCAGAACTGGTCGTTGTAGAAGAAGTTGCAGTTCAGTCGCTCGATAAACTCGCCCAACGCCGACGCCAGTGCGCCTTCCTTGGTCGCGCCCTTGCCGTTGGTGAAACACATCGGCGAGTGCGCATCGCGGATATGCAGCGACCACACGTTGGGCACGATATTGCGCCACGAGGCGATTTCAATCTTCATGCCCAGGCCGGCGAGAATGCCGGACATGTTGGCGATGGTCTGCTCCAGCGGCAGGTCCTTGCCGGCGATGTAGGTGCCTGCCTCGGAGGTGGAATGGGGCATCAACAACGCCTGGGCATCTGCGTCGAGGTTTTCCACTTCTTCGATGACAAATTCCGGCCCGGCCTGCACCACTTTCTTTACCGTGCAACGGTCGATGGAACGCAGGATGCCCTGGCGGTCCTTGTCGGAAATGTCCGCCGGCAACTCGACCTGGATCTTGAAGATCTGGTTGTAGCGGTTTTCCGGGTCAACGATGTTGTTCTGCGACAGGCGAATATTCTCGGTTGGAATATTGCGTGTTGCGCAGTACAGCTTCACAAAGTACGCCGCGCACAACGCCGACGAAGCCAGGAAGTAATCGAACGGACCCGGAGCCGAACCGTCGCCTTTGTAGCGAATCGGCTGGTCGGCAATCACCGTGAAGTCATCGAACTTGGCTTCAAGCCGAAGGTTATCGAGAAAGTTGACCTTAATTTCCATGCGGGCACACCAGAATAACGAGCTAAACAAATTGGCCGCCATTATGAAGATTTTCGCCGGGAAGTCTCAGGGTTTTGCGAACGGGCTGCCGATCGGTGCCCGTTCAGCCGAGGCGGATCGACAGTTCGATGTCATCGGCAAACGGCACCGACAGGTAGCCATTCCCAGGCTCGCGCACGTGCGCCAGGTATTCAGGGCAGTAGTTGGTGTTGTCAGCTACCACCAGCGCGCCCGGCCGCAGGTGCTGTTCCACCAGGTTCAACACGTCGCCATACAGCGACTTGGCGCCATCAAGCAGCAGCAGGTCGACCGATGGCGGCAGGTTTGTCGCCAGTGAAACCAGGGCATCGCCTTCACGCACTTCGATCAGGTCGCTGACGCCGCCTTCAATGAAATGCTCACGGGCCAGGGCGATCTTTGACGGTTCGAATTCGCTGCCGATCAACACGCCGCCGCCGTTGTCACGCAGTGCGGCAGCCAGGAGCAAGGAGGACAACCCAAACGAGGTGCCGAACTCGACAATGGCTTTTGCACGGCTGCTGCGGGCCAGCATATAGAGCAGGTTGCCGGTGTCACGCGAGACGGGCAGCCACAGGTCCTTGAGCATCGTATAAAGCTTTAGGTATTCGGTTTTGCTGTGCATCAGGCGGTTGCGTTCTTGCGGCGACACAGTGTCAATGATCGGGCTGGTCGCCGCATTGGCTTGGGCGTAGAGGCGTTCGATCAAGGCGGCAAGAGGCGCGGTGGTCAGGGTGCTCAGGGTGGTCATGATTGATTTCCGTTGGATGGGGACTAAGATGCGACTAATTCGTCGCATTAAAAGTATGCGAGGGATTCATCGCCTTCGCTATTCGCGTTCGCCCAGCGCTCGGAACCCGAAATGACCACCCGCCAGACGCCCCGTATTGCCTCGCGCAAACAGCCACAACAGGCACGTTCCACCGAGCTGGTGGCGGCGATTCTCGAAGCCGCTATTCAGGTTTTGGCCAAGGAAGGCGCTACGCGTTTCACCACCGCGCGGGTCGCGGAAAAAGCCGGCGTGAGTGTCGGCTCGGTGTATCAATATTTCCCCAACAAGGCCTCGATCCTGTTTCGATTGCAGAGCGATGAGTGGCAGCAGACCACCCAACTGCTGCGCGACATCCTCGAAAAAACCGCCGTAGCGCCGCTGACCCGCCTGCGCACCCTGGTGCATGCATTTATCCAGTCCGAATGCGAAGAGGCGCTGATGCGTGGTGCGCTGCAAGACGCGGCGCCGCTGTACCGCGATGCGCCGCAGGCGGTGCAAGTGCGCGCAGCCGGCCGACAGGCCTTCGAGACCTTCATGCTCGAGTTGCTGCCCGAGGTGCCCGACGCAACCCGCGCACTGGCGTGCGACCTGATCCGCAGCACGCTGGGTTGCGTGGGCAAGGACTTTTCCTCCAGCCCGCGCACCGCTGCCGAGATCGAGGTGTACGCCGATGGCATGGCCGCCATGTTCAGCGCTTATGTGAATGCACTCAATCGGCCCTGATTGTTTAACAAAGCCGTAGCGCAAGGTTCACATGGCGATTGAAGGCAACAGCGCTCGATGGGCGCATCGGCGACTGTGGGAGCTGGCTTGCCTGCGATAGCGGTGGATCAGTCACCGATGCATGCACGGATAGACCGCTACCGCAGGCAAGCCAGGTCCCACTTTGGATCGATGTGCATCATGCAAATGAGCTTCGAACAACAGCCCTGTTTAAGCACGCCCAATCGCTGCTATGTTTCGCCCCTGACCCAGCCAAAGGATGTGCCATGGAACCGTTAGCCACAAACGCCGCATTGGTGATCATCGACATGCAGCAAGGCATGCACGATCCCAAGCTGGGGCGCCGAAATAACCCCGACGCCGAGGCGCAGATACAACACCTGCTGCGTGCCTGGCGGCAATCCAATCGCCCCGTGGTGCATGTAAGGCATATGTCCCGCAGCCAGGGCTCGGTGTTTTGGCCGGGCCAACCGGGCTGTGAGTTCCAGCCGGCACTGGCGCCGCTCATGCATGAGCACGTGGTGGAAAAAAACGTCCCGGATGCGTTCGCCGCCTCCGGCCTGGAGCGCTGGCTGCATGGGCGTGGGATCCGGCAATTGGTGATCGTTGGGGTGATCACCAACAACTCTGTCGAGTCTACGGCGCGCTCCGGCGGCAACCTGGGTTTTGAGGTCACCGTGGCGGCGAATGCCTGCTACACCTTTGATCAAACCGATTTGTCAGGCCGCCTCTGGCCTGCCGAGGATGTGCATGCACTGTCGCTGAGCAACCTGGCGATGGATTACGCCAGGGTCACAGGCACCGCCAATATCCTCGCCATGCTTTAAAAAACGCCTGCCTGGGCGAGCATGTCGACAAGCCCTTCTGGCCATACGGTGTCTGCCGTCGATCGCAGCTCCTCAATCGACCACCAATGATGATCCGCCATGACCTGGGCTTCCTGCGCCGTCCATTCGTCTCGCGAAAGGCGCTCGTTTTTCGCCGGAACAACAAAGTACTGTTCAATGGCCAACACTGTTTCGCCACTGGGCAGCATCAGCTCAAATCGGCGGTCTGCTACCGGCGCTTGCACGTCACTGACCACAATGCCGGTCTCTTCGCGCAGCTCACGGATCGCCGCCGTGTGGAAGCTCTCCCCGGCTTCGACGCCGCCGCCGGGTGTCGCCCAGTAATTCCTGCCGGCCAGCGCTCCTTTCTTGTGGACGAACCGAAACAGCAGCACTTTTCGCGCAGGGCTGATCACCAGCAGCCGCGCGGCTTGACGTTCACGCATGGGCAGGAGCCCTTTCGCCTAGACGCTCCACCAGCCTGACCAGATAACCATCCGGGTCCTGTACCAGAAACTCGCGCTGCCCGACCTCGACTTCGCCCGCCCGGTACCACACGTCTTTGCTGGCCTTGAACAGCGGGTGTGCCGCCCTCTCCAGCCGTTGAATGACTGGAAGCACCGCCACGACATCAATCTGCAGGTTCATGCCGCGCCCAAACGGGCGTTCCAACGCCGCCGTGAGCCATTGATTGGCGCGTGGGTCGACTTGCTCAAGCATCACCTGGGCGCCGTCCAGGTCAAGATACGCGAAGCCGTCTTCCAGGCGTTGATAAGCCACCGTGAACCCCAGACAACCGACCCAGAACTCAAGGCTGCGGTTCAGGTCGGTCACCATCAATTCCGGGACCAGATTATTTCTTTGCATCATCCAGCTTCCATGGCGGATTTGAGTAATTGCGCGATCGTGTTGCGCAACTCACCATGTTGATCTTCAGCGTAAGGTGGCGCGGTTTTCCAGTCGTAGAACCACACCGGCATCTTGCGTTTGCCCTCCGGCTCCGAGGCGTAACGCGGGAAAATATGGCAATGCAGCTCCGGTTCCGAGTTGCCCAGAATCTCGTAGTTCATGCGCAGAGCTCCGGTAGCCGCCAGCACGGCATCGCCAAGGCGCGCCATATCGAGCAGGTAGGTTGCACGCGCCTCGGCGTTCAGATCGTTGAGGCTGGCAACCACCGGGTCGGGCAACAACAAACAATAGCCCGGCAAGAACTGCACATCGCCCATCACCGCCCAGCCTGAGGCCATGCGGCAAATAACCTTATCGTTGGCGCCGTTGCGGGCCAGTGCTACACGTTCCGTGATCAGCGGCATGCCTCGTCCCTAATGAGAAATATCGAAGGCATCTTAACGGTGAAAACACCACGGGGCTCAACAGTTTCAACCTGGCGAGCCGCCATACTTGGGCAAGTTAACTTTTCAGGACAAAAACATTTTTTGTTGTACACAAAATAAAGCTAAAGCTTTATAACCCTCAGGCCGAAACAGTCAGTGATATCAAATCGCCTCTTCGCCCGATGGTCGTCTCGATGAAAATAAAAAACAAGCTCGTGCTCGCGTTCGTCTCTGTCGCCTTTATTCCGGTCAGCCTGGTTGCGGTCATCTCCGTCATGAACACGCGGACTCAAGCGGTCGATCAGTTTATTGATGGCAGCACCCGCGAAATACGTCAGATCGATGGCAATATCCGGCAATTCTTCGACGGCACCTTGCAGAACGTCGATCAAATGTCCGCTGATCCTGTATACACTTCCGTGAACACTCTAAAGGATTATCAACCTGCAAACGCCGCGAGCCAGCCAATGCCCGCCCAGGCGCAGCAGGTAATCGACCAGTTTGCCCGTTTCGGCGCCACCCACCCTTCCGCTGCGATTCTGTCCATCGGCCTTGAAGACGGCACCTACGCCAAATGGCCCGATGACCCCCAACTGGCCAAGTACGACCCGCGCACCCGCCCCTGGTACAAGGCCGCCATGGCCAGCCCCAACAAGACCGTGCGCACGCCCGCTTACTACTATGACAAGGATGATGTGGCGCTGGTGGGCACCGCACGTGCGCTGCTCGATAGCAGCGGCAAGGCCAAGGGTGTGTTCGTGGTCAGCGTGTCGCTGAAGAACCTCACCGAATTGCTCAAGAGCATCAAGCTGGGTGAAAGCGGCTACGTGATGTTGATCGAGGACGGCGTGGTGCTGGTCGACCCGCGCAACGCCGCACACAACTTCAAGCCGCTCAAGGACCTGGGCGCGCCGTATGCGCACCTGGCCGAAACGCCCCAGGGCTCAACCGAGGTGGTCATCGACGGTGTGCGCTACATGGCCAACGTGTGGACCTCGCCGGGCCTGGGCTGGCGGTATGTGGGGCTGATCGAATACAACGAAGTCATGGCGGCGGCGACGCGCATGACCTACCTGACCACGGCAATTGTGGCCGTGCTGGTGCTGATCTTCGGACTGATCGCCGCGGCGTTTTCCAAGGTGATCGTCAAACCGATCGGCCAGGTCAGCACCGGCTTGCAGTCCATCGCCCAGGGTGAAGGCGATTTGCGTCATGAGCTGCAAGTACAGGGCAAGGATGAAACCGCCGAGCTGGCGGGCTGGTTCAATAAATTCCTCGCCGCAATCCGTCAGCTGATCCAGCATATTGGCGCGGCCTCCACCAATCTTCAGGACGCGTCACGGGTCAACAGTGAAGTGGCGCACAACATGAACGAAGCCGCCGGGCGCCAGCGTGAGGCAGTGGAATTGGTGTCTACCGCGTTCAACGAAATGGTCGCCACCGCCAACGAGGTGGCGCGCTCGTGCAGCGGCGCAGCGGAGTCGGCCGAGAACGGCCATCGCCGTGTGGCCGAAGGTAAACAGCAGATCGAAGTCACCACCGATAACGTCAACCGCCTGGGCCGCCGCCTGACCGAGTCTTCCCAGGCCATGGTCGAGCTGGAAGCCGGCAGCCGCAGCATCAACCAGATCCTCGGCACCATTCGCGCCATCGCCGAACAGACCAACCTGCTGGCCCTCAACGCCGCCATCGAAGCCGCCCGCGCCGGCGATCAGGGCCGTGGTTTTGCCGTGGTGGCCGACGAAGTGCGCGCACTGGCCAAGCGCACCTCCGACTCCACCGGCGAGATCGAGCAACTGCTCGGCACCCTCGGCAGCAAGACCGAAGAAGTCACCCAGAAGATGAGCAGTTGCCTGGACCTGTCCCGCGCCAGCGTGTCGTCCATCGAAAACGCGCGGGACAGCTTCGAGGGCATCCAGTTGTCGGTGAACGAGATCCGCGACCAGAACCTGCAGATTTCCGCCGCCGCCGAGGAACAACACAGCGTGGCCGAAGAGATCAACCGGCATATCCAGCAGATCTATGACGAGGCAAGGTTGGTGGAGAGCCTGGCCAATGCTGCGCAGGATGATTCGGGGCGGTTATCGAGCCTGTCGCAGGAGCTGAATGGCCTGGTGGGGCGCTTTAAATCCTGATGTGCGCAGCGTAGGTAAAGTGAGCCTGAGTGCCACATTACCTGCCTATGCCTGCCGTCTATATCTGCTGTGAAACCATCCACGCGATAAAGGTTTGCAGTCGCACGCTGAAGGGCTCGCCCTCGGCACTTGGGTTGCGCGCCTCGAACAGGAAATACGCGATCTGGATGCGCATCGCGGGGTGGTGCTGTACGAACAAGGCAACGTGCTCTTCGAGGGTGTACGGCCAGGGCGCGTCGGGCGCGCGCAGTATGTTGGTCACTCGAATCAGCTTGCGCGCCGCTTCGCGCTGCAGCCGCAGGCGTTCGGTTGAAGTATTGGCCTGATGGATGAGGTTGAGATAGCCGCTCAGCGCGGATTCAAAATCACCATTCAACGCCAGGGCGATTTCGCGCGAAGGCTGGAAGCGTTCAAAGCGCAGCGAAAGATCCTCGCCCCACACACAACGGCAATGATGCTTGAGCCAGAAACCCCATTTATTTGCGTTTTCAGGCGCCAGCACTTCGGCGCGGTGGCCGATATCGAAGTCGATCTTGGTGACCTCCGGGTGGCGTTGCTCCAGGCTCTGGCGCAGCGCTTGCAGGTGGGCCAATACCGATGCATCCGGCGGCTCGAGCAGAATCAGGCTAAGGTCCAGGTCCGATTCGCCGGGGCTTGCTTCGCCCCTGGCGACACTGCCATACACATAAATGCCGTCCAGCCCAGACTGGGAGAGACTGGCGCAGACATCCGCCAGCAGCGACTCAAACTCAGGCTGGAAGGCGGCATTGTCGAGCGTCAGCACACAGCCCTGGGCATCCACACCGGTCACCGTACTCATGGGTGATGCACCTCGATCACCAGGCCTTCGGCTTCACTCGGTACACAGAAATGGCGGGTGATCAGGTCAAACTCGGCGTCGGTGGCGGCGAAATCATGCTCGCCCTGGGCATTGCGCGCATGCAAACGGCTGCGGCAGGTGGCGTCATCCAGCTCCACATAGTGCAGGCAGTGCGGCGCTTGCGCCGCCTGGGCCAAACTCAGCAGCCACTCGCGATTAGCCAGCGTATTGGCCGGGAAGTCCAACACCACGTTGATGCCCGCTTGCAGCACGTTGATCACCAACGGCCCAAGCACACCCCGAATACGCTGGGCGCAGCTCACGTAATCGGCAATCGAGCGGACTTCGCCGGGGTAAAGTGTGGCGAGCCAATGGTCTTCGCTCAACAGGATGGCGGCGTGTTCAGCGGCCAAAGTGTTGGCCAGGGTGGATTTGCCGGAGGCGATCTTGCCGCACAGCAGGTGCAGGGTTGGCATGGACAGGGTTCCTTTTGTCAGGCCCTGAAGCATGCCAGTTTTCAAGGCTCTGCATACTGAGAACCTATTCTGTAACAGTGAATGGGCACCCTGGTTTCGATAAATTACCGACAAGGGATGGTTATGATTCGTGATGCATTGCTCAAGGACGCCAAGCACATCGCTCAGGTGCATGTGCGCAGTTGGCAACAGGCTTATGTGGACCTGATGCCGGAGGATTTTCTAGCCTCGCTGACGACGACACTTCCGCAGAAGGAGGCACACTGGGCACGTTTGATTGAAAGCCAGGACGCGAACACTTTAGTCGCCGAAGTGGATGGCAACGTTATCGGTTGGCTGTCGCTGGGCCTTTGCCGGGATACGGACACGCCCGAGGTCGCATCGGGAGAGGTCATGGCTATCTACGTGTTGGCGGACTATTGGGGCCAGGGCATCGGCGCGCAACTGTGGCAGGCGGGTTTCCAACGTTTGGTTGAACAGGGTTATAAACGCATTTCTTTATGGGTTTTAGCCGCAAACCAAAGAGCCGTTCGTTTCTATACACGCCTTGGCGGCACTGAAGAACCCGGCAGCCGTCGCACGCTGGTGCGCGGTGGCGTGACGCTGGAAGAGGTGCGCTATGTGTGGACCCGTTAAGCCCCGGTCAAACCCTCAAATAATATTTCGACACGAATTACGCTGAACTATCCGCCAGGCTCCAGGCTCCTTCCCTATGCGCTGCCCCGCCCCGGGGCGTTGGATAAAACAAGGAGCCGCGACCCCATGACCACCCTTCCCGCCTACCCACTCGTCAGGCCTGGCCCGCTGCATTCGACCCTGTTGGCCGGCACCGTGCCGTTGTTTCTGGGCGCGTTGCTCAGTGACATCGCCTACGGCCAGACCTATCAGATCCAATGGGCCAACTTCGCCTCCTGGCTGATCGCCGGAGCCTTGGTGTTTTGTGGCTTTGCATTGTTGTTCGCGCTGGTCAACCTGGTGCGCGCCGAGCATAAAGCCGGACGCCCCGCCGTGTACTTCCTGCTGTTGCTGATCACCTGGGTACTCGGGCTGGTCAACGCATTTCAGCATGCCAAGGACGCCTACGCCATGATGCCTGTGGGCCTGGTGCTGTCGGTGATCGTGACGGTCCTGGCGATCGTTGCCACGTGGATCGGCCTGACCAACCTGCGCTCGGGAGCTGCCAAATGAACCCACTCCATACGCTGACCTTACTGAGCGCAGCCCTGCTGCTGAGCGCCTGTGGCGACGCCGGCGACAAGACCCAGGCACGCGGCCCCGACCCCAAACTGCCCGCGCAACAGAGCAGCCTGCTGCCGAGCATGAAGATTGCCGAACCGACACCCTGGGGCGAGCAAAAACCCACAGTGCCGCAAGGCTACAGCGTCACCGCTATCGCCACCGATCTGGCCATCCCACGACAAACCCTGGTGCTGCCCAACGGCGATATCCTCGTTGCCGAAGGCCGTGGCGGCAGTGCGGCCAAGCTCAAGCCCAAGGACGTGATCGCCAGCGTGATCAAGGCTCAGGGCAACACCAAGGTCAAGAGCGGTAACCGCATCACGTTGCTGCGCGATGCCGACGGTGACGGCAACTACGAACTCAAAACCGTGTTTGCCGACAACCTCAACGCGCCCTACGGCCTGGCTTTCGCCGACGGCAAGCTGTACGTGGCCAACCAGGATGCCCTGGTGCGCTTCGACTATGCCGACGGCCAAACCAAAGCCAGCGGCCCGCCTGCCAAAATCACCGACCTGCCGGCGCAGATCAACCATCACTGGACCAAATCCCTGGCCGTCAGCGAAGACGGGCGCCAGCTCTATGTGGGCATCGGCTCCAACAGCAACATCACCGAGCGCGGCATGGAAGTGGAAATCGACCGCGCCATGGTCTGGCAGATCGACGCGGCCACCGGCGCACACAAGCCCTACGCCACCGGCCTGCGCAACCCGACCGCACTGACCATTCAGCCGGGCTCGGGGCAGTTGTGGACGGTGGTCAACGAACGCGATGAACTCGGCCCCGACCTGGTGCCGGACTACCTCACCTCGGTGCGCGAAGGCGCCTTTTACGGCTGGCCCTACAGCTACTGGGGCCAGAACGTCGACCCGCGCGCGCAACCGCAGAACCCGATGAAAGTCGCAGCCGCGATCAAGCCGGATTACAGCCTGGGCTCCCACGTTGCCGCGCTCGGCGTGGATTTTTCGATCCCGGCCATGGGTGAACAATTTGCCGACGGCGTGTTTGTCGGCGAACACGGCAGCTGGAACCGCGACAACCCGGTGGGCTACAAGGTGATCTTTGTGCCGTTCAGCAACGGCAAGCCGGCGGGCGAACCGATTGATTTCGCCACCGGCTTTCGCGGCGATGACGGCAAGACCCGTGGCCGCCCGGTGGGCGTGACGGTGGACCCCAAAGGTGCGCTGATCATTGCCGATGACCTGGCCAACACCGTTTGGCGGGTGACGCGCAATCAGTAACCCGCTACAGCAAATGTGGGAGCGGGCTTGCCCGCGAAGGCGTTGTGACAGTCACCCGATGGATTGACTGATTCACCGCATTCGCGAGCAAGCCCGCTCCCACACAGGAACTAACGATTACCCGTGGTCACTCACAAATCCGTGATTTCCTTATGGCGCGGCACCAGCGCTTTCATCACGCTCCACGCCACCAGGTACGCCAGGGCACAGATCGCAAACATGATCATGTAGCCGGTGTGAATGTCGTTGATGGACTTGTAGTAGTCGAACACCCAGCCACCGATCTTGGTCATCACCACACCGCCCAGGCCACCCGCCATCCCGCCGATACCGACCACCGACGCCACGGTTTTTTGCGGGAACATATCCGACACGGTAGTGAAAATGTTGCACGACCACGCCTGGTGCGCCGAGGCGCCCACGCCGATCAGCAACACCGGCACCCAGAACCCGAGGTAACCGAACGGTTGCGCCAGCAACACCACCAGTGGGAACAGCGCGATCACCAGCATGGCTTTCATGCGGCCGTCATACGGGGCATCGCCACGCGCCATGAAGTAGCTGGGGAACCAGCCGCCGCCGATACTGCCGACCATGGTCATGCTGTACAGCACGGCCAACGGCATCACGATATCCGCGCCTTTCATGTTGTATTGCGCCGACAGGTAAGTGGGCAGCCAGAACAGAAAGAACCACCACACGCCGTCCGTCATGAACTTGCCGAAGGCGAAGGCCCAGGTCTGGCGGTAGGTCAGCAGCTTGAACCACGAGACTTTTTTCGGCGTCGCCCCTACAGGCTCAGGCGCGAAAGGCTGTACGGTCTGGTCACTGCGGATGTAGGCCAGTTCTTCGGCGGACAAACGCTTTTGCTGCTCCGGTTTCTCATAGAGCATCGACCACACCGCTACCCACACAAACCCGAGCATGCCGATCACGATAAACGCGGCTTCCCAGCCCCACATGCCGGCAATCAGCGGCACACAGATCGGCGCCAGGATCGCCCCCACGTTGGCGCCGGAGTTGAAGATGCCGGTGGCCAGGGAGCGTTCTTTCTTTGGGAAATATTCGGCAGTGGCCTTGATCGCAATCGGGAAGTTACCCGCCTCGCCAATCGCCAGCACCGCGCGGGAGAGCATAAAGCCGGCAATCGATACCGGAATCACCGCCAGGCCGATGGCGGCGCTGAGCGAGGCAATCCCCGCGCCCATCGGCACCGAGAACGCATGCATGATCGCGCCGGTGGACCAGATGGCGATGGCCACCACATAGGCCGCCTTGGTGCCGATCTTGTCGACAAACCGCCCGGCAAACAGCATGGAAATCGCATACACGAACTGGAACACCGCCGCGATGTTGGCGTAGTCGGTGTTGCTCCAGCCAAATTGGGTCGACAGTTGCGGCGCCAAGAGGCTGAGCACCTGGCGGTCGAGGTAATTGACGGTGGTGGCAAAGAACAACATCGCGCAGATGGTCCAGCGATAGTTGCCGACGGCCTGGCCGACGCGGTGGGCGTTGATGGGCTCATTCAAATTCATGGCATCACTTTTTATTTTTGTTAGATAGGACATATGTAACGTCATATGTCGTCGTACAACTGCGACTTTTATAGCCGGGCGCCTTGGCGGTGTCAATCTGAAAGATTGGCGTTTACTCAGGTATTACACGGGCGTGCAAACAATCAGCGCAAAACAGTTGTAGGACGACGAATGCTAAACACCCGGCTAGGCGCCTTGCCCGGTACATCGTCGAGCAGGCCGTAGGACTGCATGCCGAGCTTTTCCAATACACGGATCGAAGCCGCGTGATCAGGCCGCACCAGGCCGAAAACCTCCGGCAGATTCAGTGTCTGGAAGGCCAGCGCCAGCGCATCCCGACCCAGCTCGGTGGCGTAGCCCTGCCCCCACGCCTCCACCGCGAAGCGATAACCCAAGTTGATGCGCCGCTCGGTCAGGTAATTAAGCGGCGCGATGCCGCCAAAACCGATGAGGTGTGCGGGCTGTGCCTTACAGGCAATCGCCCGCCAGCCATAACCCTGGGTGGCCCATTGCTCCAGCCAGTGGTTGAGCACGCGCCGGGCGTGCTCCAGGTTGGCCATCGGCCCGGCAGGGTTGAACAGGTTTGTCCGCGGGTCACCGAAGATTGCGAATAATCGCTGCACATCGTTGGCTTCTGGCTTGCGATAGATCAGCCGTGAGGAGGTGTCAGGCATGTGCACAATTCCTTCTTGAAGCCATAAAGTTCAACCCATCAGCAAAAAAACGCAAATAGCGGTGAATTATTTGGTGTCGGCTTGTATCTGAAGTGACAGAGCGGTGCCATCGCAACGATGGCACCTCCCCTGTTCAGTTTTAGAGTGACCCGCATGAAATTACGTAAGAAAAGCGTCAAACCCATTGGTTTGAAAGACATCACCATCGTCGACGATACCAAGGTGCGCAAGGCGATCACCGCTGCCGCACTGGGTAATGCCATGGAGTGGTTCGACTTTGGTGTCTACGGGTTCGTCGCCTACGTGCTCGGCAAGGTGTTCTTCCCCGACGCCTCGCCCAGCGTACAAATGATCGCTGCCTTGGGCACCTTCTCCGTACCCTTCCTGATTCGCCCGCTGGGCGGCCTGTTCTTCGGTGCCCTGGGCGACAAGTACGGGCGGCAGAAAGTATTGGCCGCCACCATTGTGATCATGTCCCTGAGCACCTTCGCCATCGGCCTGATCCCCGGCTACGCCTCGATAGGCATCTGGGCGCCGATCCTGCTGCTGTTGTGCAAAATGGCCCAGGGCTTCTCGGTGGGCGGTGAATACACCGGCGCGTCGATCTTTGTCGCCGAATACGCGCCGGACCGTAAACGCGGGTTCCTCGGCAGCTGGCTGGACTTCGGCTCCATCGCAGGCTTCGTGCTCGGTGCCGGCGTCGTGGTGCTGATCTCGACAATCCTCGGTGAAGCCGACTTCGAGGCCTGGGGCTGGCGCCTGCCGTTCTTCCTGGCCCTGCCGCTGGGCATCATCGGCCTCTACCTGCGTCACGCGCTGGAAGAAACCCCGGCCTTCCAGCAGCACATGGACAAGCTCGAACAAGGCGACCGCCAAGGCCTGACCCACGGCCCCAAAGTCTCCTTCAAGGAAGTCGCCACCCAGCACTGGCGCAGCCTGCTGACCTGCATCGGTATCGTCGCGGCCACCAACGTGACGTACTACATGCTGCTCACCTATATGCCCAGCTACCTGTCGCATAACCTGCATTACAAAGAAAACAGCGGTGTGCTGATCATCATCGCGATCATGGTCGGCATGCTGTTTGTGCAGCCGTTCATTGGTTTTGTGAGTGACAAGATTGGCCGCAAGCCCTTCATCATCGCCGGCAGCGTGGGCCTCCTGTTCCTGTCCATTCCGGCGTTCATGCTGATCACCAGCGGCAAGATCGGCCTGATCTTCGCCGGCCTGTTGATCCTGGCGGTGGTCCTCAACTTCTTCATTGGCGTAATGGCCTCGACCCTGCCGGCGATGTTCCCCACGCACCTGCGCTACAGCGCGCTGGCCAGTGCCTTCAACGTCTCGGTACTGATCGCCGGTGTCACCCCCACCGCAGTGGCCTGGCTGGTGGAAAGCACCAACGACCTGTACATGCCCGCCTACTACCTGATGGTGTTTGCCGTGGTCGGCCTGATCACCGGCCTGACCATGAAGGAGACCGCCAACAAGCCCCTGCGCGGCGCCGCGCCTGCGGCCTCGGACATGGCAGAAGCCAAGGAAATACTGCAAGAGCACCACGACAATATCGAGCAGAAGATCGAAGACATCGACACTCAGATTGCCGAACTGGAAGCCAAGCGCCAGAACCTGGTGCAGCAGCACCCACGCATCAACTGACTACTGACCCGGTGTGGCGGCCCCTGCCGCCATGCCTTTGGAGTGCCTGAACATGGTTCCAAGCGTCACCGCAGCACATTCGCTACTCAGCGCCGACGAACGCGCTGCCATCGCCGAAATAGAAGCCACCACCAGCATCCTGCAACTGGTCACCCGACTGACCGGCATGCGCTTTGCCGGCATCGCCAAATTCACCGACCTTGAGTGGGTCGTGTGCTCGGTGCATGACACGGCCGACATGGGCATCCACGTCGACGACGTGCTCGACCTCGAAACCACGTTGTGCAGTGAGTTCTGCATCAACCCGCAGACCCTGTTCATCCCGCAGATCAGCCACAACGGCCGCTTCGCCGCGCGCCCGGTGGTCAAGCAGTTCGCCATCGAAAGCTACGCCGGTGCGCCGATCTTCCTGCCCGATGGCCGCCTGTTCGGCGCGTTGTGCGCACTGGATTCGCGAGCGATGCTGTTTGAAGACCCCAATCTGCCGGAAACCCTGAGCCTGTTTGCGCGGCTGATCGGCTGTATTTTTTTCGCTAACCTGAGCTCGGTTGATCAGTGAGCTTGCCGCGCAAGGCGGCCATGTCGCGCTTGGGCGGTACACCGAACAGCCGGCTGTACTCGCGACTGAACTGTGAGGGGCTTTCATAACCCACCTTGAACGCCGCACTGGACACGTCTTGATGTTCATTGAGCATCAAGCGCCGCGCCTCATTCAAACGCAGCCATTTCTGATACTGCAGAGGGCTCATCGCCGTCAGGTGGCGAAAGTGATGGTGAAAGGTGGCTGCGCTCATCTGCACCCGCGCGGCCAACTCCTCCACCCGCAACGGCACGGTGTAATTGAGCTTCAGCCAATCGATCGCCTTGGCGATCCGATAGCCCTGCCCGTCAACGGCGCAGATCCGGCGCAGGCGCCCGGCCTGGTCGGTCTTTAACAGCCGGTAGTGGATTTCACGCTGAATCAACGGCGCGAGTACCGGTATCGCCTCGGGCTCGTCCAGCAAAGCGACCAAGCGCGCGAACGCCGCCAGCATGCCTTCGGTGACCGTGCCGATTCCCACCCCTTTCATCACCGCCCGCTCCCGAGTGGGCGGCAACTCACTCTGGGCGATCAGCTCGGCGAGGATGCGCAGGTCCAGTTTGAAGGTCAGGCCCAGGCAGGGCCGTGTCGGGCTGGCGACGAGCACTTCGGAGTTGGCCGGGATATCCAGAGACGTCAGCAAAAACCGCGTCGGGTCATAGGGGTAGCCTTCACCGCCAACCCACAGTTGTTTTTCACCCTGAACCACCAGCACGACACACGGCTCGACCATGCACACCACCGGCGCTGCCGGCTGCTCACGCCGATAAAAGCCCAGGCCCGGGACTGGCATGGGGTAGTCGCCGGGCGCCGCGACCTGCGCGTTGATCGCTTGGATCAAGGTGTCCAGGGGCAATTGATTAGTCGTCATAAAAGGCTCTTTTAACGCGTGACCGAACTGTACCGCGCACCGCAGGCAAGTGTCGCCGACAACCCACAAGACTCAGAGGATCAGGCAAGTAATCCACTGGAACGCACTACAGAACGCCGGCCCATGCCGGGAAAATGTGCGGACCGACCTCATCCGGGATCACGCCATGAAAAGCCTTTTGCTCGCCCTGAGCGTGCTGCTGACGTCTTTTTCTTTATTGGGAGCCGATATGTCCAACGGTGCTGACAACTTCTACAAAAGCGACAAAGTGACGGTGCAAAACGTCACCTTCAACAACCAATACGGCATGGCGGTCGCGGGCCATTTGTTCATGCCGAAAAACCTCGCCCCCGGCGCAAAAAGCGCAGCCCTGGTGGTGGGGCACCCGATGGGCGCCGTCAAAGAGCAGAGCGCAGACCTCTACGCCACCAAAATGGCTGAACAAGGCTTCGTCACCTTGTCTCTGGACTTGTCATTCTGGGGCGACAGCGCAGGCTCACCACGCAATGCGGTGCTGCCCGACCTCTACGTCGAGGACTTCAGCGCCGCCGTGGATTTCCTCGGCACCCGCCCGCAGGTCGATCGCGAGCGCATCGGTGTGATCGGTATTTGCGGCAGCGGCAGCTTCGCCATCGCCGCCGCGAAGATCGACCCACGCTTGAAGGCCATCGCAACCGTGAGCATGTACGACATGGGTGCGGCCAACCGCAATGGCCTCAAACATAGTGTAACGCCGGCGCAACGTCAGCAACTGCTGCGCCAGGCCGCCAACCAGCGCTATGTGGAATTCCAGGGCGGCGAGACCGTCTACACCGGCGGCACGCCAGCCACGCTTACCGGCGATGCGGTGGGTGATGAGTTCTACGATTTCTACCGCACGGCGCGCGGCGAATTCACACCCGTCGGCGCCTCGCCGCAAACCACCACGCGGCCGACCCTGACCAGTAATGTGAAGTTCCTGAACTTCTACCCCTTCAACGATATCGAGGCGCTCTCCCCTCGCCCGCTGTTATTGATCGCCGGCGCCGACGCGCACTCACGTGAGTTCAGTGAAGACGCCTACCAACGGGCGGCCGAGCCCAAGGAACTGGTGATCATCCCCGGCGCAGGCCATGTCGATCTTTACGACCGGGTCGATCTGATCCCTTTCGACAGACTCGCCACTTTCTTCAAAGGCCAGTTGAAATAATGTCCGATAAATCACAGATGCATAGCTGGGCCGCAGTGTTCGCGATGTCGTTGGCGGCGTTCGCACTGGTGGCCTCCGAGTTCATGCCGGTAAGCCTGCTGACGCCGTTGGCCACAGACCTGCAGATTTCCGAAGGTCAGGCCGGCCAAGGCATCTCGGTGTCCGGTCTGTTCGCCCTGTTTACCAGCCTGGTCATCGCCGCCGTCGCTGCGCGGGTTGAGCGCAAGCGTCTGCTGTTGGCATTGATCGTCGTAATGATCCTGTCTGGAACCGTGATAGCGCTGGCGCCGAACTACCTGACGTTCATGCTCGGTCGCGCGCTGATCGGCGTGGCCATTGGCGGCTTCTGGTCACTGTCGGCGGCGACCGCCATGCGCCTGGTGCCCACGGCCCAAATACCGCGCGCGTTGGCGATCGTGAATGGCGGCAACGCACTGGCAACGGTGATCGCCGCGCCCTTGGGCAGCTTTCTCGGCGCACTGATCGGTTGGCGTGGCGCATTTTTCTGCGTCGTGCCGGTGGCGGTAGCGGCTGGCCTATGGCTGCTGTTCAGCTTGCCCGCGATCAAGGTGCAAGGCCAGGCCAGGACTGGCAACGTGCTGCGCTTGTTCAAACAGGCACCTGTGGCCTAGGGCATGCTCGCCATCAGCGGCTTTTTCATGGGCCAGTTCATGCTGTTCACTTACCTGCGCCCGTTTCTGGAAAGTGTCACGCGGGTCAGTACCGCCACACTCTCGTTGATGCTGTTGGTGCTCGGCCTGGCCGGGCTGGCGGGCACGGTGCTGATAGAGCGCGTGCTGAAAAACCGCCTGTACCCTGTGCTGATCGCCATTCCATTGATCATGGCGGGGATTGCCGTGGCCCTGGTGACCTTCGGCGGCTCGCCGATCACCACCGCCGTGCTGCTTGGCTGCTGGGGCTTCGTGGCGACCGCCGCGCCGGTGGGTTGGTGGACCTGGCTGGCGCACGTGTTGCCGGACGATGCCGAGGCCGGCGGTGGATTGATGGTGGCGATCATTCAATTGGCCATCACTGCCGGTGCCACTGTCGGTGGCCTGGCGTTCGACCACAGCGGATATCAGGCGACCTTTGAACTCAGCGCAGCCACGCTGGGGCTGGCTGCGTTGCTGGCAGGCCTGGCTGCGCGGCACTCAGCGCCGGGGTTGATGGCCAGCCGCCCTACCTGAAAAACTGACTCGGCGTCTTGCCAAACTGCTTCTTGAACATACTGGTAAAGGCGCTCGGGCTCTCGTAACCCAATTCGATGGCGACATCGATAATCTTCTGCCCCACCGCAATGCGCTCCAGCGCCAGCAGCAACCGCGCCTGCTGGCGCCATTGGCCGAAGGTCAAGCCGGTTTCCTTGCGAAACAGACGCTGGATGGTCTTCTGGTCCAGCTCAAGCCGCCCACTCCAATCCTCCACCGTCGAGGCATCCCCAGGATCCTGCTGCAGCGCCAGGCAAATCCGGTTGATACGCGGGTCGCCCGGTTGTGGCAGCGACAGCGGCAACGCCGGCAGAATCGCCAGTTCATCAAGGATCAGGTGCATGATCCGCGCATCGCGTGAATCCTCGGCATACGGCGGCTTCAAACTCACCGACGCCTTGATCAGCTCACTCAGCAACGGCGAAACGCTCACCGCCTTGGTCTCGGTCGGCAGGTTCGGGAACGCATCGGGGCGCACAAACACACTGCGCATTTTCAACGGGCCCACACAGCGCAACGAGTGGACCTGCCCGCACGGCATCCAGAAGCCACGATTGGACGGCACCGTCCACTGGTTGTGCGCCGAGTGCACCACCATCACGCCCTCGATGGCGTAAAGTAACTGGTGCTTTTCGTGGCTATGCTCGGGGATCACCCAATTTTCGGGGTAATCGGTGGCGGAACTGATCACAGCCCAGTCGCCTGCGTCGATTTCCTGCAAAAATTCATTCAGTGGTTTGATCATTTCGCCCTTTTTGCGACAGTTGCCTCCCGAATTTCGTGAGACAGGCATTGGCACCGAATTTAGCATAACCGCTGAAACAATTAGAAATGGGTGACGGGCTCAAGTACTCGCCACCTCAGTTTGCTGCCCTGTATGGAATGCCTGCATGACGACCGTTACCGCGTCACCCGCCGCTGCAACCACTACACCCCAAGTGAGCCCCTTGGTCATGCGCGTCCTCGGCGCCTGCGCCCTGGCCCACCTGATCAATGACCTGATCCAGGCCGTGCTGCCTTCGATCTACCCGATGCTCAAGGCCAACTACGGGCTGAGCTTCACCCAGGTGGGCCTGATCACCCTGACCTTCCAACTGACTGCCTCGCTGCTGCAACCCTGGATCGGCTATCACACCGACCGCCATCCCAAGCCCTGGCTGCTGCCGGCCGGCATGGTGTGCACCTTGATCGGTATCCTGATGCTGGCGTTTGTCGGCACCTTCCCGGCGATTTTGCTGGCGGCGGCCCTGGTGGGCGTCGGCTCGTCGACCTTCCACCCGGAAACCTCGCGCGTCGCGCGCCTGGCTTCCGGCGGGCGTTACGGCCTGGCGCAATCGACCTTCCAGGTCGGTGGCAACACGGGCAGCGCCTTCGGCCCGTTGCTGGCGGCGGCAATCATCATTCCTTACGGCCAAAGCCATATCGCCTGGTTCGGGCTGTTCGCCGTGTTTGCGATTCTGGTGCTCTATGGCCTGAGCCGCTGGTACCGCAACCACCTCAACCTGTTCAAGCTCAAGCAAGGCGGCAAGGCCACCCACGGCCTGTCCAAAGGCCGCGTGACCTTTGCCCTGGTGGTGCTGGCGCTGCTGGTGTTCTCCAAATACTTCTACATGACCAGCCTGACCAGCTACTTCACCTTCTACCTGATCGAGAAGTTCCAGCTGTCGGTGGCCAGTTCGCAGATGTACCTGTTCCTGTTCCTTGGGGCGGTGGCCGTGGGCACCTTCGCCGGTGGCCCGATCGGCGACAAGATCGGGCGCAAGAAAGTCATTTGGTTCTCGATCCTCGGCGCTGCGCCCTTCACCCTGGCCCTGCCCTACGTCGACCTGTTCTGGACCGCCGTACTCAGCGTGGTCATCGGCTTTATCATCGCCTCGGCCTTCTCGGCCATCGTGGTCTTCGCCCAGGAACTGGTACCGGGCAATGTGGGGATGATCGCCGGTATCTTCTTTGGCCTGATGTTCGGCTTCAGCGGGATTGGCGCCGCATTGCTGGGCTTGCTCGCTGACAACCATGGCATTGAGTACGTCTACAAGATCTGCTCGTTCCTGCCACTGGCGGGCATCCTCACCATATTGCTGCCCTCGACCAAAGGCGTTTAAAACGTATCTATTAGCCGCCTTGGGCCTACAAAGCCCAGGCGGCTTTTTACATAAAAATACAGAACCGTCCTACCTGCAATTGGAACTCAATCATCGCTAAAGCCACTGACTTAACGCAACTGGGCAGTGCCTGTTTTCTTTTAGTCTGATGAGGATAACGAATGATTATTTCCCCACCTGCGATACATCACTCCCTGTACTCGATTAATTCGGATAGTCCACCGACGAACAACGAAGTGGCTGACGCGCCGATTGCCATCAGAACTAAACGCGGGATCGCTTACAAATATCGTCTATGGCCACAAAACTCGACCATTACCATTGCCTTCATGGACACTTCTCCCGCCCATAGAGCGATCATACAAAAACACATTGAGAAAAATTACGCACCCCTGATTAATTTGAAGCTCAAGTTCGTAGAGGGTACCCAAGGCGATATTCGCATATCGACCAGCGCAGATATAGCGGGTGACTGGTCCATCGTTGGGACGGGGGCGTTAAGCGAGCCCGCCAATGAGCCGACGATGCATTTGGACCCTCATAAAGCCGAAGACATATTTAAAATGAATATTCTTCATGAGTTTGGTCACGCGTTGGGATTGCGTCACGAACATAAACATCCGGACAGAACACTGGACTTCAACCTGCCCAGGCTATACGAACTTTATAAGAAAAAGTTCAACTTAGACACAATAGACGTTCATGAGCAAATCCTTGAAAAGCTGAAGCCTGCGGACATCATAGCCTCCGATTACGATCCGAAGTCCATCATGCATTACAACCTGAGCAGGCTGATACTCTGGAAGCAGAAGACAACGGGCTACAACTTCACTCTTTCTAACAACGATAAAGCCCTTCTACGATCCATTTATCCACGCCCCGAACCTGAGTCTGTGCCTGTGCGGCGACCACGCTGAGGTTTAAGGCGCGCCGATTGACTGGCTGACACATGCATCGAAACATACAGCAGCCTCACTTCCGAGGTACCGACTTTCTCGCGTAAAATTCAAGCATTGCGGGCGTCGCGGCACTCGCCAGACGCGTTGTCTCGACGCCCGCTCGTACCACTAAAGGTCGTAATTGACCGCCACACTTCTACCGGTTTTCACCGACACCAACGCGCAATCCGCCAGATGCAACGCATACAAGCCGTCACGCACACTGGTCGGTAACGCGCGGCCAGCGCTCAGTGCATCAATGAACTGCGCCAGCTCATTACGATAAGCATCGGCATAACGTTCGAGAAAAAAGTGCTGCAACGGCTCCAGCGCTTCGGTGTGGTCGGCACTCCAATGGCGCAACGTACTGGGACGGTGGTTGTCGGTGAGCAGCACGCCCGTGGCGCCGGACACTTCTACACGCTGGTCATAGCCATACACCGCCTGACGGCAGCAGTTGATGTGGCATTGCTTGCCGGAGGCGGTGCGCAGCAGCACCATGACACTGTCGTAGTCGTCGATGTCTGCCAGGCTCGGGTCCACCAGGCGGCTGGCGAAGGCATTGACCTCCACCGGTTCCTCGCCGAGCAGGTGGCGGGCGGTGTCGAAGTCATGGATGGTCATGTCGCGCAGGATGCCACCGGAGTGTTCCAGGTAGTCACGCGGCGCCAGGCCGGGGTCGCGGCTGGTGATGATCACCTGGCGCACGGCGCCGATCTGGCCGGCGTCCAGCGCCTGGCGCAGGCGCAGCATGTCGGGGTCAAAACGCCGGTTGAAACCGAGCATCACCTTGCCGCCCAGGCGTTCGACGGCCTGGGCGGCGCTGCGGGCCTTGGCGATATCCAGGTCGATCGGCTTTTCGCACAGCACCGCCTTGCCTGCGGCCACCGCCGCCAGCAACAAGTCGATATGGGTGTCGGTAGGCGTGCCGATCACCACGGCATCTATGTCTTGGCGGGCAAGCACGGCGGCGCAGTCATAGGCCGCTTCGCAACCTAATTGCGTGCTGAGCGCGTCGACACCTTCGCGCCAGGGATCGGCCACCAGCACCAGCGTGGCGTTGGGGTGAGCGGCGACGTTGGCGGCGTGGATTTTGGCGATGCGCCCGGCACCTAAAACGGCAATACGTAGCATGGTCGAACTCCTGGCGTTGTTATTGAGGGAGCTTCAGTCCGGCAGGTTGAACGGTGTAACGATCTGCACCTGTGACGGCGCAATCGGCCCGGCTTTCCATAGCCGGTGATGTTGCAGGATGTGCAAAAACACGCTGCGGGCATCGATTTGCAGGTTGTGGTCGATGATCGCGGCGACTTTTTCTTCCAGCAGCAGCTGGCGGTTTTCTTCGTCCAGGTCATGGCCGATAAACACCTCCAGCGGGCGCTCGAGGGCGGCGAAGGCGTCGACAATCGCGCGGTTACCGCCGCCGACGCTGTACACCGCCTTGAGGTCGGGGTGTTGCTTGAGGGCCTGGGTGACGCGCTCAAAGGTGCGGTCGTACACGCCGTAGCCGCCGCTGATATCCAGCACCCGCAGGTGCGCGGCACGCCCACGCAGCCAGGCGCGAAAGCCCATCTCGCGTTCTTCTTCGCCACGGAACAGTTCGCTGCCGATCACCACCGCCACGTCCTGGGGTTGCGCCGGCAGCCAGCGCGACATCAGGTAGGCCGCGGTCTGGCCGGCGGTGCGGTTGTCCATGCCCACATAGCCGATGCGCTCGCTTTGCGGCAGGTCAGTGACCAGGGTCACCACCGGAATGCCCGCCGCGATCAACTGCTTGACTGCCTGATTCACCGCCGGCTCATCCGCCGCCTTGAGCACCACGCCCTGGCTGCCGGTATCGAGGCAGCGCAGCAGTTGGTCGTGCATGGCCTGGGGTTCGATTTCTTCAAACAGGTGAAAACGCGGCGCGATGCGAAACGGCGCCAGGCTGCCCAATTGCGCGGTGATTGCCGCTTGCACCGCCGCGCTGAAGCGCTGGGGCGTGTGCATGATCACATCGACGTGAAAGGTGCGCCCCACCGCCAGGCCGTTTTTTTCCTGGGCCTCCAACTCATCCAGCGCCTGCTCGATGCGCCGAGAGGTTTGCGCATGCACGCTGCCACGCTGGTGCAACACGCGGTCGACCGTGGCTTTGCTCACGCCGGCCTGGGTGGCGAGTTGCTTGATGGAGAAGTGTTTTGCGCGTTCGAGCATGCGGTTCGCCTGAGGTGTTTTTGAGGTCTTTTTTGGGCGTTACTGAGGTTTTGCAATGCTAGTCTCAGTTTTGCCCGGCGTCGAGCCAGGCCGACAAAACAACAAAAATTTCAGGAGAACCCCATGCCTCACACCGATCTCGCCAGCGCATTCAACGGCCAATACTTTGTCGTCACCGGCAGCACCCAGGGTTTGGGCGCTGCCGTGGCGCATACCCTGGCGCAGCGTGGCGCTGCCGGGCTGATCATCTGCGGGCGCCGCCGCGCCGAGGGCGAAGAACAGGTCCGGCAACTGGCACTGCTCGATTGCCAGGCATTTTTTGTCGAGGCCGACCTGGAAAACGTCGAGGATTGCCGTGCGATCATCGACGCGGCACGCACCCACTTCGGCACCTTGCACGGGCTGGTGAACTGCGCCGGCATGTCGGATCGCGGCACCATTCTCGACACCTCGCCCGAGCTGTTTGATCGGCTGTTTGCGGTGAACGTGCGGGCGCCGTTTTTTCTGATGCAGGCAGCACTCAAGCTGATGATCAGCACCGGCGTGGAAGGCGCGGTGGTGAATATCCAGAGTGTCACCGGGCATGGCGGGCAATCGTTTTTAAGCGCCTATGCGGCGTCCAAGGGCGCGCTGGCGATATTGACCAAGAACGTGGCGTTCAGCGCATTGCGTAATCGCATCCGCGTGAATGGCCTGAATATCGGCTGGATGGACACGCCTCACGAGGATCAGATCCAGCGCCAATACCACGGCGCGCAGGACGGCTGGCTGGCCGAGGCCGAACGCGCGCAGCCGTTCGGGCGGCTGCTCAAGCCCGAAGAAGTGGCGCAAAGCGTGGCGTTTTTGCTCTCGCGTGAAGCCGGGATGATGACCGGCTCGGTGATCGACCTGGAGCAAGGCGTGGTCGGCTGCACCGACAGCGGCAGCCCGCAACCGCACCAGGCGCTGAGCCTGCCGGGAGGTGTGTGATGTCGTCGTTCGTGACCGGCGCGGCGGTGCGCCTGGCGGATTTCAGCCGCATCTGCGCCCAACGGACCCGCGCCGAGGATTACCCGCTGTGTGCCGAAGTGGTGAGCAATGTGCCGATCTATCAGGCCGGCACTTTACGCAACAGCGAGCGCCTGCGCGTCATGGATGAGCTGCACCGCCTGTTCCGCGACGGGCCTGGGGTGATGGTGGTGCGCCAGGCCTATGAAGACCTGGAAGTGGTCGACCGCCATAGCCAGGTGTTCGAGGCGATCTTTGCCCACGAGGCTGCGCAAGGCGTGGCCGCCGACCATTTTGCCCAGGCCGGCAGCAACGGGCGCATCTGGAATTCCCTGCAGAAAGCCGCGCTGCAGTCGCCGGAATCGTTTGCCGAGTACTACGCCAACCCGCTGCTCGGTTTGATCGCCGAAGCGTGGCTGGGGCCGAGCTTTCAGATGACCGCGCAAGTGAACGTGGTCCACCCTGGCGGGCAGGCGCAACAGCCGCACCGTGACTATCACCTGGGCTTTCAGACCACTGAGGTGGTTGAACGCTTTCCGCTGCCGCTGCATCTGTTGTCGCAATACCTGACGCTGCAAGGCGCGGTGGCCCATTCGGATATGCCGCTGGAAAGCGGGCCGACCCAACTGCTGCCCTTCTCCCAGCAATACCCGCTGGGTTACCTGGCCTGGCGCCGCGCGGAGTTTATCGATTACTTCCAGCAGCACGCCGTGCAATTGCCGCTGAACAAGGGCGACCTGCTGTTCTTCAACCCGGCGCTGTTCCATGCGGCGGGCACCAACCGCACCACCCACCACCGGCGCATGGCCAACCTGCTGCAAATCTCTTCGGCATTCGGCACGCCCATGGAAGCCCTCGACCGCGACCGCATGATGCTGGCGGTGTACCCGGTGTTGCTGGCCAACCCTGCGTTGAATGCCGAAGCGGTGATCGCCTGTACGGCCGACGGTTATTCCTTCCCCACCAACCTCGACACCGACCCGCCCTTGCACGGGCTCGCCCCGCAAACCGGGCAGCAATTAATGCAACAAGCCCTTAACGAACGCTGGCCCTATTCAGACTTCGCCGCTGCCGTGGCGCAACGGCGGGCCAAGCGCCAGGCGTGAATCCCACTGCTTTTACAACAACAAAAACAACGGAGCATCACCATGAAGAAGCAACTTCTCGCAGCACTGCTGACCCTCGCTGTTACGCCCTGGGCCTGGGCCGATATGCGTATCGGCGTGAGCATCGCCCAGGTCGACGATGTGTTCCTCGCACAGATGCGTGACTACATGGCGGCCCACGCCAAGGAGCTACCCGGCGTGACCTTGCAATTTGAAGACGCCCAGGGCGATGTGGTGCGCCAGCTCAACCAGGTGCAGAACTTTACCGCTCAGGGCATGGACGCGATTATCGTCAACGCGGTGGACACGGCAGCCACGCAGAAAATGACCGTCAATGCCCAGCAGGCCAAGATCCCGCTGGTGTACGTCAACCGCCGCCCGGAGTTCAAGGACGTGCCCCCGGGCGTGGGCTATGTCGGCTCGGATGAGATCAAGGCCGGGGAAATCCAGATGCGCTACCTGGCAGAGAAAATGGGTGGCAAGGGCAACCTTGCGATCATGCTCGGGCTGCTGTCCAACAACGCCACGCACAACCGCACGCTGGGGGTGAAGACGGTGCTCAAGGACTACCCGGACATCAAAATTGTCGAGGAACAAAGTGCCGAATGGCAGCGCGGCAAGGCGATTGACCTGATGAACAACTGGATTGTGTCCGGGCGCAAAATCGATGCTGTGGCGGCAAACGCCGATGAAATGGCGATTGGCGCCGCCATGGCGATCAGCCAGGCGGGCATGCAACCGGGCAAGGATATCCTGGTGGCCGGCAGCGATGGCGGCGCAGCGGGGCTGGACGCGGTGAAGAAGGGCCAGCTGCTGGTGACGGTGTATCAGGACAATAAGGGCCAGGCCGTCGGCTCGATTGACCTGGCGGTAAAGATGGTCAAGAAGGAACCCTATGCGGCTGAGCTGACCATTCCTTATCAGCAGATCACCAAAGACAATTACCAGGCGTTTTTGAACCCTTGAGCCCTGGTAACGATACCTGTGGTGAGCAGGCTTGCCATAGGTATCGGCCGCAATTACCGCCCTGATTGACGCGCGATCCCATTCACGACGATATAAAGCAGCGGCCCCACCGAAACAAACACCGCCGTCAGCGCGAAATACGGCAGCACAGACACCACCGACCGCCCGCGCCCACGCGCATCCCGATACATCCACACACACGCCAGCACTGCCATCAGGTACAGGTCAATCACCACCTGCGCGGTGTCCGGCCGCGACATCAATTGCCGCCCGAAGGCCAGCAGCGATTGCTCCGCCGTGAGCATCGTCGCCAGCGTGTACAGCGAAAATCCAACCAACCCGACCAGGGCAATCGAGGGTCTGTGCATGGTCTCGTCCTTGAAGTGAATGAAGCTCACCATAGTGATAAGGTCGTGGCCCTCGCAATGACCTCACAGGTTATGAACCCACTATGGAAAGTACTGCCGGCGACCAGCTGCGCCAACTGCGTCGCCACGCCACGCCAAGCTCAGCCAGCTGGACCTGGCCTTGATCACCGGGGTTTCGCAACGTCACCTCAGTTACATCGAAACCGGCCGCGCCAAGCCGAGCCCGGGCACGCTGCACAACTTATTGACCGCGCTGGATGTGCCGCTTGAGCAGCGCAATCGCGTGTTCCTCACCGCCGGTTACGCGCCACGCTACACCGCCACCCCGCTCGCTTCACCGGCCATGGCCGCGATTCGCGAAGCCGTCAGCCATGTGTTGCATGCCAACAACCCGGCCCCGGCGATTCTGTTGGACAGCCAATGGCAAGTGCTGGCGGCGAATGCCAGCACCGGCGTTCTGTTTCAATTGTTGGGGCTTGAACCGGATGCAGCAAATGGGCTGAACCTGCTGACCACGCTGTTGCAAACCGGCGGCTTGGGCGACCACCTGATCAACGCCGAAGCGATCCGCGCGCTCGCCTGGCAACGCGCCAGCCGTGAGGCGCTGGGCAATCCCGAGTTGGCGGTTTTATTAGCGAGCCTGCCGACGCCCACCCACACCGAACCGCCCGAACACATGCCGCCCCTGGCGCTGACGCGCATCCGCTCACCCCGGGGCGAACTGAGCTTTCTGTCGACCTTCACGACGTTCGGCATGCCCCAGGACATCACCCTCACCTCGCTGCGTATCGAGCATCTGATTCCGGCTGACGAGCCGACGTGGCAAGTGATGCGCGCCGCCTACGCGGAGCATGCCGCGCTGGTTTTGTGAAATATCTGTCCGTAGACTGCCGCCATACCTCCCACTTGAAGGCGGCGAAAAAAACGTGATGCAAGTTACCGAAGTCTCCATTGCCCAACTGCGCGCGGCGCTTGAAACCGGCCAGACCACTGCCGTTGAACTGGTAAACGCCTACCTGGCGCGGATCGATGCCTACGACGGCCCGCAGACCGCCACCGCATTGAACGCCGTGGTGGTGCGCAACCCCGAAGCCCTTAAAGAAGCCGAGGCGTCCGATGCGCGCCGGGCCAGGGGCGAAACGTTGGGGCCATTGGACGGCATTCCCTATACCGCCAAGGACAGCTACCTGGTCAAGGGCCTGACGGCCGCATCCGGCAGCCCGGCCTTTGCCAAGCTGGTCGCGCAGCGCGACGCCTTCACCATCGAACGCCTGCGAGCGGGCGGCGCCATCTGCCTGGGCAAGACCAATATGCCGCCGATGGCCAATGGCGGGATGCAGCGGGGTGTGTATGGCCGTGCCGAAAGCCCTTACAACGCCGACTACCTGACTGCACCGTTTGCCTCCGGTTCGTCCAACGGCGCAGGCACCGCCACGGCGGCAAGCTTCGCCGCCTTTGGTGTGGCTGAAGAAACCTGGTCGAGCGGGCGCGGCCCGGCGTCCAACAACGGTTTATGCGCCTACACGCCGTCCCGTGGGGTGATTTCGGTACGCGGCAACTGGCCGCTCACGCCGACCATGGACGTGGTGGTGCCCTATGCACGCACTATGGCCGACCTGCTGGAAGTGCTGGATGTGGTGGTCGCCGAAGACCCCGACACCCGTGGCGACCTGTGGCGCCTGCAACCCTGGGTACCGATCCCGAGCGTGGCGTCGGTGCGCCCCGCGTCTTACGCCGACTTGGCGGTGAGCAGCGAAGCCCTCGCCGGTAAACGTTTCGGCGTGCCGCGCATGTACATCAATGCCGACCCCGAGGCGGGCACCAGCGAAAAGCCCGGCATTGGCGGGCCGACCGGGCAGAAGATCAACACCCGCGCCAGCGTGATCGACCTGTGGGCAGATGCACGCCAGGCGCTGCAAGCTGCCGGTGCTGAAGTGATCGAGGTGGATTTCCCGCTGGTGTCCAATTGCGAAGGCGATCGCCCTGGCGCGCCAACCGTGTTTACCCGTGGCTTGGTTTCCAAGGAATTCTTGCACGACGAATTGTGGGAGCTGTCGGCCTGGGCTTTTGACGACTTCCTGCGCGCCAACAACGACCCGGCACTCAACCGCCTGGCGGATGTCGACGGGCCGAAGATCTTCCCGCACGACCCGGGCACCCTGCCCAACCGTGAGGATGACCTGGCCGCCGGCATGGACGAATACGTGCGCATGGCCCAGCGCGGCATCACGCCGTGGAACGCGATCAGCACAGTGCCGGACGGCCTGCGCGGCCTGGAGCAAACCCGGCGCATCGACCTGGAAGACTGGATGGACAGGCTTGGGCTCGATGCCGTGTTGTTCCCGACCGTGGCCGATGTAGGCCCGGCGGATGCCGACGTGAATGAAGCCAGTGCCGACATCGCCTGGAGCAATGGCGTGTGGGTCGCCAATGGCAACCTCGCCATCCGCCACCTCGGCGTGCCCACCGTCACCGTGCCGATGGGCGTGATGGCCGACATCGGCATGCCCGTCGGCCTGACCTTTGCCGGCCGGGCGTACGATGATTCGGCGCTGCTGAGCGTTGCCAGCGCGTATGAAGCCACCGGCAGCAAACGCCTGATTCCGCCACGCACACCGCCGCTGTAAACATTGTGGGAGCTGTATTTCACATCAACCCATGCAGAGCCACAACGGCCTGAACGAGGTCAACCTGTGGAGCGGGCTTGCTCGCGAAAGCGCCGTGTCAGGCGATGCATCAGGTGACTGATACACCCTCTTCGCGAGCAAGCCCGCTCCCACAGTTTGACTGTATTTCAAGTCAAGCCATGTGGGAGCTGGCTTGCCTGCGATGGCGGCCTTTCAGTGACAACGATGCTGGCTGACCCGGCGCTTTCGCAGGCAAGCCAGCTCTCACAGTTTTGGTTGCGTTTCACATCAAGCCATGCAGAACCACAACGGCCTGCACACGATCAACCTGTGGGAGCGGGCTTGCTCGCGAAAGCGTCGGGTCAGGCGATGCATCAGGTGACTGATACACCCTCTTCGCGAGCAAGCCCGCTCCCACAGTTTGACTGTATTTCAAGTCGAGCCATGTGGGAGCTGGCTTGCCTGCGATGGCGGCCTTTCAGTGACAACGATGCTGGCTGACCCGGCGCTTTCGCAGGCAAGCCAGCTCCCACAGTTTTGGTTGCGTTTCACATCAAGCCATGCAGAACCACAACGGCCTGCACACGACCTACCTGTGGGAGCGGGCTTGCTCGCGAAAGCGCCGTGTCAGGCGATGCATCAGGTGACTGATACACCCTCTTCGCGAGCAAGCCCGCTCCCACAGGTTGACTGTATTTCAAGTCGAGCCATGTGGGAGCTGGCTTGCCTGCGATGGCGGCCTTTCAGTGACAACTATGCTGGCTGACCCGGCGCTTTCGCAGGCAAGCCAGCTCCCACAGTTTTGGTTGTGTTTCACATCAAGCCATGCAGAACCACAACGGCCTGCACACGACCTACCTGTGGGAGCGGGCTTGCTCGCGAAAGCGCCGTGTCAGGCGATGCATCAGGTGACTGACATACCCTCTTCGCGAGCAAGCCCGCTCCCACAGTTTGACTGTATTTCAAGTCGGGCGATGTGAGTGCTGGTTGTGCTTCAGATCAGGCCATGTAGGGCACGGCGATCAGCAGGATCGCGGTACCGTGGGCCAGTGCTGCGGGCAGTACGCCGTAACGCATGCGCACCAGCGCGCAGGCCAGCCCTTCAAGCAGGGTGAACAGCAACACGGGCCAGCCCAGTTGGGTAACGCTTAAGGCCAGGAACGCGTGGCAGGCTGCAAAGGCCACGCCGCTGATCAATGCCGCGCGCAATGGCGAAACCTGTTGCTCCAGATAACCCTGCAAAAAACCGCGAAACAGCACTTCCTCCAACGCATTGGCGCCATAGGCCAATACCACCATGCCCGGCAGCCACACCCAGTAGCCGTGGAGCTGGCTTGCATCAATACCTTGATAAACCCGCAACGGCACGCCGATCAAACAGCCGACGACGATGCCTGCCGCCATGCCAACCCACAGGTTGCCAAGGGTCCAACGCATCAACCGCCACAACTCCGGTGCCAGGCGTGAAAGCAGCATGATCAGCAGCACCGACAGCCCGCCGAGCACCGCCAGCACGAAGGCATTGCCACTGAACGCGATCTGCACATCGCGGCTCACCGCCCACATGCCCAGCGGCGTCATCACATCGCGCATCAGCACAAACGCCGCCAGCAGGATCAGGATGCGCATCGCCACCTGCGCCCTTGGCGTCAACGCGAACCACGCGCCAAACAGCAGCAGCCCCGGCGCCAAGTGCAGGCCGTAGTCGATCAGTACCTCAAGCCCTTGGGTGATCATCGTCGGTTCAATCGTGTGCAACAGCGATCATGTCGATCTCGACGGCCGCCGATTTGGGCAACTGCACCACCCCCACCGACGTGCGCGTGTGCACACCGGCAGCGCCGAGGATTTCGTGGAACAGGTCCGACGCGGCGTTGGCCACTTCACTCTGCTGATCAAAGTCTTCGGCGCTGCGCACATACACGGTGATACGCGCGAGGGTCTTGACCTGATCCAGCGAACCCAGCGCCTGCTTGAGCAACCCCAGGCAACGCAACGCGCTGATACTGGCAGCGATTTGCGCCTGGGCCAGGGTCAGGCTTTCACCAACCTTGCCCGGCAGCATAAGGGTGTCACCGACACGCGGAATCTGGCCGCTGATGTACAGGTGGTTGCCATCGCGCACCAACGGCGTGTAGTTGCCACCGACTTTGAATTCTTCCAACCGGTAGCCGATGCGCTCTTGAGCAGCCTGGTATTTTTCGTCGCGGGTCATGGGCGTGTGTCCTCGTTGCGGCGTTGCCACTCATCCACCACATCGCCCAGGGTTTTGGGCAAGTCGTTGCGGATCCAGGCCATGAACGGCCGGTCGAACTTGAACGTCGGGCCACAGTGTTCAAGCATGAAACGGCGAACGTTCTGGGTATTTTTGTAGTGAGGGGTCACGGGAGTGGCGCGGGTGATGACGTCGCTGTGCCAGTCAAAATCCATGTTGTCTCTCGGGAGGTTTGTTAGTTGCGCAGTAGCATAGCGATCGGCTTGTTGGGCTGGAAGCGACAAGGTATGCCGCCCGCACTTATTTGATGTGTTGAGACGTCGTACAAGAACCCGAGTTGTTTATAACGTCATCAAGGCTAATCTTTTCTAGATATTTCAAAATTTCACTTTCTTTCCCTCTCGAAAATATTGCATGGTTGTACGACGACTTAAATTGTCGTGTTCACCCCAACAACAATAAGGAAACACCCATGCCAAACGTCAAAGTGCTGATCGGTTTTCTGTGCCTGTTCACCGGCTACGTCGCAGCTGCGCCTGCCCCCGCCGAAAAGGATGTGGCCCAAGCGGTCGACCAACTGACCCAAGCCATGCTGCACCTGGACCTCAAGGCGCTGCACGCCCTGACGTCCGACAAGCTCACCTATGGCCACTCCAGCGGCAAGGTGCAGAACAAGGCGCAATTTATCGCTGACCTGGAAACCCACACCAGCGCGTTCAAAACCCTCGAAATGCAAAACCAGACCATCACCCTGGACGGCGACACTGCGCTGGTGCGTAACCACTTTCACGCCCTGGCCGTGAACAGCGGCGTCGAAGTGCCGACCGATATCGACAACTTCCAGGTCTGGCAGAAGCAAAAAGGCCATTGGCTGCTGATCGGGCGTCAGGCGTACAAATACTGACGCCAAGCGGTGCGGCTCACCACTGCACCGCTTCCCGGACCTTCAGCAGCGCCTCACCCAGCGCGGCCATGCTCACCGAACCCAGTGCCAGGCGCAGCGCGTGCGGCACCACCGTGGCTGAAACCGCGAACGGCTCGGCGGTGGACACGGAAATCGCCTCGCGCTGCAAGGCCATGGCCACCTGATCGGCCCGCGCCTCGTCCCCCAGCGGTAACCACAAAAAATACGAAGACGGATGGCTGATGTAAGGCACGCCTTTGAGCACCTGCGCAGCCAAGGCTTGGCGTGCCCGTGCATCCTGGCGCTTTTGTGCTTCGAGTTTCCCGACGGTGCCGTCCTCGATCCAGCCCACCGCAATCGCGCTCATCACACCGGGCACGTTCCAGGTGGTGGCCATGATCGTGCGCTCCAGCTTTTTTACCCAGGCTGGCGGCGCGGCGATAAACCCGACGCGCAACCCCGTAGCGACGCTTTTGGAAAGCCCGCCCACGTACACCGTGCACTCTGGCGCCAATGTGGCCAGCGGTGGTGGCGCGTCTTCGGCCAAAAACGCGTAGGCCGCGTCCTCAATGAGCATCAGATGGTGCTCACGCGCGATGGCGATCAGTTGCTCGCGTTGCGCAAGGCTCATCACCCACCCCAACGGGTTATGCAGGGTTGGAATGCTGTACACCGCACGCACCGGGCGCTTGCGGCACAGCGCGTGCAGAAACGCCAGATCCGGGCCGCTGGCGGTAACGGGGATGGCGACGATTTCCAGGTGCAGGGTTTCGGCCAGCACCTTGAAGCCTGAATAGGTCAGCGCATCCACGGCAATTACATCCCCAGGCTTGAGCAACGCCATCATCGTCACCGCCAGGCCGTGCTGGGCGCCGCTGACCATCAGCACCTGCTCCGCCTCAACCGTCAGGCCTCGGTTCAATAGATGCCGTGCCACGGCAGCGCGCTCGTGCAACCGGCCGGCATGGGGCTGGTAACGCAGCAACGCTTCCAGGTCGCCCGACAGCGCCAATTGGCGCAGAGCGGTGCGTAGCAGGTCTGCCTGACCGGGCAGCGAGGGGTAATTGAAATTCAGGTCGAGCATGCCGGTGGCCACATTCATCTGCCCACTGCCCTGCCCCGGCGGCAACGCGATTTCGCGCACAAAGGTGCCGCGCCCGGTTTCGCCGCTGACCAGGCCCATGGCCTCAAGCTCGGTGTACACCCGGCTCGCGGTGACCAACGCCAGGCCATGCTCGGCGGCCAATTGCCGGTGCGTGGGCAGGCGTGTACCGGGCGCCAGTGCGCCGCTGCGGATGTCTTCTGCAAAGGTGTCGACCAGCGACTTGTAGCGGGCGCGCGGCATAGGCGATGTATCCATGACAATTTTTTGATTGTCTTAATCCTGGCCCCTAGGATGGCCTTTACGCAACCACCTATTTCGAGCCCTCACCATGGAACGCACCTCAAGCCTCACCGCAGCAGACGCCAGCCCCCAAGGCTGGATCAACGGGTTTATCGGCGTGGTGATCTTCAGCGGTTCACTGCCAGCCACGCGCCTGGCGGTGATGGCGTTCAACCCGGTGTTTCTGACCATGATCCGCGCTGCCATTGCCGCCGTGCTCGGCGTGCTGTTGTTGTGGCTGTTCAGGGAAAAACGCCCTGCACGCCATCAATGGGGGCCGCTGGTGATCGTCGCCCTGGGTGTGGTGATCGGTTTTCCACTGCTCACGGCACTCGCGCTGCAGTACGTGACGTCTGCACACTCCATCGTCTTCATCGGCCTGTTGCCGCTGGCCACCGCCGTGTTTGGTGTACTGCGTGGCGGCGAGCGGCCGCGCCCGGTGTTCTGGCTGTTTTCGATCCTCGGCAGCCTGCTGGTGATGGGCTACGCCGTTGCCCAAGGCTTGAGCACCGCGCCGGCCGGTGACGTGCTGATGTTGTTGGCCGTGCTGGTGTGCGGCCTGGGGTATGCCGAAGGCGCCAAGCTGTCGCGCAGTCTGGGCGGTTGGCAGGTGATCTGCTGGGCGCTGGTGGTGGCGCTGCCGGTGGTGGCGCCGTTGAGCGTGATGCTGGCGCCGGCAACCCTCGCGGGCATCAGCCTGCCGGCGTGGCTGAGCCTGGGCTACGTGTCGCTGTTCAGCATGCTGATCGGCTTTGTGTTCTGGTATCGCGGCCTGGCCCAGGGGGGCATCGCTGCGGTCGGCCAGTTGCAGTTGCTGCAACCGTTCTTCGGCCTGGCGCTGGCGGCGGGCCTGTTGCGTGAGCAGGTCAGCCTGGGCATGCTGCTGGTGACGGTTGCGGTGATCGGCTGTGTGGCCGGGGCCAAGCAGTTCGCCCGCTAGCGTTGCGGCGCGACCATCTTGAATTTGATGTTGATGTCATTTGACACCACGCTGTTGCCCGCCCATTCACCTTCACCAATCTTGAAGTCGCCGCGCTTGAGGATGAACGCGCCGTCAAACACGCCGATGCCGCTTTGCTCCTTGAGCACCACATCAATATCCACCGGCCGCGTAATGCCCTTGATCGTCAGGTTGCCGCTGATTTTGTAGCGGTTATCGCCCAGCGCCGTGGCGCCGTTGGACTCATACACGCCCACGGGATAGGTCGCGGTGTCGAACCACGCCGGTTGCTGCAACTGGGTATTGGCGTCCTGGCTGCCGGCGTCGATGCTGGCGAGCTGGATCTTGAGCAACGCATGGGCCGCCTCGGGCTTTTGCGTATCAAAGGTCAGGGTGCCTTCAAAGTCGCTGAAGGTGCCATACACCCGCTGCCCGAATTGCTGGAAGGTAAAACTGATCTGGCTGGCGGTGCGGTTGACGTCTTTGTATTCCACCGCCTGCGCGCTGCCGAGAAACACACCAAGGAGCACCGCCAGGCTTACACACAGGGGCATTCGACGCTTCATGCAACACTCCGCAAGACAAATGAACAGATGTGCTGAGCTAACACGCCATGCCATGGTTTTATTCCCTTTCGCAGCGTGCCCTGCTAAACAGAGTAGTCGCCAAAACAAACAATAAGGACTTTGCATGCACACCCCTTCCCTGCAGGACATCACCGCGCCCGAAGGCATCTGCTACGGCTGTGGCGGCAGCAACCCCCATGGCCTGCACATCAAAAGCCGTTGGGACGCCGATGGTGTCCACGTCATCGCCGAGCACCTGCCCGAAGCCCACTACAGCGGCTGGCCGGACCTGGTCTACGGAGGCCTGATCGCCATGCTGGTCGACTGCCACTCCAACTGGACCGCCATGGCCCACCACTACCGCAACGAACAGCGCGAGCCCGGCAGCCTGCCGCGCATCGACTGCGTGACCGGTAACCTGGGGATCAAATTCATCAAGCCCACGCCCATGGGCGTCACGCTGGCCCTGCGCGCGCGGGTTGAAGGCGACGTGGGGCGTAAAAGCCGCGTGGTCTGCGAGGTGTACGCCGGTGACGTGCTCACCGCCCTCGGCGACTCGGTGTTCGTGCGCGTCGATACCCGGCAACTGTCGGATTCCGCCCATGGCCGCGAACGTTGATCCTGGTCTACAGTGATGACCACCGCTAATCGAGGACTGCTCCGATGACTCGTCTCACCGCGAAAGACTTCGCCCCCGAACTGCTGGAACTCTACGACGGCTACGCCCACGGCAAACTCAACCGCCGCGAATTTCTCGACCGCGCCGCGCTGTTCACCTTCGGCGGCCTCACTGCCTCGGCCCTGCTGGCAGCCCTGAGCCCCAACTACGCGCTGGCCGAACAGGTCAAATTCACCGACCCGGACATCGTCGCCGACTACATCACCTACCCCTCGCCCAAAGGCAACGGCACCGTGCGCGGCTACCTCGTACGCCCGGCCAAGGCCAGCGGCAAACTGCCCGCCGTGGTGGTGGTGCACGAAAACCGTGGCCTTAACCCCTACATCGAAGACGTCGCCCGGCGCCTGGCCAAAGCCGGCTTCATCGCCCTGGCACCCGACGGCCTCACCTCCGTGGGCGGCTACCCCGGCAACGATGAAAAAGGCGTGGAACTGCAACAAAAAGTCGACCCCACCAAACTCATGAACGACTTCTTCGCCGCCATCGAATGGCTGATGCACCACGACAGCAGCACCGGCAAAGTCGGGATTACCGGCTTCTGTTATGGCGGCGGCGTGACCAATGCGGCGGCGGTGGCGTATCCCGAACTGGGCGCAGCGGTGTCGTTCTACGGCAAGCAGCCGGAAGCGAAGGACGTGCCCCGCATCAAGGCGCCGATCATGCTGCATTACGGCGAGTTGGACACGCGCATCAACGAGGGTTGGCCGGCGTATGAGCAGGCGTTGAAGGCGGCGGGCACGACCTATGAGGCGTATATCTACAAAGGCGCCAACCATGGCTTTCATAATGATTCGACGCCACGGTATGACGAGGCCGCGGCGAATCTGGCGTGGGAGCGCACGTTGGGCTGGTTTCGCAAATACCTGGCCTGACCACGATCCGAACTGTGGGAGCTAACGTCCTGTGGCGAGCGGGCTGGCCCCGCGTTGGGGCGCGAAGCGGCCCTGACACCTGACGACGCGATACATCTGGAAAACCGCGTTGACTCTCCTGGGGCTGCTGCGCAGCCCAACGCGGGGCAAGCCCGCTCGCCACAACCCCCCGCCTCTCAGCTTTGATCGGTATTGCCTGATCGACATGCAGTGTTAAAGGCCAGCAATCCATATCCCTTTAACTTGCAGGAAGTTTCCTAGACAATCCTTTGGCCTTGCGCCTGCTCACGCCACTGGCTAGCCTTCGCTCTGTCGCTGCCTATCAGCGAACAGGTGTGGAAACCTGAAACAAGTAGGCCCCTTATCAGGAGCTTATGCATGAGCAATACAACGCGCTTCACCCCCAGCCGCGAAATACTTGAACGCGCCCTGAGCCACTACTTGCAACCCACCTCACCGCAGTCCTTTACGGTGCATCACGACCTCAGCTTCGAAGACGCCCTCGCCCAACTCTGCGACCTGCTGCGCTGCGCAGCCGCCACCGCAGCCGACACCACCCAAGGCCTGACAGGCTATCAACGCCACATGGCCGGTGCCACCGAACACCTGATCGACATGGCCCAAACCCTGGCCGACCGTGCACTGGAGTGCCTGCAACCCAAAACCTGCTGACACACCACAAACCAACTGTGGGAGCTGGCTTGCCTGCGAAGGCGGTGTGTCAGTGCCGGATTAATGACTGATACACCGCCGTAGGCAGCAAGCCGAACTGAGCACTTTCCCTCATGAGCCAATTTGCCGATTCAGGAAGGCTTTTTCAACAGTTGTAACTTAATGAGTTTTAGAAGGAAGAATCGGGGGCCCCTCAGGTTCTGACCCCAGTTTTTCCTTCCAAATTCGCCTCTTCCTTTAAAACCATTAGTACCATCAAACATCCTGCGTCAATATACTTATAAACCTATCAAATGCCTGAGAAACAGACTCCCCCTCTTCTGGAGAGAGCAACACATTCATAACCTGATAATCAATGGTCAAGTCATATATATCAATACTCACCCAACCTTTAGACCAAAATTCGACAGTCCCTAGCTTATTGAACCCTTCCAGCTCTATCCTTTCAAGGCCACCAAAATCTCCATCAGCAAATGATGAGTACTCTAGAGAAAACCCCTTCAAACGTGGTTTTACGCTTTCATCAAACCAAGAGCTATCCATAAGAGCTTTCACTTCTTATCTAGAATCTCTATATAAAAAAGGGTACAGATTTTTTCTCCATGCTTAGAAAATAGCAACCTGCAGGTGGGTGGAAAATAAATTTGTTCCCTACTCCGCATCAAGCAGTGCCGGACTTCCCGTCGTCATAGATGTCGGCAAGACTGCGTACCTTGGTCAAGTTGCCGGTTTGAATCACGATGGTCTTGGCGAACATATCGCCGAGGCGGGTTCTGGACTCAAGAAAAATCCACACCCAGTCGATGATCACCAGCACCCCGGCATTGCGGGTGAATGACTGAGAAATGCGGCAGCCCTTACGGGTTTTACGGTCGACGACCGCGATGCTGAGCAAGCGCTTGCCCAGGCTCTGGCCATTGGGCAGCGCGTCTGCGAGCAAGAGGTAGGCAAAACCTGCGAAAAACGCCGCAATGAACCCGCCCTTGGCCGTCACAGCGGGGACGGACGCCGACAGCACCTCGGCGCCGAACTTGACGATGAAAAAGATCAGCACCGCGATGCCAGAGTCGATGATTCGGGCCAGCAGGCGACGGCCGATGCTGGCCAGAATAGTCGGCCGTTTAGCGGGGGTAATTGCGTCCATACGGTGTCACTCCGACTTATGTAAACAGCAACAACGGCCAAGCTCAGCGCCCGGCCGCCTCAAGCGCTTTTTAACTCACTTGCTTTCTTTTGCAATGGTACCCAACGACGCGTCCTTGACCAGATAACGGCCTTCCACATCGCTCAGCACTTTGAGGCTGTTGCGCGCCACGGCGAAGCCCATTTCGACTTCCTGCTTGAGGTAAACCACCTCACCGGCCTTGACGTTGATCGGCATGTCAGCCCAGTTTTCAGCTTTGGAACTGATCACGTGCTGGCCCGGCGACACGAAGAAATAAATGTACTGGTTACCACGGTTGTAACCCATCTCCGAGTCGGCTTCCTTGTCATCCAGGAACACGTTGAACCGCACCATCATCCCCACGTTGCTTGGGCGCACGACATACACCAGGCCTTTATCGGCGACGGCGGCCTTGGGCAACGAGTAGTTCGCCACGTCAGCCTGCATCTTCTCCACCGACGGCGTCGAGGAGCAGCCAAACAGCGTGGCCAGGGACAATACAACAGCGGCTTTGCAGAACAGCTTGATCATGTACTTCTTCCTTGTGGTGTGACGGTAGAGCGGGTTGAGAGCGCCAGCGATTGGCCAGCGCAGGTTCTTTGATGCGTTTAATCATCGCCAGGGTATCGGCCGTGGGGATGAAGACGTGAAGCGTTGTGCGTGGGCCAGCACTTTGATGCCTTGCGGGGTGTTGGGCGCGGGGCTTGTAGTCCGGCCCGTCGCCCATATGGCGAACAGGTTTGGCGACCTGACAAGAGAGTGCAAAAGCAAGTTCTTTGTTATTTAAATAAATCTGTTCCCTTTTCGCGTCCATCCTGATGTGGATGTTGCTGTAAAACTCGCATCATTAGCCGCAGCTTTACCAGTACCTACAACTCCAGTTTCTCCAGAAACCAAAACGGAGGGAGTTGCTTTTGCACCAAGTAAAAATTACTCTTTTCGACGATAAACGACCCTCTCAGCTTCCGACAAGCTAGGTAGGTCTTCGTTGCCGACCAAAATTTCCGACTTGCATTTTAAATTTGAGTCCTGATAAGCAGTATATTGACATATGATATCTTCGACCTCATCAATATCATCCTCTATATTTTCTTCAAGATAAAATCTAATTAACCAAACATCATCTTCACAAGACAATACCACCATCCTGAAGTTTGGAGTAACTGCCCCCAACATCGCTTGAACAAGCATTAAGACTTGGAAATTCCAAGTTTTCAATTCGGCTTCTGCATTCATTTCTGAGTCCAATTAGGGTTAGCAGGGACAATACTTGGGCTTTTTGTACCTTTGATGATAAAGACATTAGTTGGCTGAGCGGTTATACCAACGCCAGCGTTAACGTTGGTGCCGGTTACGCCTTCAAACTTGACCACCGGAAACCCTTGAGCATTCTTACCTAAAATCTTAACCTGCCCCATGCGGTAAGCATCTAGTACTTTTTGAGCATCATCAACGCTGTTCAAGAACCCACCGCCTCCTCGAGCTTCAAGCTCAGGCCTTCCAGCGATATGCCGAAGCTGTTTCTGGCTGATTTTGCCAGCCACCTCTGGAAAGTCTCTAGGCGTAAGAATGCCTTTTGCACCTTGTAAATACCTTATCGCCTTTTCCAGCTGCGCCAACCCTGCCGGATCAGTATCCCCCGGCACCCGAGGCCTAGACTCGACTCTACCACCACCGGCCCCACCGCCGCTTATCAAGGCTAGCCGGTCCATCGAAGGACCCCAGTCTGCAATCTGCTTGGCCAAATGTTCTGCAGCCGCTACAGATCGATCCACCAACTCAGTTTTGTAACTCTCACAAACCTGTGTCTGGCACTGCATTGCCATCAGGTCATCCAACGCGACAATAATTCCAGGCAGCTTGTCTTTAGCGAGGAGAGAACTGGTGATGCCCATCGCGTACTCGGTTTTGTACAGACTTTCCTCGTTAAACCGCTCGTTGTCCCATTTGTTCTTCTGACATGCTTCATCGGTACCGCAGCTCTTCATCCCGGAAGCAAACGCCTTAATGTCCGACTGCTCCAGATAGTTGTAAACGGTACCTTGCTGCGCAACCCACCCAGCAACCTCTTGGTCCTTACTGCTGCCGCCAACTCCTGCTGCTACCGTCATCCCGATCAACTGCGAGGTCATCGCCAATACGCGCTCATGAGCCTCGCCTGGAAATATCTCCGCCCCAAAAGTCTGTATCAACGCTTTGTTCGCGCCGGCTGCAATAGCACCAGAGGCAAAATCCCCCCCTGCCGCTTCTGCAATCAGCCCCCCGACAATCGCATGCACCGCCACTTTAGTGGAAAGACCAGAACCACTGAGCTCGGTACCCACACGTTCGTAAATCATTCCAGAGAGAAGACTGGCGGTCAGATCAATAGCTGCTTGACCAATATTTTTAGTAAAACTGCCACCATTCGCGACAGTTCGCAGCGCCGAATTGACCGCCAACTGCCTGCCAAGGTCAGATGTGGTGAGTTCACCGGTGACTCCGGCGAACTTCGCGATAGCACCGCTGGCCCCTGCGATTGCATAGCCTTTCAGGCTTTCACCAGACGTCACGTCCTTGGCGATAGCACCTAAGTTTCCTTTGTTATTGATCGTGCTTGTCGCGCCCTTTATGGCTACAGCTGTATACACCGAGTTTGCGGCGAGACCTGTCGTCGTCGTCGAGGCAGCTCCCACGAGCCCCGCACCGGCCCCCCAAGTGAAGTAAGTGACAATGATGGCGATGACCAGCGCCGCACCACCACCCAAACTTGAATTGTTGTATTTGAAGCTATCGTGGACTTCTTGGACCTTGCGCCAATCCACATCTCCGCGCTTCTCGGCTTCTTTCAGCCAAGCCAGTTGCGGGTCGGCTTTTACCATCACATCAATCGTCTGGCTAACCGTGTTCTGATCGATCTGCTTGATGTCAATCTTCAAGCCATCAACGGCCTTGATCACGACGCTACCTTCCGCAATCATCTGCGTTTGGCGCAAAGTCTCGTCAGTGTTGCCTTTGCCTTTGGAACTCGTCCACACCATGTCACTCTTGCTCTTGGTGTGGCTCTCATCATGCAAATCCTTCACCGCCTCAAACGTCACCGCCCCACCACTGACAATCGCAATATCCCCGCCACTGTCGAGCTTCGCCGC
>NZ_LJRY01000207.1:0-376 GCF_002742515.1 Pseudomonas sp. 2822-15 | reverse complement strand
AATAATATCATCCGCTTCATAATTCTCTATTTCATGATGAGCGATGTTAAATGATTTTAAAACGTCTTGCATATACGGGAGTTGTTCAGATAATTCAGGGGGAGTCTTTTGCCTTGTTCCTTTGTACTCTTTGTATGTATTGTGCCTAAATGTAGTCTTACCTGCATCAAAAGCAACCATCATATGAGTTGGATTTTCTTCTTCTAGTATTTTCAATAACATTGTATTGAAGCCATAAATGGCACTTGTATAAACACCCTTCTCATTATTTAATAATGGTAGAGCAAAGAAAGCACGATAAGCTATACTATTTCCATCAACTAAGACGAGCTTATTCACGTTATCACACCTCGCATATTTTTAATAACCTTATTTT
>NZ_LJRY01000206.1:0-121227 GCF_002742515.1 Pseudomonas sp. 2822-15 | reverse complement strand
AATTCAACGGTGGGCTGGCGCCGGCTCGGGCCGAGGAAAAACTTAACGTCGTGTCCGGGATTAGTTGACCACTACACAACTGTCCTATTTTAGTTGACAGTAAGACTCCTCAAAGCCGATTTATCCCCCGCCACCCACCCATTAATCTGTGCCCATGTTGAACGCAACGCCAACCCAACCTAAACAAAAAAGGATTTCAACCATGAGCACTCCAACCCTTAGCCGCTTGAACAAAGACGACGCCATTGTTTTGCTGGTCGACCACCAAACCGGCCTGATCTCGCTGGTGCAGGATTTCTCCCCCAACGAGTTCAAGAATAACGTGCTGGCCCTGGCGGACGTAGCCAAGTTCTTCAACTTGCCGACCATCCTCACCACCAGTTTCGAGCAAGGCCCCAACGGCCCGCTGGTGCCGGAGTTGAAGGAGATGTTCCCGCAGGCGCCTTACATCGCTCGCCCTGGTCAGATCAATGCGTGGGACAACGAGGATTTCGTCAAGGCGGTCAAGGCGACTGGGCGTAAGCAGATCATTATTGCGGGTGTGGTGACGGATGTGTGTGTGACGTTCCCGACGTTGTCGGCGCTGGCGGAGGGGTTTGAGGTGTTTGTGGTGACGGATGCGTCGGGCACGTTTAATACGACGGTGCAGCAGGCGGCATGGAGCCGGATGGTGCAGGCGGGGGCGCAGATGATGAATTGGTTTTCGGTGGCGTGTGAGTTGCAGGGTGACTGGCGCAACGATATCGAGGGGCTGGGGAATTTGTTGTCGCAGCGGATTCCTAACTATCGCAATTTGATGAACAGCTATTCGGTGCTGGCGGCGCGTCAGGGTTGAGGTTGAGCGTTTCTACCCCCTAAAAATTGTGGGAGCGGGCTTGCCCGCGATGGCGGTGAATCAGTCACTACATTCGGTGACTGGCCTACCGTCTTCGCGGGCAAGCCCGCTCCCACATTTGGTCTTTGCTGCGTTGCGATTGAGCGGGCTCAGTCGAGGATCAGGTGCGGTAGAAACCGGCTTGAGTCCTTGGTGATCAGGCTGTTGTCTTCGCGCACGCCGATGCCTGCGGCTTGGTCAGCGATGACCCAGGAGCCGATCAGTGTGTAGCTGTCGCCAAAGCGTGGCAGCGGCGCGAATTCCTGAAGGATAAACGGCGCGTCCGTGTAGGGGCCGTCTTCTTTTACGACCAGGCCGTCGGCGGTTTGCAGTTCGATGTTGGCGCCTTCGCGGGAGAAGAACGGTTTGCGCACCCAGCCTTTGGGTACGGCTTTGTCAGGGTCGGTATCCAGGTGGGAGGCGAGCAGGTTCGGGTGGCCTTTATTGAACTCCCACAGCAGCGGCAGGATGCCTTTGTTGGAGAGGATGGCTTTCCATGCGGGCTCGAAAAACTGCGTGTCGCTCTGGGCAATCGCGGCGCCGAAGGGTTCATGGAAGATGAATTCCCAGGCGTGCAGTTTGAACAGGTGGGGAATCCAGCGATCCTCAAGGTCGACGAAGCGGCCTTCGCTGGTGAGGCCGATGTCTTCGATGTCGATGTGGCGGGATTCGATGCCGACTTTTTCGGCGACCAGGCGCAGGTAGTCGGTGGTGCCTTTGTCTTCGATCGAGTCTTTCATCGAGGCGAAGTAGAACGGCTGGTTGAGCTGCAATTGCGCGAAGGCTTGATGCAGCTTGGTGTCGATACTGTTGAACTGGTCGGCGTGCTTGGGCAACAGGCCGCGTTCGATGCATTGCTCCAGCCAGCCCCATTGAAACGCGGCCGCTTCATAGAGGCTGGTGGGTGTGTCGTAGTTGAGCTCAAGCAGTTTGGCTGGCCCGTTGCCGTTGTAGGAGAAGTCCATGCGCCCGTACAGGTGCGGGTGGCCTTCGAGCCATGAGGTGCGGATCATGTCGAAGAACGGCGCGGGAATGCTCAGGCGTTCCAGCAGTTCCTCGTTTTGCACCACGCGGGCCACGAGGTCCATGCACATGTCATGGATCTCGGTGGTCGGGTCTTCGAGGTCGCGATCGATTTGTTCGAGCGTGAACTGGTAGTACGCGCTTTCGTCCCAGTAGGGTTCGCCGTCGATGGTGTGGAACAGGAAGCCGAGGCTGTCGGCGGTCTGTTTCCAGTCATGACGTTCTGCGCAGTGGATCTTCTTCATGGCCTGGCTTCCTTAACTGCTCGACCCACCGCCGCCCCAGCCGCTACGGGCGCTGGCTTTGCTGCCGAAGCCGCCACGGGAGGTGGACGACGCAACGTTCACCGGCTTGCTGGAGGAGCGCAGCGTGTTGGAGTAATTGCTGCTGCCATATCGGGCCTGGTTGGAACGGCCAAAGGTCGCCCCGTTGGAGACACGCTGGTTGAGCGTCGAGTTGCCGTAATTGCCGCGATCATCGCGGTAGCGGTACACCGGCTCGGAGCGGTAGCTGTTGCGATTGTTGCTGAGCATGTTGCCGATCAAGAGGCCGGTGAGCAGGCTGCTGGTGGAGAAACCTGAGCCACCGCTGTTGGCTTGCGAGCCGGCCACCTGGGCATTGGCCGCGTCGACCTGGGATTGGGTCACCTGGCCTTCGGCGGTCAGTTCGAAACCGCCCAGCCTTGGGATGAACTTGCCGGTGGAGTCTTGCTGGCACCAGTCGGCGACAAAGTCGGCATCGCAATCGGTCTGGCTGTCATACACCGGCGCGATGCGGCGGTGCTCGGCCATGGCGGTCATGTAGGCGTCCGAGCAGACGTCTACCGGCAACTTTTCATCGGCGCATTGCTGGACCGACTGGAAGTTGTACTTCTTCTGCAAATCGTAGGTTTTTTCTGTCGGCCCGCAGCCGGATATCGCCATGGCGACCGACGCTGCCAGCGAAAGCTGGACGTACTTGCTTCGTTTCATCGAGAGCTCCGTGCGCAATCAGTACTGGGTGGGCGTCATGCACGCGGCGTTCAGCATGCCGACGCTGATGGCGACGGCGGCCACGTAGATGCCGGCCGCGACTTCGCCGTTCTTGATGCGCTCGGACGTGCCTTTGAGCACCAGGCTGGTCAGCAGAAACGCCAGCAACTGGACGACGGCCGCGATCACCGACCAGACGACAAAATCCAGCAGGCTGATGGAGTAGGCGATCACGTTACTGGCCGGAATGGCGAAGCCAATGATCGCGCCACCCAGGGCCACCGCCGCCGAAACGTTGCCGGCGCGGATCAGTTCGAACTCCTTGTGCGGAGTGATGCGGGTGTAGATGAACTGGAACAGCGCGAACAACACCGCAGCCCCCAGGATGTAGATGACAAAGCCGAGCACGGCGGCTTTGTTCAGGGAGATGGAGAGAGCTTCTAGCATGGATGGCTTCCTTTTTTTAGAGCGCGGTCAGGTCGGTTGTGTACAGCGAAATGCCCAGCGACGTGCTCAGGCTGATGCCACCCTCGGCATCTTCTTCGACGGAAAACAGCAGGAACTCGCGGCGATCGGTCAGGCCGGTGTCGCGGGCGTACAGCATCGAACGGTGCTCGACGTTGTAGGCGTCTTCCGGGTTTATCACGCGCTCGCTCATCGCCACCAGTTCGGTCTGGCCGGCTTCGCTGCCCCAAACACGGGTGTATTCGACGCCGTTGTGGGTGTAAGTCGGTAGCCCGATCAGGCTTTGTGGGCCTGCCAGCCTGCGCAGTTCCGCTTCGCTGCTGAGGGTGACGTAGCTCAAGTAATTGAACAGGATCACCGACTCGACCTGCCCGGCGATGTCGCCGGTGGTGTGCACCTGCAGCCAGTAATCTTCGTCGTTCATGTAATAGCGTGACAGCCAGGTCGATTGCCCGAGGTCGACGGTGCCGTTACTCCAGATTTCCTGGGAGCCGGGGATCACCACCGAGGTTTTCCCATCGAGCAACAATTTCAGGGTGGTGTCGAACATCACGCCTTTGCCAGGCGCCAGGCCCAGCGGCCCGGTGGTCGGCACGGGTTCGGCGGCGAGCCGGTTCGATTGTGGATTGGCGTTCGGGGCCTTGAGCCCCATCAACTGTTTAAACCATCCCATTGGAGATTTCCTTGAGGCGGGTGGAGGCAATGTAGAAGAGCTCGCCGCCTTCAACGCGCGTGGCACTGGGCGGGTTGATCGACGGTTGCTGCGCACCTTTGGCGCGATAGCCGATAAGGGTGGCGTTGTGGTGTTCTTTCATCCGCGTGTACAGATCGCCGAAGGTGGCTTCAAAGGCCTCGGGCAATCGCATCAGGTATTGAGTGGCGCCCTGCCCCACGCACAGCAGCTCATTGATGACCACTGACGAGCCCGGATCCTGGGAGGCACGCACCAGCATTTCGATGGCCATGCTGGACGTGCATTCCAGGCGCGGGGCATAGGAGCTGGCCAGTGCGGCAATTTCACTTTCATTGAAGTGGGCGACCACGTGCCCGACGGGGCTCAGTTGATTCACCGCCAGCACCGTGGCCAGCGTCAGGTCGTCAGACCGGGTTCGCACCAGCACACGCTCGGCACCGGGCACACCGGCGCGCAGCAACAACGCGGTGGAGGACAGGCTTTCACCACGGATAAACGCGGCTTTGCCAGGCATCGGGTTTTCTTCGAGGGTGCAATCGCAAATCACGATCAGGTTGTCGTTCGAGGTTTCATCTTGCAGCAACAACTCGATGACCCGCTCACTGGACGCACCTTCCCAGCCGATGAGTACCGTATGGCCGACCTTGCCGGTGAAATCACCTTTGCCCTTCATGCCTTTTCTCCATGCATCGATAACACTGCTGGTGGTTTTGCCGATGGCTGCCGTTAAAAGCGCAATGCCCCCGAGCATCACCCAGGTCGCCACGAAAATGCGCCCTGCCGAGGTCTGCGGGGCGAGGTCGCCGTAGCCGACGGTGAGCGTGGTGGTGAGATAGAAGTAGATAAACGTGGCGAGGGCGGTGAGGTGTTGTTCGCCCAGAAGCACCAGGCCCAGGTAAGCCGTGCTCAGGTGTACGCCCAGGGCAATGATCAAGCCTGCCCAGCCGAAGCGGTGAAAGAGGGAGGAAGCGTACATGCGCAACAAAAGGAAAATCGACATTTCGCCCCTGGCTCCCTGGGTGCTTGAATCCTGATGACGTCATCGCCTCGGCGTCTGGATGCTCAAGTGCGTTCACCCGGCATTAAACCTGCTGCGCGGTGTTGAGAGAAGTACCTTGGCAGCAATAAATCCGGCGAGCGCACCAAACAGATGCCCTTCGAAGGAAATCCCCTGGCGCGGCACAAACCCCATGATCAATCCGCCATAAAACACCGCCACGACAGCGGCGACTATCAGGTTGATCCAGCTCCTGTGGAACCAGGCGCGCGACAAGAGGTAGGCCCATAGCCCAAAGACCCAGCCGCTGGCGCCGACGTGTACGCCGCTGAACCCGAACAGCCAGACCAACGAACCGCCCAGCAGGATAATGATCGCGCTGACGGTTATGAAACGGTTGAGCCCTTCGACCATGACCAGAGTGCCCAGCACCACAAAGGCAATCAGGTTTGCGCTCAGGTGGGCAAAGGAGGCGTGCAGAAATGGCGAGGTGAGGATGCCGAACAGGCCCGACACGGTCCTCGGGACCAGCCCGAACGCCATGAGGCTGTAACCGGTGGCGACATTGAGCAGTTGCAGCGCGACCATGAACACGGCCAGGCTTGCGATTGTCTTGAAACCCTTCAGGGTGTCCATCCAGACCTCGACGTAAAAAAGATGGGCAGACCTTAATGCCGGTCGGTTAAGCGCAAGCCCCCTGTGGGAGCGGGCTTGCTCGCGAAAGCGGTGGGTCAGCCAACGCCTATGTTTGCCGAGCCGACGCCTTCGCGAGCAAGCCCGCTCGCACATTTGATCTTCGCTGCCTTGAGCATTTCGCTCACTTAACTGTCCGGCTTTAGGGCAGACCTGCTTCGGCGTCGTTTACTCGGCCGACTTTTGCTTCAGACGCTCCAGAATCGCATTGGCGCTGCCAGTGTCCGGCGTGATGCCGGCGTCGCGCAGTTTGCGTTCCAGGTCAGTACCGGTCGATGCCTCGGCCAATTCATCCTGGGCTTGCAGTTCAGCGGCACGTTGCTGCTGTTTGGCTTGCAGGCGGTTAAGCGTACCCACCGCAGTTTCCAGCTTGCCGTTGGCGCCGCCGCTGGCGATGGAAGCGCTGACCTGGGCCTTTTGCACGCTTTCGCGGGCCTTGGCCATGTCCACTTGCTGGCGCAGGCTTTTGATCCGGCTTTCGGCCTTGGTGATGTCCTTGCGCATGCTGTCGGCGTAACCACCGAACTCGGCGGTCTGCTTTTGCTCGGCGTCACGTTCGTTGGTCAGGGTCGAAATGGCTTCGGCCACTTCCAGGGCCAGGTCTTCACGGTTGGCCTGAATAGCGGCCATCGCCTTGGATTCCAGGTCTTTGATCTTGGCGTCGTACTCGCCTACGCGATCCGCTGCCAGCTTGTGCTTGGCCATGATGCTCACCAACTCACGCTTGGCGTTGGCCAAGGCGGTGTCGGCGTCGCGAATTTCTTGATCAAGGATGCGCAGGGCCTGTTGGTCGACGATCGATTCGCCGACTTCGCTGGCACCGCCACGCAGCGCGGTGAACAATTTGCTCCAGATGGACTGAGTCATTGGATACTCCCGAATACTTAATTGAAGAAACGTTCGAAGGCTTCGCTGGCGCGCTGCACGTTATCGACCAGGGTTTTCACCTCGGTCACGATGTTGGTCAGGCTGGAGTCGGAACTCAGCGCACCAAACATGTTGTAAACAACCTGGCCGTTCGGCATGGACTCGATGCCGATCGACGACAACGGGAACATTTCCCGGCTGCGCAGCACGGCGTCATTGAAGGCCGTTACGTCGTTGATCGACTCGACGTCGACCAGCACGGTGTCGACGATGATCTGCTCGCCCACCACCGCGATGTAAATCGGCAAGCCCCCGAAGTCGTTCATTTCCAGCTTGATGCTGGACTCGGAGCCTTGAACCAGAGAAAGCGTAATGTCTTTGGCAACCACTTCGTCCAGGGCTTGCAGCGCGCTGAAGAGGCGGTCGATGTTCCAGTTGGTACCTGCGCTCATGAAATTCTCCGACATGAATGAGCCAGCCAGAATCGGTTGGCGAAGCTGTTTCTCCATTTGCTTGAGCAGGCTTCGGTTTTCGGGAAGCACCCAAGTCTCGTGTTTCACATAACCGGCAGCCGCCAGCCCCGCGCGCATCTGCTTCATGTAAAAGCTCGACGGCTTTTTAACCGGCGGTTTCAAGCGCTCTCCCTTGCGGCTTGCTGAATCGGTATCGGGCTCTGCTGGCGGGCTCGATGGAGAGCTGCTTTTCATGGTACTGGCCTCGTTGTGAAAATCTCACGCGTGAGAAAATCTACAGGCAATTTTTGCAATGCTCAATAGCTCACGCGTGAGTTTTTTTGTCTCACTGGTTCGGACATGGATACGGGAAAGAAGAAAAGCGCCTGCTTTATCCAGCCAACCATTGCAGCCTGTCCTGAACGGCAAGCTGTCACGGTTGAATGCACCCCGCCAGCTCCCGCTCAATCTGCTCAATGCTTGGCAATCTTGTTCGTAGCTCTGCCGGTAAAGATTCCACCAACTGATATTCCGCCACGCCGATCGGTCGGTTGTTGTCGCGCAATGCGTATTCAGCCACCACTTCATTTTTGCTCTTGCACAACAACAGGCCGATGGTGGCCCCGTCCTGCGGGTGTTTAAGCTGGGCATCCACTGCCGACAGGTAAAAACTCAGCTTGCCGAGGTGTTCAGGCTTGAATTTACCGGCCTTGAGTTCGATCACCACGTGGCAGCGCAGCTTCAGGTGATAGAACAACAGGTCGACGAAAAACTCATCACCGCCAACATCCAGCAACACCTGCTGCCCGACAAAGGCGAAACCGGCGCCCAGTTCAAGCAGGAAGTCGGTGACGTGCTTGATTAACGCGTTTTCTATATCGCGTTCCTGCGCATCCAAAGCCAGGCTGAGAAAGTCGAAACGATAAGGATCCTTGAGCGATTCGCGCGCCAGGTCGGATTGGGGTTTGGGCAAATGGTGTTCAAAAATTGCTGACGGCCTTGCCACTGCGCTCCAGCAGGCGATGCTCGATGTGCATCACGAGGGTGTTACGTGACCAGTTGTGTTCGATTGCCTGGGCGATGTACCACCGGCGCGTTTCGGGGCCGGGGAGTTTGTCCAGAAGCACCACATTGTGGCCCCACGGCAATTGTGCAGCAGCCTGTTGCACAAATTCGGCATTCGGCCACGCCTCGGCAAAGGCGCGCATATATTTGAGGTTGCGCGGCGAAAAACCCTTCATTTTCGGAAAGGCCGCGCGCAAGTCTTGGGCAAGGCGATCAACCACCTTGCTGCCCCAACCCTGCGCAGCCTGGCGGGTCAGAATATCGTGGCCGATCTGCCAGTAAAGCAGCACCAGTTCGCGGTTCACCGCCAGCGTCGCTCGCTGCTGGGCCGTGTAGATGCGCAGTTTAAGGTCGCTCAGCCAGTCGCTGTAGCCCACAGGAGGCGTGATCAAGCCGATAGAGGTTTCGCTCATGCCCGTTTCACTCTTGACTGGAAGGGCTCAGGCTAGTCAGTGGTTTTTACCGTCACAAGGGGCCGCGAACGGTTCAGGAAGGGCCCTGCACAGATCACAGAAACGTCCTGCTGGCCCTTGCAAATCAACGCATTGCTGGGCCAAGCCTTGACTCTCCCCTATACGGCACACCCTACCCTGAAAGCCCCACTTTTCAGGCTTCGGCACCATGACTCAGCGCATCCTGCTCATTCTCGGCCACCCTTCCAATACCAGTTTCTGCTCAGCCGTCGCTGACACCTACATTCACGCGGCTACACTCGCCGGCCACGAAGTCCGCGCCCTGCGCCTGGGCGAACTGGATTTCGACCCGGTCCTGCGTAACGGCTTCGCCCTGCCCCAAGCCTTGGAACCGGATTTGCTCAGCGCCCAAGCCGATATCCTCTGGGCGACTCACCTGGCGTGGGTTTTCCCGATCTGGTGGGGCGGTATCCCGGCATTGATGAAAGGCTTCATCGACCGCATTTTCCTACCCGGCTTTGCCTTTAAGTACCGCAAGGGCAAGGCATTCCCGGATAAGCTGCTGCAGGGCCGCACCGCCCATTTGTTGGTGACCCTGGACACGCCAGCGTGGTATTACCGCTGGTTCTATCACATGCCGGGCATTCATCAGATGCGCAACACGACTCTGGCCTTTTGCGGCATCAAGCCGACCAAGACCTTGATGTTCGGACCGGTACTGGGATCCACAGCGACGCAGCGCGACACGTGGCTGAAACAGGCCGGCGCACTCTTTGAAAAAGGGAGTTTTCATGTACATCGGCAAAGCCGCGCAGTTGTCGGGCACGACCATCAAGGCGATTCGCCACTATGAAGCGATTGGCCTGTTACCAGCGCCGCAGCGCGTAGGGCGTTATCGGGTGTACTCGGCGCAGAGTGTCGAGCTGCTGACGCTGATCAAATGCGCCCAGCAGTTGGGGTTCAAGCTCAAGGAGTTGCAGGGGATTTTGCGCGGCAGCCAAGGCGATGCTCGGCTTTGGGAGCGGGCAGCCCAGGCCATCGCCATCAAACAGCAGGAACTCGCTGCGCAAATCGCGGAGCTGCAAAAGATGCAAGCAGGGTTGTTTGAACTGGAGGCAATGACTCAATGCACCGAATCCCTGCTAGGCAAAGCATTGCGATGAACAGCCAACCAAGCTCGTCGCCAACCGGACATAGGTAGTCAGCGCAAGTGGACGACGAGCCGAATAGAATGCACAATCGGCTCATCCCATGAGCCGAATAATCTTCTTATTCGGCTCACATACCCAGGCACACTTCCATGGACCAACCGAACTGGATCTGGCAACACACCGACTGGCCGCACTTCCACTGGCAGCCTGGGCACCTTGCGGCCCTGCTGCGTGAGTGCGGGCAGGCCCAAGGCAAGTTGCTGGGCATGCTCGGCTCCGTCAGCCAGGCGACGAGCGCGCAGAATGAACTGGATGCACTGCTGCAAAACATCCTGACGTCCTCGGCCATCGAGGGCGAGCACCTGAATGTTGGCTCTGTGCGCTCTTCATTGGCGCGCCGCCTGGGCCTGGAGGCGCAGGAAGGTGGCCAAGTCAGCCGCCGCAGCGAAGGGCTTGCCGAATTGATGATGGATGCCACCGCGCAATTCGCGCAGCCGTTCACCCTCGCTCGTTTATTGAATTGGCATCAATGGCTTTTCCCTGAGCCGGATGCCGGCATCACTGCACGCATGCCCAATATCGGGGGTTTGCGGGGCGATGAGCCTATGCAGGTGGTGTCAGGGCGACTTGATCGGCCGACCGTGCACTTCGAAGCCCCACCACGCCTGGGCCTGGATCAGGCAGTGGATGACTTCCTCGAATGGTTTGAATCCAGCCGCGATCAGCCTGAACTGGACCCGCTGGTACGCGCAGGCGTTGCGCACTTCTGGTTTGTGACGCTGCACCCGTTTGATGACGGTAATGGCCGCCTGACCCGCGCAATTACTGACTTGGCGCTGGCCCAGGGTGAGCATCAGGCCATTCGCTTTTATGCCCTGTCAGCCAGCATTCTTGAGGACCGCGCTGGGTACTACCACGCGTTAGAGACCAGCCAAAAGGCCACGCTGGACATCACCGACTGGTTGCAATGGTTCCTCAAGACCCTGCTGCGCAGCCTGCAGCAAGCCATGGCGCGGATTGATCGGGTGCTGGACAAGACCCGGTTCTGGCAACAGCACCATGACCTTTCTTTTTCCGTTGAACAGATCAAAGTACTCAACCGCTTGCTCGATGGTGGTGAGAAAGGTTTTGAGCAGGGCATCAGTGCCGCGCAATACCAGGCCGTAGCGAAGGTGTCCAAGGCAACGGCGACACGGCATCTGGCTTATCTGCTGGAAAAAGGCTGCCTGGCACGTTTGCCCGGCGCAGGCCGCAGTACGCGCTATCAAATCCCTGAAACGGGCAACTGAACCACCCCGCTCATTTGCCCAGAATCCCCATGTCTGCTAGTGTCGCGCCGGTTTACCGTCTACCGGATTAGCCGCCATGGCCCGCAAAAAAGTTGCACTCGATTTCGAACAATCCCTCGCCGACCTGCAAACCCTGGTTGAGCGTCTGGAGAACGGCGAGTTGTCGCTGGAAGACTCGTTGACGGCGTTTGAGCAAGGCATCGGCCTGACGCGTGACTGCCAGAGCGCGTTGGCGCAGGCAGAGCAGAAGGTGCAAGTGTTGCTGGAGCGTGACGGGGAGTTGGCCGAAGAACCTTTCGATGCGGAACAGCCCGAATGATCGACGCGTATCAGGCCAGCAGCCAGGCCCGGGTCAACGCGGCGCTCGAACCCTTGTTCGTGGCACCAGGCCCCGAAATGCAGCGTTTGTATGAAGCCATGCGCTACAGCGTGATGAATGGCGGCAAGCGTGTGCGCCCGTTGCTGGCGTATGCGGCCTGTGAAGCCCTGGGCGCGCCGGCCGAGCAGGCCAATGGTGCGGCGTGTGCGGTTGAGCTGATTCACGCCTATTCCCTGGTGCATGACGATTTGCCGGCCATGGACGACGACGATCTGCGTCGCGGCCAGCCCACCACCCATAAAGCCTTTGACGAAGCCTACGCGATCCTCGCCGGTGACGGCCTGCAGAGCCTGGCGTTCAGCGCCTTGCTGGACCCGCGCCTGAACAGCGTGAATGCCGAGATCAGCCTGCGTATGGTCACGGCCCTGGCCCTGGCCGCAGGCCCGGCCGGCATGGTCGGCGGGCAGGCCATCGACATGGGTTCGGTCAGCCTCAAGCTCGACCAAAAAGCCCTCGAACATATGCACCGCCACAAGACCGGCGCGCTGATCGAAGCCGCCGTGCACTTGGGCGCCCTGGCCAGTGGCCGCGCCGAAGCTGCGCAGTTGGCAGCCCTGCAGACCTATTCCCGGGCCATCGGCCTGGCGTTCCAGGTGCAGGACGACATCCTCGACGTGGAAAGTGACACCGCGACCCTGGGCAAACGCCAAGGCGCGGATATCGCCCGGGACAAACCGACGTATCCGGCGTTGCTGGGTCTTGAAGCCGCCAAGGCTTACGCCCTGGAACTGCGCGATCAGGCCCTGGCCGCCCTGCGACCTTTCGACGCGGCGGCCGAGCCACTGCGCGACCTGGCGCGGTATATCGTCGAACGCCGCCACTGATAACCGCGGCCTTTTCGCGCCGCATATCGGCCAAGTTCGGCGCCCTGCGTGGGCAGTTTGCACCGCTTGAGGTAAACTGCCGCCTCTTCTTATACCTATAACGATTCGCCTGATGCCCACGACGTTTCAAGAGATTCCCCGCAAGCGCCCGTCCACGCCCCTGCTCGACCGTGCCGTCACGCCGGTCGGCCTGCGTCGACTGGGTGAAGCCGAGCTGGAAACCCTGGCCGATGAGCTGCGCCTGGAATTGCTCTACACGGTCGGCCAGACCGGTGGGCATTTCGGTGCCGGGCTGGGCGTCATCGAGCTGACCATCGCCTTGCACTACGTGTTCGACACCCCGGACGACCGGCTGGTGTGGGACGTGGGCCATCAGGCGTATCCGCATAAAATCCTCACGGGCCGCCGCGAGCGCATGGGCAGCCTGCGCCAGAAGGACGGCCTGGCCGCCTTCCCGCGCCGCTCCGAAAGCGAGTACGACACTTTTGGCGTCGGCCACTCCAGCACCTCCATCAGCGCTGCGCTGGGCATGGCAATTGCCGCCCGCCTGCAAGGCAGCGACCGCAAGGCGATCGCGGTGATCGGTGATGGTGCGCTGACCGCCGGCATGGCCTTTGAAGCACTCAACCACGCGCCGGAAGTGGACGCCAACATGTTGGTGATCCTCAACGACAACGACATGTCGATTTCGCGCAATGTGGGTGGCCTGTCCAATTACCTGGCAAAAATTCTTTCGAGTCGCACCTACGCCAGCATGCGCGAAGGCAGCAAGAAGGTGCTCTCGCGTCTGCCCGGCGCGTGGGAAATTGCCCGGCGTACCGAAGAATATGCCAAGGGCATGCTGGTACCCGGCACCCTGTTTGAAGAGCTGGGCTGGAACTACATCGGCCCGATCGACGGCCATGACCTGCCGACCCTGATCGCCACGCTGCGCAACATGCGTGACCTCAAGGGCCCGCAGTTCCTGCATATCGTCACCAAAAAAGGCAAAGGTTTCGCTCCGGCAGAAGTCGACCCGATTGGTTACCACGCCATCACCAAGCTCGAACCTGTGGATGCGCCCGCCGCTGCGCCGAAAAAAGCCAGCGGGCCGAAGTATTCCGGTGTGTTTGGCGAATGGCTGTGCGACATGGCCGCCGCCGACCCGCGCCTGGTGGGTATTACCCCGGCGATGAAGGAAGGTTCGGACCTGGTGGCATTCAGCGAGCGTTTCCCGCTGCGCTACTTCGACGTGGCCATTGCCGAACAACACGCGGTGACCTTCGCCGCCGGCATGGCTTGTGAAGGCGCCAAGCCGGTGGTGGCGATCTACTCCACCTTCCTGCAACGCGGCTATGACCAGCTTGTTCACGATGTGGCGGTGCAGAACCTCGACGTGCTGTTCGCCATCGACCGTGCAGGCTTGGTAGGTGAAGACGGCCCGACTCACGCAGGCAGCTTCGACTTGTCTTACCTGCGTTGCATCCCCGGCATGCTGGTGATGACCCCGAGCGATGAAAACGAACTGCGCAAGATGCTCAGCACCGGCCACCTGTATAACGGCCCGGCTGCCGTGCGCTACCCGCGCGGCAATGGCCCGAATGCGGTGATCGAAAAAGACCTGGAGCCGATCGAGATTGGCAAAGGTATCGTGCGCCGCCAAGGCAGCAAGACCGCGTTTCTGGTGTTTGGCGTGCAATTGGCCGAAGCCCTGAAGGTCGCCGAGAAAATCGACGCCACCGTGGTCGACATGCGCTTCGTCAAACCGCTGGATGAGGCCCTGGTGCGTGAAATCGCCGCCAGCCATGAACTGCTGGTGACCATCGAAGAAAACGCCATCATGGGCGGTGCTGGCGCGGCAGTCAGTGAGTTCCTGGCGCGGGAGAACATCCTCAAGTCGGTGCTGCACCTGGGCCTGCCGGATGTGTATGTGGAACACGCCAAACCGGCGCAGATGCTGGCCGAGTGTGGCTTGGACGAGGCCGGGATCGAGGCTTCGGTGCGCACGCGCATGGCGCTGCTCGACCTGTAAACACCAATAACATGTGGGAGCTGGCTTGCCTGCGATAGCATCACCTCGGTCTAACTGAAAAACCAAGGTGGCCGCATCGCAGGCAAGCCAGCTCCCACATTGGTCTTGTATTGCTGCTCAATGCTATGGACAGCCCATGAATCGCCTTCGCTTTGCCCTGCCCCTGCTGCTGCTCCCCGCCACTGACGTGCTGGCCGACAGCTTCGAGCGCGACGACGCCCTCAAACTGTCCGAGGTGGTGATCAGCGCCAACCGCCAGGTGCAGGCGCGTAACGACAGCAGCGCCGCCAACAGCGTGTTTACCCGCGACGACATCGACCGCTTGCAGCCCACCAGCGTGAGCGACTTGCTCAGTCGTGTACCTGGCGTACAGGTGGCGCAAAGTGGCGGCCGTGGCAGCGTGACCAACGTATATGTGCGTGGCACCTCTACCGCCCAGAGCCTGGTTCTGGTGGATGGCCAGCGCATCAGCAGCTCCACCACCGGCACCAGCAACCTGCAATACCTCAACATCGACCAGATCGAGCGCGTAGAAGTGCTGCGCGGTTCGCGCTCGGCGATCTACGGCAGCGATGCGATTGGCGGGGTGATTCAGATCTTCACCCGGCGCAACACCGACTCTGGCCTGCAACCGCGACTGCATGTGGGCTTTGGCAGTAACCAGACGTGGGAGCGCAGCCTGGGACTGTCCGGTGGCGACCAGCAAACCCGCTTCAGCCTCGGCGCCAGCCTGGATGACACCGCCGGGATCAACCGCACACGCACGTCCTACCCGAGCGATGGCGACCACGATACCTATCGCAACCAGGCCATCAGCTTCAGCCTGAGCCATGCCTTTACCGATGACATCGACGCAGGCGTGAACGTGCTGGATAACCGTGGCAAAAGCGAATTCGATAACCCTTTTGGTCGCTATGACTCGCTCACCTACCAGAGCTTCCAGCAAAAACCCTATACGGACTTCACCGTCAGCAGCGTCAGCAGCTATGTCGACGCGCGCCTCAACGATGCGTGGAAGTCTCGCCTGGAGCTGGGTCACAGCGAAAACCGCGAAAAGACCCTGGATAAACTCAGCGACGACCGCAGCGTGTTCAACACCTACCGCGACTCGCTGACCTGGCAGAACGACTTGACCCTCAATGACCAGAACAGCCTGATCCTGGGCGGCGACTGGTACGAAGACCGGGTCAACAGCAGCACGGTGCTCGCCGAAGACAGCCGCTGGAACCGCGCCGCGTTTATCCAGCACCGCTTTGAAGCGCAGTATTTTTCCACCGAGCTGGGCCTGCGCCGCGACCAGAACCAACAGTTCGGCGGTCACACCAGCTGGAGCGGCACTCTGACCCTGCCGGTGAACCCGGATAACGACCTGTTGTTCAGCTACAGCGAAGGCTTCCGCGCACCGACCTTCAACGATCTTTACTACCCGGACGAATACGGCTTTAAAAACGCCAACCCGAATCTGAAACCCGAAACTTCCAAAAGCTATGAACTGCAGTGGCGCAGCCAGCTCAGCGACACCAGCCGCCTGGAAGCCTCGCTGTACCGCACCGATATTCAGGACGCCATCGTGTTCGGCAGCGACGGCCCGCAGAACGTCAGCTCCGCACGTATCAATGGTTTTGAAGCCGCGCTCAAGCAAGAGCTGTTCGGTTGGCAGGGCAGCCTTGGGCTGGCGATGATTGACCCACGCGACCGCGACTCCGGCCGCACATTGGCGCGCCGCGCCAGACGCACGGTGAGCCTGGACCTGGATCGCCAGTTCGATCAGTTTGGCGTCGGCGCCAGTTGGCAAGCGGTGAGCAGCAGCTACGATGACCCGCAGAACCAGCAACGATTGGGCGGCTATGGATTATTCGGGCTTCGCGCCAGCTGGGCCGTGAACCGTGAAGTGACGCTGAATATGAAGGTCGATAACCTGCTGAACAAAGACTACAGCCGGGCGTTGTATCAGTATCAAGGCCAGCAATATGGCTATCGGGAAGAAGGCCGGGCGCTGTTGTTCGGCGTGACCTGGACGCCGCAGCTGTAGCTAAGTCACTCCATAAACGCTAACGCAGAGCCGTTTTGGCGTCCAAGTAACCGGCCTTGATCGCCTTGTCACAGGTTATGAACCCAAACGCGCCAACACGGCTTGTATCGGTAACACCCACGTAAAATTCCTTTTTCTTACCTTTGTTTTCCAGCTCATAGTCAAGGCACTCTGTGCGGCCATCACGTGCGGGAATGACACGTTTGGGCGCCTGGATCGCAAGCATATCCTGCTTCGTGGCCCCACCTTCGTGTGCCTTGGCAGCAATGGGGTGATCGCTGAAATTCATCAACGTCGAGATACCTTCGAATGTGTTGCAACCCGCCAACAGAATGGCGGTTGAGATACCAATGATCAAACGTCGCACGGTCACCTCCTGTATGTGAGCAATCGCCATGCAGCAAGCATCGCGAGCCGTAGCGTACCGCCATGGCGCCGAAATCACCCGACCGACAAATCCGAATAACCAGTAGGAGAACCCGTACCGTTAACGTTGCGGCGCAATCAACTCGCACAGTTTCGCCACCGCCTCGACCATCTGCCCGCTTGGGCGCTCCAAGCCTTTGTCGGGAACCACCAACAAACGCCCCTGCGCCACGGCGGCTATTTGCGGCCACGCTTTCCAGGCGTCCGCCTGAGCCTGATCACCCGCCAGGATCAGTTGGGGGTTGCGTTGCAGCACTGACTCAACGCTGACCTGCGGCGCGGGCAGCTTGAGGTCGGCAAACACGTTGCGTGCGCCGCAAACCTGCAAGGCATCACTGATGATCTGCCCACCGCCCACGGTGTACAGCGGTTGGTTCCACACCTGGTAAAACACGCGCAACGGCTCGGCACGCTGATAGCGCTGGCGCAGTTCGGCCAGGCGTTGGCGTAACTGCGCGGCCAGCGTGCGCCCCGCCGCTTCGCGGCCCAATTGTTGCGCGATGGCTTGTACCTGGGCCGTCAGCTGTTCCAGGCTATGGGGTTCGGCCACATAGACCGGGATGCCCAGGCGTTGCAACTGTTCGCGCTGGGCCGGGCCGACACTGCCGGGCCAGAGCAGAATAAGGTCGGGCTTGAGGCTGAGCAGGCGCTCCATATTGAGTTGGCCGTATTGCCCAACCGATGGCACTTGCGCCAATGCCTCCGGGCGTTCGCCACCGTCGAGCACGCCCACCAGCAAGTCGGCGGCGCCCAGTTCGACCACGATTTCAGACAGGGATGGCGCCAGGCTGACGACCCGCTCGACCGCAATCGCCTGGGCACTGAATGCCAGCACCAGAAGCGACAGCCAAAAACGCATCATCCCAACTGACGCGGAATGCGGTAGAGATAGAACAGCACCAGCGTCGATAACGCCAGGAGGCACAGTGGCACTGCTTCCAGGCCGACAAATACGGCCAATGCGCCGATCCAGGCCGGCAGCGCGGCTACCAACAAAGCCGCACGCCGACGAGCCGCGAGGGTAATCCAGGCAGCCGGTTCTTCGGGTGTATCGAGCGCTTTGGAAGTGGCGATCAATGCGTGTTTATAGCCATGAAAATAACGCAGGCTCAGAAACATCGAGGCCACGCCGGCAATAAAGAACGGCATGGCCAACACGGGAAGCAGGGACTGGGCCTGGCCAAACACCAGGTTGAGCACGAACAGCGGGAGCAATGCCAGGGCCAGGTACTGCCACCAGTTGAAGGACAGTCGCCGTTTTACCTGGCCGCGGGTCACGCGCGGTCGACCTCGCCCTGATGCTCGTTGCCCATCATGTGGTCGAGCTTGCTGGCTTTGGTGGCCAGGTAGAGTTTGTTGTGCGGGTTTTGCCCGGTGTGCAGCGGCACGCGCTCGGCCACGGTGATGCCCATCTCGGTCAAGGCTTTGACCTTGCGCGGGTTATTGGTCATCAAACGCAGGGATTTGACGCCCAAATGCTCGAGCATCGGCAGGCAGATTGCGTAGTCACGCTGGTCGGCGGCAAAGCCCAGGCGTTCGTTGGCTTCGACGGTGTCGGCGCCTCCGTCTTGCAGCTCGTAGGCGCGGATCTTGTTCATCAGGCCAATGCCGCGGCCTTCCTGACGCAAGTACAGCAGCACACCGCGGCCTTCACGGGCGATGGCGCGCATGGCCGCTTCCAGTTGTGAACCACAGTCGCAACGCTGGCTGAACAGGGCATCGCCGGTCAGGCACTCGGAATGGACGCGGCCCAGCACCGGCGCGCCGTCGTCGATAGCCCCCAGGCTGAGCACAACGTGCTCGCGGCCGGTGGCTTCTTCGAGAAAGCCGTTCATGGTGAACGTGGCAAAGGGGGTAGGCAGCTTGGAAGCGGCGACGAAAACGACGGGCACCGTGTGCTCCTGATTCAGATTTCACAGAGGGCGTCATTGTAACAGCAGGTTCCTACAGACGCTTAAGCTGAATTATCGCTGATAAAGATCAATAGGTTCGATTGGCCTTCGTCCTGGTTCTATGCAGGTCAGAACGGGTACGGCTGCTTCCAGTGCGCGAAAATCGGTTTCAGCTCGCCGCTCTTTACCAGTACAGCCATGCGATGGTCATACACGCCCATCAGCGCCCGGCCCCGGTCGGTGTCGGCAAAGCCGATGTAGAGCGGCAGTTCGGCTATATGAGTGAGCTTGAATTGCGCCGGGTCATCCGACTGGCTGAGCACGTATTTGGCTTCAGTGAGGGCATCAATATAGAAGTCGGCGCGGCGGTGTTGCAGCATCGGCAGGATGCCACTGCGACGTTCTATCGGGTTGAAGCGGCGCACATTCGGCAGGTATTCCTCGTACTTGTAGCCGCGCACCCAGGCCAAGCGATAATTGCCCAGCGTCGCGATGCTCGGTGCCGGTGTGGCGGCCAGCCCGAGGGCGTAGATGTGGTCGGAATCGAAATTCCAGTGCGGGTACAGCACGCCGCCGGCCTCATCGCGATAGGAACCGACCCAGCCATCCACCTCGCCACGCTGGGCCAGGCCGACCGAACGGGTATAGGGCACGCTGCGGGTTTGCACGGTAATGCCCACCGGCTCGAAGACCTGCCGCAACACATCCCAAGCCAGGCCGCTGCCATCTTTGTTGGTGAAGTCGTTCCATTGCTCACTGGCCAGCATGATCTTGCCAGGTACAAGGGCTTCATCCGCCAGAACCTGCGGTGCAAGAGCGCACAACACGATCAGCAGCCAACGGCGCACACCCATGGTGACAACCTCCTGCGCGGGGGGAACCGTATAGAGGGTAGCGCAGGTCTGCCGCTTACGGCGTGTCGCGAAAATGCTGATAGCCGCGCACCGCTGGCGTGATGTCTTGCCCGGCGGCGTCGAGCAGCGTCACGCCCTGCCCGGCCTCGACCCGGCCGATTACGTGGACGGGCCAGCCGCCCGCCAACAACGGCGCCAGCTCGGCCGGTGGCAGGGTGAATGCCAACACATAGTCGTCGCCCCCGCTCAATGCCGCCACGCGAGCCTCGTCATCGCCGACAAACGCCAGCAACGCCTGGGATAACGGCAGCGTCTCACGCTCAATGACCAGGCTGACAGCCGATGCCTTGGCGATATGCCCACAATCGGCCAGCAGACCGTCGGAGATGTCCATCGCAGACGTGGCCTTACCCCGAAGCGCGAGGCCCAGCGCCAACTGCGGTTGCGGTGACCAGTAATGGGCGAGCAGCGGATCAGCGATGGCCGCGTCCGCCGTGCGTTGCCCCAATACCAGCGGCAAAGCACCGGCAGCGTTACCCAACTCCCCGCCCACACAGAGTAAGTCACCCGGCTGCGCACCGCTGCGAACCAACGCCTGCCCGGCCGGTACACGGCCAAACACGGTCAGGGTCAGGCTCAGCGGCCCGCGCGTGGTATCGCCGCCCACCAGGCCCACGCCGCAGCTTTGCGCCATGGTGTTCAAACCCTGGGCATAGCGTTGCAGCCAATCGGCATCGACGGTTGGCGTGGTGAGTGCAAGGGTGAAGGCCAGAGGGCGGGCGCCCATGGCGGCCAAGTCGCTGACTGCCACGGCCAACGAGCGCTGGCCGAGCAGGAACGGGTCGCAGGGGTCGGCAAAGTGCACGCCGGCCACCAGCGTATCGGTGGAGATTGCCAGCTGCTCCCCGGCGGGGAGCGCCAGCAGGGCGCAGTCGTCGCCGATCCCCAGGGCAATACCTTCACCGCCCTGCGCACAGGGCGCGGCGGCGAAGTAGTTGCGGATCAGCTCGAACTCACCCATTCGGGACTCAAGCGACTTAGCGCTTGTGTTCCTTCACTTCGGCTTCACGCAGGCGCGGGGCCAGCTTGTCGAGCACGCCGTTGACGAACTTGTGGCCGTCGGTCGAACCGTAGACTTTCGCCAGTTCGATACCTTCGTTGATCACCACGCGGTACGGTACGTCGACGCGCTTGAGCAGTTCCCAGGTGGACAGGCGCAACACAGCCAGTTCAACCGGGTCGAGCTCTTCGATGGTCAGGTCAAGGCACGGGGCCAGCGCGGTGTCGATCTCGGTCAGGTTGGCCGGAACACCGTGCAGGATGTCGTGGAAATAGCTCTGATCGGCGAAGGTAAAGTCGTTATCAACGCGAAATTGCGCTTCGATTTCGTTCAGCGAAGTACCCGCCATGTGGCGCTGGTACAGCGCCTGGGTGGCGAGCTGACGGGCAGCACGGCGTTTTTCGCTTTTCGAAGGCTTGCCGGCGTCGGCTGGACGTTCGTCGCGAGGGTTGAAACGATCGCTCTCGTCGGAAATCACTTGGCCTCCAACTGCGACAGCAGGCTGACCATTTCCAGTGCGGACAGGGCAGCTTCTGCGCCCTTGTTACCGGCCTTGGTGCCGGAACGCTCAATGGCTTGCTCGATGGAGTCTACGGTCAGTACGCCGAAAGCGACTGGCACGCCGAACTCCATGGACACCTGGGCCAGGCCCTTGGTGCATTCGCCGGCCACGTATTCGAAGTGCGGAGTACCGCCACGAATGACCGCGCCCAGGGCGATGATCGCCGCGTATTCACCCTGCTGCGCAACTTTTTGCGCAACCAGTGGAATTTCGAAGGCGCCAGGGGCGCGGATGATAGTGATGTCGCTCTCGCTCACACCGTGGCGAACCAGGGCATCCACGGCACCGCTTACCAGGCTTTCAACCACGAAGCTGTTGAAGCGGCCAACCACCAGGGCATAGCGGCCTTTGGGGGCGATGAAGGTACCTTCGATGGTCTTCAGGGTCATTCGACAAATCTCTTAAAGAGCCGGGACGCGAAAAGTGCGTCCCTCAGTGATGATTTAACCGCGAACAAGGGGCAGAAAACGCCGGCCTTTATTCGGAGGGCACGTATTCTACAACTTCCAGGTCGAATCCGGATATCGCATTAAATTTCATCGGTGCGCTCATCAGGCGCATTTTGCGCACGCCGAGGTCACGCAGGATCTGTGAACCGGCACCGACGATACTGTAGGTGGTCGGTGTTTTGACCTGGGTGTGCTCGGCGGTTTCACGAATATGCGCGAGCAATACGTCGCCATCCACCGGGTTGCCGAGCAACAGCACCACACCACTGCCAGCCTCGGAAACCGCGGCCATGGCGGCGCGCAGGCTCCAGCGGCCCGGCTGCTTGACCATCAGCAGGTCGCGCAGCGGGTCCATGTTGTGCACACGCACCAGGGTCGGTTCTTCGGCGCAAATGGAGCCCAGAGTCAGGGCCATGTGCACGTCGCCTTCCACGGAATCACGGTAGGTCACCAAATTGAATTGGCCCAGTTCGCTGTCCAGCGGCTGCTCGGCAATCCGCTGAACGGTACGTTCGTGGATCATGCGGTAGTGAATCAGGTCGGCAATGGTGCCGATCTTGAGGCCGTGTTCGGCCGCAAACGCCTCGAGTTCGGTGCGACGGGCCATGGTGCCGTCGTCGTTCATGACTTCGCAGATCACGCCGCTCGGTTCAAAACCGGCCATGCGCGCCAGGTCGCAGGCGGCTTCGGTGTGGCCGGCACGAGCGAGGGTGCCGCCCGGTTGGGCCATCAGCGGGAAAATGTGGCCGGGGCTCACAATGTCTTCGGCCTTGGCGTCTTTGGCCGCAGCGGCTTGCACGGTGCGGGCACGGTCGGCGGCGGAAATGCCGGTGGTGACGCCGGTGGTCGCTTCAATCGATACGGTGAACTTGGTGCCGAAACCCGAGCCATTGCGCGGCGCCATCAACGGCAGCTTGAGCAGCTCGCAGCGCTCGCGGCTCATGGGCATGCAGATCAGCCCACGGGCGTGCTTGGCCATAAAGTTGATGTGCTCGGGCTTGCACGCCTCGGCGGCCATGATGATATCGCCTTCGTTCTCGCGATCTTCGTCATCCATCAGGATGACCATCTTGCCTTGGCGGATGTCTTCAACCAGTTCTTCGATGCTATTGAGCGCCACGCGGCACCCCCTTGGTCAGGATTTCAGGTAGCCGTTAGCGGCCAGAAAACTTTCAGTGATGTTCCCGGATGCTGGCTCTGCGGCCTTATCGCCCATCAGCAGGCGCTCCAGGTAACGGGCAAGCAAGTCGACTTCCAGGTTCACCCGGCGACCTGGCTGGTACGACGCCATGATGGTTTCGCTCAGGGTGTGCGGGATGATGGTCAGTTCGAATTCGGCGCCATTCACGGCGTTCACGGTCAGGCTGGTGCCGTCGACGGTGATTGAGCCTTTGTGGGCGATGTACTTGGCCAGCTCTTTCGGTGCGCGGATACGGAATTCCACGGCGCGCGCGTTTTCGCTGCGTGCAACCACCTCGCCGACGCCGTCGACGTGGCCGCTGACCAGATGGCCGCCCAAGCGGGTGGTCGGGGTCAGGGCTTTTTCCAGGTTGACCGGGCTGCCGGCCTTGAGGTCATTCATCGCGGTGCAGTCCAGGGTTTCCCGGCTGACGTCGGCGGCAAAGCCGTTACCCGGCAACTCGATGACGGTCAGGCACACGCCGCTGACGGCGATGCTGTCGCCCAGTTTGACGTCGCCGAGGTCGAGCTTGCCGGTTTCAACCAGCAGGCGCACGTCGCCGCCCTTTGGGGTCATGGCGCGGATGCTGCCGATGGATTCGATAATGCCGGTGAACATGGCCTTCTCCTGGAAAACGGTGCGGACGCTTGAGCGCCCGGTCGGAATTATACGCTCGCTGGTGGTAGCGGGATGGCAGTGACTCGCCAGTCGTCGCCTACAGCGCGCATTTCAGTGATCTTGAGTTGGGGGGCGTCGGCCAGTTTCTCAAGCGGCCAGTCCAGCAAAGGCCGGGCGGCGGAGCCCAGGAACTTGCCGGCGACGAAAATCACGTATTCGTCGACCAGGCCTTGCTGGGCAAACGCGCCCGCCAGGCTTGGGCCGGCCTCTACCAGCACGTCATTCACGCCGCGGGCAGCCAGCGCCACCAGCGCCGAACGCAGGTCGACCTGCCCTTCAACGCCCGGTACCACCAGGCATTCCGGGCCACGGGGGAACTGGTTTTCCGGAGTGACGCAGGTGATGACCAGCGCTGGGCCCGCCTTGAAGAACGGTGCGTTGAGCGGCACCCGCAGGCGGCCGTCGATCAGCACGCGCAATGGCGGGCGCGACATGGCCAGAGCGGTGGTTTCTGCGTCCAGCCCAAGCTCAGCGGCGCGCACAGTAAGGCGCGCACCGTCAGCCAGCACGGTGTCGGCGCCGGTCAGCACCACACTGGCCTCGGCACGCAGGCGCTGCACGGCGGCGCGGGCAGCCGGCCCGGTGATCCATTGGCTTTCGCCGCTGGCCATCGCGGTACGGCCGTCCAGGCTCATCGCCAGCTTGACCCGCACAAACGGCAGGCCGTGTTCCATACGTTTGAGGAAGCCGGGGTTCAGCGCGCGCGCTTGTTGTTCCAGCACGCCGCTGTGGGTTTCGATACCGGCCTGAGCCAAACGCTGCAGGCCGCGCCCGGCGACCTCCGGGTTCGGGTCCTGCATCCCGGCCACCACGCGCGCCACACCGGCGGTCACCAGCGCATCGGCGCAGGGCGGCGTACGCCCATGGTGGCTGCACGGTTCGAGGGTCACGTACACCGTGGCGCCACGGGCCTTGTCGCCGGCGGCGCGCAGGGCGTTCGGCTCGGCATGGGGCTCGCCGGTGCGCTCGTGCCAGCCTTCGCCGACAATCTGCCCATCCCGCACAATCACGCAGCCCACCCGTGGGTTGGGGTGCGTGGTGTACAGCCCTTTGCGCGCCAGTTCGAGGGCGCGGGCCATGTAATGGGCGTCGAGGACGGCTTGATCGGCAGACGGAGGGTTCATTCTTTGGCGGGCTCACGGGCCAGGCGGTCGATTTCTTCGCGGAACTCATTGAGGTCCTGGAAGCGTCGATACACCGAGGCGAAACGGATATAGGCGACTTCGTCGAGCTTTTGCAGCTCGCCCATCACCAGTTCTCCAACCACCAGGCTCTTGACCTCGCGCTCGCCGGTGGCGCGCAGCTTGTGCTTGATATGCACCAGCGCCGCCTCCAGCCGCTCGACACTCACCGGGCGCTTTTCCAGGGCACGCTGCATACCGGCGCGCAGTTTTTCTTCGTCGAAAGGCTGGCGGCTGCCGTCGGACTTGATCAGACGTGGCAATACCAGTTCGGCGGTTTCGAAGGTGGTGAAACGTTCACCGCAGCCAGAGGCCAGGCATTCGCGCCGGCGGCGTACTTGATCGCCCTCGGCGACCAGACGCGAGTCAATGACCTTGGTGTCGTTGGCACCGCAGAAGGGACAGTGCATGGTTGGCAGGCAACAAAAAATGGGAGGGCCATGGTAGCGCATCCCCGTGGCAAGACAAGCCATAGCCTTTACGGTATATAGGCTGACTATTATGTTTCATATTTTTTAAGCCACGGATTTTGCCCTTTCTGGAGCCGTACATGCAGTTACGACCACTTGTTTTACTCGCCCTGTTCAGTGTTCTGGTCGCCTGCAGCAGCGAAGCCCCGAAACCATCGACACCGCAACCGACGCCCGTTCAAGAGAAAAAAGTGCCGGGCATTGAAGACCTGGGCCCTTTGCCGGCTTACCAGCGTGAAATCAACGGCACCCTGAATGGCGTGCCGGCCAACGCCGAAGTCGAACTGGCCCTGTTGGTGATCGATGAACGTAACCGCCCGCAACAATTGCTCGCCAGCAGCGTACTCACCGGCAACGGCAAGCCCATGGCCTTCCGCTTGCGTTTCAACCCGGAAGCCTTCCCGGTGGGTGCACGGGTTGAACTGCGCGGTCGCGCCAGCCAGTCCGGCCAGTTGATCCTGCACCTGCCCGCGGTGCGCATCACCCAAGCGATCACCCAGACCACCGGCCCGCTGCAACTCGTCCGGGCACCATGACGCCACCGCTGGGCCTGCAACGCGCCCTGAGCGAACTGATCGGCGACGCGCACCTGGTGCCCTGCCCGCTGCCGGGCACCGCGCTGTCGTTGTGGCTGCTGGATGCGGACAACATGGACCGTGCCTTCAGCCAGGAAGAGACCCGGCGCATCCTGCATGAACCGCCGTACTGGAGTTTTTGCTGGGCCAGCGGTTTGGCACTGGCACGCTACCTGGCGGCGAATCCCGAGTGGGTGGCGGGCAAACGCGTGCTGGATTTTGGCGCCGGTTCCGGCGTGGCCGGCATCGCGGCGGTTAAAGCCGGCGCGCTGGAAGTGGTGGCCTGCGACCTCGACCCGCTGGCCCTGGCCGCTTGCCGGGCAAATGCGGAACTCAATGGTGTGGAGCTGGGTTACTCAGCCGACTTTTTCGCCGAGGCCGACCGCTTCGACCTCATCCTGGTGGCCGACGTACTCTACGACCGCGCCAACCTGCCGCTGCTCGACCACTTCCTGGCACGCGGCCGCGAAGCGCTGGTGGCCGACTCACGGGTGCGTGACTTCCAGCACCCGGCTTATCAGCGCCTGGGCATCCTCGATGCGCTGACCCTGCCGGACCTGGCCGAGCCTTGGGAGTTTCGCAAGGTGAGCCTGTACCATTCGCGGCGTTAAGGCTCAGCGTTACAAATTTTCAGCAATAGATCGACTAAGACAGAGCGCGACAGGCCATGGAGAATATTGTCCCTTCACACACGCCGTGGACAATCAACCCGTATGCCTTTGCACACAGTTTTGCTTATCGGCTCGCGGGCAGAGACCTTGCAAATAGCCAGGTATCTGCCTAACCTTCGTCGCAATACACCCGCCATGCCTCTGGATGCGTCAGCACCCAAGCACAAATTGTGCGGGTTTTTTATGCCCGGTACTTTTTGAGCATGAGGGCGTTCAGCAAACCTGCGATCGACGTTCCTGCACAGTTGGAACTGCTCAAGCTACGCGGACTGATTATTCACAATGAGGCCCGTGCAGAACGCTTCTTGCAATCAGTGAGCTTTTTTCGACTCAGCCCCTACATGCGACCTTTCCAACGACCGGAAGACAGTGATCATCACTTTCGTGAAGGTAGCCAGTTGGGCCAACTGACGCGGCTCTACGACTTCGACCGGAGGCTGCGCTTACTCACCATGGATGCCCTTGAGCGAGTCGAAATTGCATCACGCTCAGTCATCAGCAACCACATGGGGCCGACCCATGGCAGCCATTGGTATATCAATCCACAGATATTTCACCCGGCATTTGATCATCAACGACTGCTGACAATGCTGTCCAACAAGCAAACCACGGCGGCACGTGACTACCAACGCGAATGCGAGCGCATCGATAGATCCCACGCCAGCAACAACAGAAAGGATCTTCTTAAACGCCAAAGGGCGAAAGAGAGCTATGCCCGTCATTATCCAGTGACCTACGCCCATCCATCCCTGATGCCGGGCTGGGCGATGCTGGAGGAACTGACACTGGGTGACCTCTCCCACCTTTACAAAGGTTTGGCCAAGGATGCTGATAAGAAGGCCATTGCCAGACGCCTGATGCTGCCGGCACCCCTTATGCAGTCGTGGCTGCACACCCTGACGACCATCCGAAACATTTGCGCCCATCATTCACGAATGTGGAACCGGGAATTGGGAATTCGCCCCGAATTACCGAAGAAAGCCAATTTTTTGTGGCCGGAACATCTGTTTCAACCCGGGCAACATAGCCGCATGTTTTCGGTACTCTGCATTCTGAATCATCTGATGCGTCAGGTAAGCCCGCACACTCGTTGGGGCCAACATTTGTATCAACTGATCAGCGAGTTTCCGGACGTCAGCTTAAAGGCGATGGGTTTTCCTCACGACTGGCATCAAGACCCTTTTTGGCACACGCCTCACGTCTGACTCCCCGTGCGGCTTCCGGTCAACCTCGCCAGCCCTTATAGTTGCCCCATTCCCGCTTTATTCGAGACGCCCCATGAGTGAGCCCACGCCGTACATCTTCGACGCCACTACTGCCACGTTCGACCAGGCAGTGATTCAGAACTCATTCGAAAAACCCGTGCTGGTGGATTTCTGGGCCGAGTGGTGCGCGCCGTGCAAGGCACTGATGCCGATGCTGGCGAAAATCGCCGAGAGTTATCAGGGCGAGTTGCTGCTGGCCAAGGTCGATTGCGAAGCCGAGCAGGACATCGTCGCGCGTTTTGGCATTCAAAGCCTGCCCACGGTGGTGCTGTTCAAGGACGGCCAGCCGGTGGACGGGTTTGCCGGGGCACAGCCGGAGTCGGCCGTGCGAGCAATGCTCGAACCCCACGTGAAGATGCCGCCACCGAAGGCGGCTGACCCGTTGGAACAGGCCCAGGCGTTGTTTGCCGAAGGCCGTATCAGCGATGCAGAGGCCGTGCTGGTGGCGCTGCTGGGCGAGGACAACACCAACGCTGGCGCGCTGATTCTGTATGCACGCTGCCTGGCTGAGCGCGGTGAATTGGGCGAAGCTCAGGCTGTACTCGACGCGGTGAAAAGCGACGATCACAAAGCCGCCCTCGCCGGCGCCAAGGCGCAAATCACCTTCCTGCGCCAGGCCGCCGACCTGCCGGATGCCGCCGACTTGAAAAGCCGCCTGGCGCAAGACCCGCAGGATGATGAAGCAGCCTATCAACTGGCGATTCAGCAACTGGCGCGCCAGCAATACGACGCCGCACTGGAAGGCTTGCTCAAGCTGTTTGTCCGCAACCGCAGCTACAGCGAAGGCTTGCCGCACAAGACCTTGCTGCAGGTGTTCGAACTGCTCGGCAATGACCACCCGCTGGTCACGGTGTACCGTCGCAAGTTGTTCGCCGCGCTGTATTAATCGCCGATCCAGCTGTACAGCGGCGTATCCCCGCCGCTGGCCACTTTCACACGGGCGCTGTGGCGCAACCGCACAAGCAGGCGTTTGCCTGAGGCCGCATCACCGGCCAAGCCCTCAAGCTGATCAAGCAACTCAAGCCCATTGAGTTGCCCGGCCTTGCGCAGCAAGTCTTGGGCGTTCTGCCACAAATCATCATTCTGTTTGACCGGCGCAGCAGCGGGCGCACTCGGCGCCGGTGTTGCCTGCAAGTGGGCGCCCAGGCGCGCCCAATCGCCGTCATCGAGTTCCAGGGTCAAATCCACCGGCAAGTCGCCGACGGTTCCACGAATTCGCAACATCGCGCTTACTCCCGCAGTTTTCCGACCCGCATGCTCCCACGCGACTTGCACAACGCCAAGCGGGCGTTCAAACTGGCGCGAATATTGTTATAAGATCACATAACAAAACTTTCATCTTATGGAGCCTTCTCATGCGCCGTCTGCTGCTTGCCTTGCCGTTTGCCCTGCTGCCCCTGGCCATCGCCCATGCCGCCGATGAACACGATCATGAGCATGAACACGGCAGCCTCGGCGCCCACGAGCATGGTGTCGGCCGCCTCAACGCGGTACTCGACGGCCAGGCGCTTGAGCTGGAATTCGACAGCCCGGCCATGAACCTTGTCGGCTTTGAACACAAGGCCACCACGCCTGCCGACAAAGCCAAGGTCGCCGCCGCGCGCAAACAATTGGAAAACCCGCTGGCATTGTTCAATCTGCCCAAATCTGCCGGTTGTGTGATCAGCACCCAGGAACTCAACAGCCCGTTGTTCGGCGACAAGCCAGAAGCCGACCATGATGAGGACGATGACGACCACGCCACCGACGGCAAAGGCGCCGCCGCCCACGAACATCATCACGACCACAGCGAAATCCACGCCCACTACCAGTTCACCTGCGCCACACCGACGGCTTTGAGCAACCTCGACCTGACCCAAGTGTTCAAGACCTTCCCTGCCACCCAGAAGATTCAGGTACAACTGATCGGCCCAAGCGGCCAGCAAGGTGTTGAAGCGACGGCCGCAGCAGCCACCCTGCAATTCTGATTTGAAATACGGCCAATGTGGGAGCTGGCTTGCCTGCGATAGCGGTATAACAGACACATCCGATATTGAATGTGCCGCCGTCATCGCAGGCAAGCCAGCTCCCACATGGGATCGGTGCCATCATCCAAATCAAACCAGACCACTGATGCCCTATGACCCAAGCACTGATCGAACTGTCTGACCTGGGCTTTAACTGGCCCGGCCACCCGCAGTTGCTGGACATCCCCGCGTTCCGCCTGGAAGCGGGGGAAACCTTGTTTCTCAAAGGCCCGAGCGGCAGCGGCAAAACCACTTTGCTCGGGCTGTTGGGCGGCGTGCAGAAACCAAGCCTTGGCAGCATCCGCCTGCTCGGCCAGGAGCTGACCGAACTCTCGGCCGGTGCCCGCGACCGCTTCCGCGTTGATCACACGGGTTACATCTTTCAGCAATTCAACCTGCTGCCGTTTCTCTCCGTGCGCGAGAACGTCGAGCTGCCGTGTCACTTTTCCAGGCTGCGTGCGCAGCGGGCAACTCAGCGTCACGGCAGTGTCGACCAGGCCGCCGCGACCTTGCTGGCGCATTTGGGCTTGAAGGACAAAGACCTGCTGGAACGCCGCGCCGACTCGCTGTCCATCGGCCAGCAACAACGCGTGGCCGCCGCCCGCGCGTTGATCGGCCAACCGGAACTGGTGATCGCCGACGAACCCACCTCGGCCCTGGATTACGACGCCCGCGAAGCGTTTATCCGGTTGTTGTTTGCCGAATGCCGCGAAGCCGGCGCCAGCCTGTTGTTTGTCAGCCATGACCAGAGCCTCGCGCCGCTGTTCGACCGCCACCTGTCGCTGGCCGAACTCAATCGCGCCGCCACGCCCGCAGAGGTTTGAGATGTATCTGTTCCGTCTAGCCATGGCCAGCCTGGCTAACCGCCGCTTTACCGCGATCCTCACCGCCTTCGCCATCGCCCTTTCGGTGTGCCTGTTACTCGCCGTGGAACGCGTGCGTGTTGAGGCGCGCAACAGTTTCGCCAGCACCATCAGCGGCACCGACCTGATCGTTGGCGCCCGCTCCGGCTCGGTCAACTTGCTGCTGTACTCGGTATTCCGCATCGGCAACGCCACCAACAACATCCGCTGGGACAGCTTCGAGCACTTCGCCGCCAGCCCGCAGGTGAAATGGGCGATCCCGATTTCCCTCGGCGACTCGCACCGTGGCTATCGCGTGATGGGCACCAACGCGTCCTACTTCGAGCATTACCAATACGGCCGCAAACAAAACCTCGAACTGGCCAGCGGCCGCGCCTTCGCCACTGACCCGTTTGAAGTGGTGCTCGGCGCCGAAGTGGCCGAAGCGCTGCACTACAAACTCGGCGACAAGCTGGTGCTGGCCCACGGCGTAGCAGTGGTGAGCCTGGTCAAGCACGATGACAAACCCTTCACCGTGGTCGGCATTCTCAAGCGCACCGGCACGCCGGTGGACCGCACGCTGCACATCAGCCTCGGCGGCATGGAGGCGATCCATATCGACTGGCACAACGGCGTGCCGGCCCAGGGCAAAGGCCGTATCAGTGCCGACCAGGCGCGCAATATGGACCTCACGCCGCAGGCGATCACCGCGTTCATGCTCGGCTTGAACAACAAGATTTCCACCTTCGCGCTGCAACGCGAGATCAATGAATTCCGTGGCGAGCCGATGCTGGCGATCCTGCCGGGCGTGGCGCTGCAAGAGCTGTGGAGCATGATGGGCACCGCCGAAAAAGCGCTGTTCGTGATCTCGCTGTTCGTGGTGCTGACCGGCTTGATCGGCATGCTCACGGCGATCCTCACCAGCCTCAATGAACGCCGCCGCGAGATGGCGATTTTGCGTTCGGTGGGCGCACGGCCGTGGCACATTGCGACTCTGCTGATCTTCGAAGCCTTCGCGCTGGCCTTGTCGGGCGTCGTGGCGGGCGTGGGTCTGCTGTACGTGTGCATCGCCGCATCGCGCGGGTATTTGCAGGCCAACTACGGCCTGGACCTGCCGATGTCGTGGCCGAGTGAATATGAATGGACCTTGCTCGCCGGTATCCTGGCCGCAGCGCTGTTGATGGGCAGCGTGCCCGCGTGGCGCGCCTATCGGCAATCTTTGGCCGATGGCCTGTCCATACGTTTATGAGGAAGCTGTCGATGCGTCGTGCCCTGTTTGCGCTGTTGCTGCTGGTGGTGGTGCCCGCCTGGGCCGACGAGCAGCCCAAGGACCTGTCGTGGCAGGAAATGATTCCACCGGACGCGCCGCCCGAAATCCCCAATATGAAACCGCTGCACGACCTGTCGAACATGGCTGATGCGCTATCGGTCGAGGCCGCGCCTGCGGCCAAACAGGAACTGCCCAACGCGCCGGTGGTGCAGAGCCTTAACGGCAAGCACATCCGCCTGCCGGGCTACATTGTGCCCCTGGAAGTCAGCGAAGAAGGCCGCACCACCGAGTTTCTGCTGGTGCCGTATTTCGGCGCGTGCATCCACGTACCGCCGCCGCCGTCGAACCAGATCGTGCATGTGAAAAGCGAAGTCGGCGTGAAGCTCGATGAGCTGTATCAGCCGTATTGGATCGAAGGCGCGATGCAGGTCAAGCCGTCGTCCAGTGAGCTGGCCGATGCCGGTTACCAGATGGATGCCGAGAAGATTTACGTCTACGAACTGCAGGAGTAACGCTGATCGAGCTTTCATTGAGCTGAATCAAAAGATCGAACGGAACGATCTTTACCATTGGACGTACAACTTTTAACGTCCTTTTGGAGCTCCCATGAACAAGTCTCTGCTCGGCGCGTCCCTCTTCGCGCTTGCCCTCGCCGCCCCTGTCGCACACGCTCACGAAGCGGGTGACATTCTGATTCGCGCCGGTGCAATCACCGTGAACCCGAAAGCAGACAGCGGCCATGTGAAGGTTGACCAGGGGCCATTGGCCGGCACCAACCTGGGCGGCAAGGCGACCATGAGCAGCGACACCCAACTGGGCCTCAACTTCGCCTACATGATCACCAACCACATCGGTATCGAACTGCTGGCCGCCACGCCGTTCGAGCATGACGTGAAGATCAAGAACACCGCCCTGGGCGCCGCCAACGGCAAGCTCGGTACGCTCAAGCACCTGCCGCCGACCTTGAGCGTCGTGTACTACCCGCTGGACAACAAGTCCGCGTTCCAGCCGTATGTGGGCGCCGGTATCAACTACACCTGGATCTACGACGAGCACGTCGGCAGCCGCGCCGAACAAGCCGGTTTCAGCAACTTCAAGGCCGAGAACTCCTGGGGCTGGGCCGCACAGATAGGCGCCGACTACATGATCAACGACAAGTGGATGATCAACGCCCAGGCGCGTTACATCGACATCAGCACCAAGGCGACTGTGGATAACAATGCGCTGGGCCAAGGCACACGTGCCAAGGTCAATGTGGATGTTGATCCGATGGTTTACATGGTGGGTATTGGTTACAAGTTCTAAACAACACTGCATAACCCAATGTGGGAGCTGGGTTTGTGTGGGAGTCGGGCTTGCCCGCGATGCAGGCACCTCGGTGTATCAGTGATACCGGGGTGATGCTATCGCAGGCAAGCCAGCTCCCACATAAACCTGCTCCCACATTTTTTGTGTTGCCTTCAGCTATGCCGGTAGAACCGATCCAGCAACGCCGGCAACCCCGCCCGCCACGCCCGTGGCTTGATGCCGAAGGTGTGAAGGATTTTCTTGCAGGCCAGCACCGCGTGCTGCGGCTCGTCCGCCGCATCCGGCCGGGCCGCGTGGGCCTGGGCGGTGGGTGATTCGATCGCCAGCGGATGGAAATTGCGCGCTTCGGTAAGGATCGCCTGGCCCAGCGCCAACGGCGTGGTCGCTTCGTGGCCGGCGTAGTGATAGGTGCCCCACAGCGGCGCCGCGCAATCGAGTTGCTTGAGCACCGAAATGATCACCCGTGCCGCGTCGTCCACCGGCGTCGGGTTGCCGCGCCGGTCATCGGCCATCAGCAATTCATCGGGTTTCTCGGCACGGGCCAGGAAGCGCCCGAGGGTGCCATCCACACTGTCATCCAGCAGCCAGCCAAAGCGCAGCAGCACATGTTGCGGGCAGGTAGCGCGCACGCTCTGCTCAATGCGCCACAGCGCCTGGCCGCGCAGGCCCAGGGGCACCGGCTCGTCTTTTTCGCTGTAGGCGGTGGCGCGGGAGCCATCGAACACGCGGTAGCTGGACGGTTGCAGCAAGGTGATGTTGTGGTGCTGGCACAGTTCGGCCAGGCGTTCGATGGCGAACTCCTGCGCGGCCAAACGTGTTTCGCTGACCGCTTCGGCCTGGAACCAGTCGAAATAGTAGGCGAGGTTGATCAGCGCATCGGGACGGGTGTCGTCGAGCAATTGGGTGAGGCTCGCGGCATCCCAGCCGTCTTGGGGCGGTTTAGGTGCGAGGAAACCGATGTCTTCCTCTGCACCGAGGCGAATCAGCGCCTGCCCGAGGGCATTCCCGCCGCCCAGTAACATAAGGCGCATTCGCATAGATTGAGCAGGCCCGGTCTGTTTGGAACGATGGTTATTATCGGCAGGCGTGTGCGCCTTGCCGTAGGTTGTTGCCAGAATCGTTGCATTTTGCGGGTTTGTAGCGCAACCGTCACGGACAAAGTACCTGATTGCAACTTGTTGGAATGGGCAGTATCAATCACTAGATGAACCTTCGCGAATCAACCGACACGGTATTGGACGGCTTCCACCCCGCCGTCAGTACCTGGTTTGGCAATACCTTTCCCTCGGTGACCGGCGCCCAGGCCCAGGCGTGGCCGCTGATCCGCCAACGCCGCTCAACCTTGATCGCCGCGCCCACAGGCTCCGGCAAAACCCTCACCGCGTTCCTGGCGGTGCTCGATGACCTGGTGCACCAAGGCCTGGCCAACGGCGGTCAACTGCCGGACGAGACGTTGGTGGTGTACGTGTCGCCGCTCAAGGCGCTGTCCAACGATATCCAGATCAACCTGCAAAACCCACTGGCCGGCATCACCGCGCAATTACAGGCGCAGGGCTTGCCGCCGCTGACTATCCGTACCGCCGTGCGCACCGGTGACACCCCGCAAAAAGACCGCGCACTGATGCGCAAACGGCCGCCGCACATCCTCGTCACCACGCCGGAATCACTCTACGTACTGCTGGGCTCGGACTCCGGTCGGCAAATGCTTTCCAGCACGCGCACGGTGATCGTCGACGAGATCCACGCCCTCGCCGCCGGCAAACGCGGCAGCCACCTGGCCCTGAGCCTGGAGCGCCTGCAAGGTTTATGCAGCGAGCGGTTGACCCGCGTCGGCCTGTCGGCCACGCAAAAGCCTATCGAGGCGGTGTCACGCTTTTTGGTCGGCAGCGGGCGTGAGTGCGCCATCGTCGATATCGGCCACGCGCGCCCCCGCGACCTGGATATCGAAGTACCGCCGGTGCCGCTCTCAGCGGTGATGGCCAACGACGTGTGGGAATTGGTCTACGACCGCCTTGCCACACTGGCTCGCGAACACCGCACGACGCTGGTGTTCGTCAACACTCGGCGCCTGGCCGAACGCCTGGCCCGGCACTTGAGCGAGCGTTTGGGCAAGACCGCCGTGGCCGCGCACCACGGCAGCCTGGCCAAAGAGCTGCGCCTGGACGCCGAGCAACGACTCAAAGCCGGCGGGCTGCAAGTGCTGATCGCCACCGCGTCGCTGGAGTTGGGGATTGATATCGGTGAGGTCGACCTGGTGTGCCAGATCGGCTCGCCCGGCTCCATCAACGGTTTTCTGCAAAGGGTCGGGCGTTCCGGTCACCAGGTCGGCGGCACGCCCAAGGGGCGGTTGTTCGCCACCACCCGCGATGACTTGATCGAATGCGCCGCCCTGCTCGACTGCGTGCGGCGCGGCGAACTGGACACCCTGCACATCCCCATCGCCCCGCTGGACGTGCTGGCCCAGCAGATCATCGCCGAAGTCAGCGCCCGCGAATGGCCGGAACAGGCGTTGCTGGACCTCATCCGCCGCGCCTCACCCTACGCCGCACTCGATGAGCGCCACTATCAGGCACTGCTGCACATGCTCGCCGACGGCTACAACGGCCGCCAGGGCATCCGCAGCGCCTACCTGCACCGTGACGCCGTGAGCCACACCCTGCGCGCCCGCCGTGGCGCCAAACTGACCGCCGTGACCAGCGGCGGCACCATCCCCGACAACGCCGACTACAGCGTATTGCTGGAGCCTCAAGGCCTGAACATCGGCAGCGTCAACGAAGACTTCGCGGTGGAAAGCATCGCCGGGGATATCTTCCAGCTCGGTAATACGTCCTACAGAATCGTGCGGGTTGAAGGCGGCAAAGTGCGCGTCGAAGATGCCCACGGCCAGCCGCCGACCATCCCCTTCTGGCTGGGTGAAGCGCCGGGGCGCAGCAACGAGTTGTCGGCGGCAGTCGCGCGTTTTCAGGGGCGGTTGGACGCCCTGCTCACCACCACACCCGGTGACCTGCAACCCGCGCAAGACTGGCTCACCGCCAGCCTTGGCCTGAACTGCGCCAGCGCCGAACAGATCCTCGATTACCTGGCCCGAGCGCGCCTGGCGCTGAGCGCGTTACCGTCCCAGGACACCTTGATCATGGAGCGGTTTTTCGATGAGTCCGGCGGCACTCAACTGATCATCCACACGCCGTTCGGCAGCCGCATCAACCGCGCGTGGGGCCTGGCACTGCGCAAGCGTTTTTGCCGCACGTTCAACTTTGAATTGCAGGCGGCCGCCAGTGAGAATGCAATCGTGCTGTCGCTGTCCACCAGCCACAGTTTTGAGCTGGATGAGGTGTGGCGCTATGTGAACAGCAACAGCGCCGAACACCTGCTGATCCAGGCCGTACTGGATGCGCCACTGTTTGGCGTGCGCTGGCGCTGGAATGCCGGTGTGGCCCTGGCGTTGCCGCGCTACACCGGCGGGCGCAAGGTAGCGCCGCAGATCCAGCGCATGAAAAGCGAAGACCTGATCGCCAGCGTGTTTCCCGACCAGATTGCCTGCCTGGAAAACCTTGCCGGCGAGCGCGAAGTGCCCGAACACCCGCTGGTGGAGCAAACCCTCGACGACTGCCTGCACGAAGCCATGGACAGCGAAGGTTGGCTGAAGCTGTTGCGGCGCATGGAGCGCGGCGAAGTGCGCCTGATCAGCCGCGACCTGCCTGCGCCCTCGCCCATGGCCGCCGAAATTCTCAGCGCGCGGCCCTACACCTTTCTCGACGACGCGCCATTGGAAGAGCGCCGTACCCAGGCCGTGCTCAACCGTCGCTGGAGCGACCCGCAGAGTACCGACGACCTCGGCGCGCTGGACGCCGAAGCCATTGCCGGCGTGCGTGAAGAAGCCTGGCCCACGCCCAATGGCCTGGATGAAATGCATGAAGCGCTGATGAGCCTGGCCTGTATCGCCAGCAACGAAGTCACGCCGCAATGGGCCGAGTGGTTGCACGCCTTGGCCAAAGGTGGGCGCGCCTATCAACTGGACAATGGCCTGTGGGTGGCGGTGGAACGCCTGAGTTGCCTGCAAGCGATCTATCCGAATGACTTGCCGTTGTTGCCGGGCTTCGATGAACCGTGGGCCTCTGATGATGCGCTGGCTGAAGTGTTGCGCGCGCGCCTCGGCGGGTTCGGCCCGTTGAGCCTGGCCGAGATCACCACGCCGTTGGCGCTGCCGGTCGCGGATATCAGCCAGGCACTCGCACGTCTGGAGCAGGAAGGCTACGTGCTGCGCGGCCATTTCAGCCCCGGCGCCAGCCAGGAACAATGGTGCGAGCGGCATTTGCTCGCGCGTATCCATCGCTACACCGTCAAGCGCCTGCGCCGGGAAATCGAGCCGGTGGCGCTGCAGGATTTCATGCGCTTTCTGTTCGATTGGCAGCACCTGTCCGACGGCACTCGCGGCCAGGGCAGCGCAATGTTGCCGCAGATTGTCGGGCAGTTCGAAGGCTACGCCGCCGCCACCTCGGCCTGGGACAGCGACTTGCTCAGTGCGCGGCTCAAGGACTATTCCTCCACCTGGCTCGACGAGCTATGCCGCAGCGGCAAACTGGTGTGGACGCGCCTGAGCAACAAGGCCGGCGCCCTGGCACTGCGCAGTACGCCGGTGGTGTTGCTGCCGCGCAGCCAGGTGCCGTTGTGGAGCGGGCTGACCGAACCGACCGACAGCACCACGTTGTCGCCCAAAGCGCAAAAGGTCCACCTGGCGCTGCGTGAACACGGCGCGCTGTTTTTCGACGAACTGGTGCACGAAGCCCACCTGCTGCGCAGCGAACTGGAAACCGCCTTGCAGGAACTGGTGGGCGCAGGGTTGGTGAATGCCGACAGTTTCGCCGGGCTGCGGGCCTTGACCACGCCCGCCAGCAAACGCCAGGCACGCAGCAGCCGGCGTGGGCGCGGGGCCTTTATCGGCGGCATGGACGACGCCGGGCGCTGGGCCCTGGTACGCCGCGCCCCCACCGCCGCCGGCCCGCATTCGGCCGAGATCCTGGAGCATGTGGCCATGACCCTGCTGCGCCGTTATGGCGTGGTGTTCTGGCGGTTGCTGGAACGGGAAGCCGACTGGCTGCCAAGCTGGCGCGAATTGCTGCGCACCTTCCATCGCCTGGAGGCGCGGGGCGAGATTCGCGGCGGGCGGTTTGTGAGTGGTTTGGCGGGGGAACAGTTTGCGTTGCCGGAGGCGATTCCGTTGCTGCGTGAGGTCAGACGCCGGCCGCATAACGGCAGTTTGATTGCAGTGTGCGGGGCGGACCCGTTGAACCTGGTGGGCACCTTGCTGCCGGGCAATAAAGTGCCGGCGGTGAGCGGCAATCGGATTGTGTATCGCGATGGCTTGCCGGCGGCGGTGATGGTCGCGGGTAAACAGCAGGTGTTGCTGGAGGAGGATTTGCAGGCGGTGCAGGAGAAGTTGATCAGGCGCTGAACCCTGTATGGACCTTGGCCTCATCGCGGGCAAGCCCGGCTCCCACAGGTGAACACAATCCAAAGGTGGGAGCTGGCTTGCCTGCGATGAGGCCGGAAGAGTCAACACATCATTGGGGCCTGTGCTGCTCGGTCAACACCACTGGCCCCGGCACCTCTTCACCCGCCTCATCCACATGCGCCGAACGCTTGGGCAGCCAAACCTGCTGTGGATAAGTTTGCGCGAAGTGCACCTCATCACAGTTATCCACAAGCTTTTTCAGGCGCTGGTTAAATGCCCGGCTCACCGCATATTGCCCGCCCGACACGGTTCGGAACTGCGCCGTCAGCACCACGCCGTTGAGGTCCATCTTGTCGACCCCGAACACTTCCAGCGGCCCTTGCAGGTTGTACTTGAGGAATACATCGTCGCGGATCGACTGCCCGGCCTCACGAATCAGTTCCACCGCCTTGTCCACATCGGTGTCGTAAGTGAACTGCACCGAGAAGAACGCATAGGCAAACTGCCGCGACTGGTTGGTGACCGCCTTGATCTGCCCGAACGGCACCGAGTGCACAAAACCCTTGCCGTCACGCAGGCGCAGGGTGCGGATGGTCAAGCCTTCCACGGTGCCGGCATGGCCGGAGTCGAGCACTACCCAATCGCCGATCGACAGCGTGTCTTCAATGATGATGAACAGGCCGGTGATCACGTCCTGCACCAACTGCTGGGAGCCAAAACCGATGGCCAGGCCGACCACACCGGCACCGGCCAGCAGTGGCGCGACATTGATGCCCAGGTTGGCCATGGTGGTGATCGCGCAGATCACCACCAGCACGATTTTCACCGCATTGCGCAGCAACGGCAGGATGGTTTTGACCCGTGTGCTGGGCTGGCGGCTGGAGCGTTTATTCACCGGCGGTTTCAACGCCTCCTGGATTGCCGTGTCGAGCACCACCCAGAACAGCCAGGTCACCAGCAGGATCAGGCCGATGCTGCTGAGGGAATCGCTGATCGCCCGGCCCACCGAGTTACGCTGGGCAAATTCGAACAGCGACACACCCCAGATACGCCCGAGGACTTCGATAAACGCGATGGCCATGGCGATGCGCAATATTGCGTGCAGCAGGCTGAGGAAGCGCTCCTTGTAGGCGCTGCTGCGCTGGATCGCCACCTGGCTGCGGGACTTGAACAGGTGTTGCAACACCGTGCTGAGAAACACCGTGCCGATCAACAGAATCGTGGTGAACAGCGCGCAACGCAGGGCCTTCTGGTTGTCATCGCCAGCGCCGATCAGGTTGATCGCCGAGACCAGCACCATCAACAGAATCGGCCAATACCACAGCCCGGAGAATACCCGTAGCGATTGCTGCAGCGCCGGGTGTTTGAGGCGCTGGGCCAACGGCCGGTTGCGGATCAAATGCGCGACCGGACGACGCAGGCGCACCACCAGCACGCCGAAAATCACCGCTGCGAACAGGCCGGTAAACACCGCGATGCTGCTGGTGATATTGCCGCCCAACTGGCGCGCGATTTGCGGGCTGGTCAGGGCATCGCTGAGGGCGGCAAGAAAGCCGATCAGGAACAGCGGCTTGGGGCAATAGTTGCGAATAATCTGCACGGCCGGGCGTTTATGACCGACGTTGAACATGACGATGACGCACAACAGCATCGACGTGGAGAAGATGCCGCTGCTGGTGGCATAGGCAAAACACAGCGCCAGCGCACGGCCTACGGAACTGGGTAAAAAATGGCTGACATACAGCGTCAGCGGCAGGCAGATCAGGGCCGGGATCGTGTAGGGCACCACGTAGCCCAGTACGCCTTGCAGACGCTCTCGCGGTGCAACGAAACGCCGCCGACCGAGGCGCTGCACGCTAAAGCGCCCCAGCAGTGTGAGTGCCGCAAAGGCGCCGACCCACACCCCGGAAAGCAACAGGAAGTCCCCGGCCACGCTCCACGGCGAACGTTGCGCGGTTTGATCGACCAGCCGCCCGACTTCATCCGCCGCTCGGTCGGCGCGCAAGCGCCAGGCGTCGATGAGGTTTTGGTTAAGGTCGAGCTTATCTTGCACATCATCAATGCTGGAGCTGATGGCGCCGAGCAAGCCACCTTCGACCAGCAACTCCGGCTTGGCGGGAGCCTCAGCGGCCGCAGGCGCCGCGGCCGCGGCTTGCAGCGCGCCATTGCCACACACCAACAGCGCGACCAGCAGTAATGCAGTCTTTAGATTCAGCAAAACACCGGGCTCCTTCAGCAGGGTCTGTAAGGAACTGACGGGTTTGAGCGCTGATCGTTCCCACGCTCTGCGTGGGAATGCATCTACGGACGCTCTGCGTCCAAGGGGCGCGGAGCGTCCCGGGCTGCGTTACCACGCGGAGCGTGGGAACGATCGGTTAACCGCACCGCCTGTAGGTCACTCGAAACTTTCACCCAACCGCCGCAGTCAGCCAATAACACAGGCCTGACCCTTTACTTATCCACAGGAGCGATCATGGCTGCGATTGCCGACTGGGTGCCCGTTACGCCCAGCACCGCCATCACCCGCTTCACCGTGCTGACGGTCAATATCCATAAGGGTTTCACCGCGTTGAACCGACGTTTCATCCTGCCCGAGTTGCGTGAGGCGGTGCGCAGCGTGGGCGCCGACATGGTGTTCCTGCAGGAAATCCACGGCACCCATGAGCGTCACCCACAGCGCTACAGCGACTGGCCGAAGATGCCGCAGTATGAATTCCTTGCCGACAGCATCTGGCCGCAGTTCGCCTACGGCCGCAACGCGGTCTACCCCCATGGCGACCACGGCAACGCGTTGCTGTCCAAATTCCAGATCATCCGCTACGACAACCTCGACATTTCCCAGAGCGGCCATGAAAGCCGGGGCCTGCTGCATTGCGTGCTGCGCTTGCCGGGCAGCGGCCAAGAGGTGCACGCGATCTGCATGCACCTGGGCCTGCGCGAAGTGCATCGCCAGCAGCAATTGCGGTTACTGGAGCAGCGCATCGCCGAGATTCCGGCTGACGCGGCGCTGATCGTCGCCGGGGACTTCAATGACTGGCGCCAGAAGGCCGACCTGAGCCAAAGCGGGCTCAGGGAGGTGTTTATCGAAGCCCATGGCAAACCGGCGCGCACCTTTCCGGCGCGCCTGCCCTTGCTGCCCTTGGATCGTATCTATGTGCGTAACCTCAAGGTTCATAACCCCAGGGCGCTGACGACGCGGCCGTGGTCTCACCTGTCAGACCACGTGCCGTTGTCGGTGGAGATTGAGCTATGAATGTCGCCGTGGAACACATCGCCACCGACCAGCCGCCGGATGATGCCAAGGCCCGCGACCTGGATTACGGCTGGCAGCCGGGCAACCGCATTGAGCTGCTGGAGAACGGCGAGGCGTACTTTCCCGCCGTCTTCGAGGCCATGCGCCAGGCGCAGCGGGAGATCCTGCTGGAAACCTTTATTCTGTTCGAAGACAAGGTTGGGCATGAACTGCAAGGCATCCTGATCGAGGCGGCGCAGCGCGGAGTAAAGGTGATCGTCAGCCTCGACGGCTTTGGCTGCGGCGAACTGAGCCCAGCCTTTCTCAGTGAGCTGGCCGAGGCCGGGGTGGCGGTGCAAATGTTTGACCCGGCAGCGAAGCTAGTGGGCATTCGCACCAACTGGTTCCGTCGCCTGCACCGCAAGATCGTGGTGGTGGACGCCGCCGTGGCGTTTATCGGCGGGATCAATTTTTCCGCCGACCACCTGAGTGATTTCGGCCCCGAAGCCAAGCAGGATTACGCCGTGCAGGTGAGCGGCCCGGCCGTGGCGGACCTGCATCATTTCGCCCTCGCCCAAAGCGGCCGCCAGGTGCGCACGCGACGCGGCTGGCGACGGCGCCAGCAACGGCCATCGCTTTGGCCGACGCACACCGACGACGGCCTGGTGCGCCTGATTTACCGCGATAACCTGCAACACCGCGATGACATCGAAGAGGCCTATATCCATGCCTTGAGCAAGGCGCAAAAGCGCGTGGTGATTGCCAACGCCTACTTCTTCCCCGGCTACCGCCTGCTGCGTGAAATCCGCAATGCCGCGCGGCGTGGCGTGCAGGTGCAACTGATCATGCAGGGCCAGCCCGATGTGCTGCTGGCCAAGCTTGCGGCGCGCATGCTGTATGACTATCTGCTCAAGGATGGCGTGGTGATTCACGAGTATTGCCAGCGCCCGTTGCACGGCAAAGTGGCCTTGGTGGATGACGACTGGAGCACCGTGGGTTCGAGCAACCTGGACCCCTTGAGCCTGTCGCTGAACCTGGAAGCCAATGTGCTGATTCGTGACCGCGCGTTCAATCATCAGCTGTACGAAAGCCTGGAAACACTGGCGCGCAATCATTGCCAGACCATGCCGGAAAAGCGCAAGCCGCGTCTGTGGTTATGGCGATTGACCGTGGGCTTTTTGGTGTTCCACGTCATGCGGCACTTCCCCGCCCTGACGGGTTGGCTGCCGGCACACAAACCGCGCCTCAAGCCATTCGAGAGCCAGGCCCATGACCACTGAAAGCGGCGGATCGCGGTTCAAGCGCTGGAAGAAACCGCTGACGATCGCGTTCTTTGTACTGCTGATTGTGCTGTTCACCCTGCTCGCGCGGCGCATCGACTGGAGCGAAGTGCTGCAGACGCTGGCGGACTTCAAGCTGCGCACGCTGTTGATCGCCGGTGGGCTGACGCTTTGCAGCTTCCTCGTCTACGCCAGCTTCGACCTGATCGGCCGCACCTACATTCGCCAGGATTTGCGCTGGAAGCAGATCCTGCCGGTGGGGATCATCAGCTATGCCTTCAACCTCAACCTGAGCGCATGGGTGGGCGGCATTGCCATGCGCTATCGGCTGTATTCGCGGCTCGGGGTCAGTACCAGCAATATCGCCAAGATTCTTGGGCTGAGCCTGGCTACCAACTGGTTTGGCTATATGGCCGTGGCCGGCGTGGTGTTCAGCAGTGGGTTGGTGACCATGCCGCCGGGCTGGAAGGTCAGCAGCGGCGCGTTGCAAGGCATTGGCGTGCTATTGGTGCTGGCCAGCCTGGGCTACCTGGCGGCGTGCCGGTTTGCCAGGAAACGCGCGTGGTCGGTCAAGGGCATCGAGATCAACTTGCCGTCGTTGCGCATGGCCTGTTTGCAGCTGGCGCTGGGTGCGTTGAACTGGTCGTTGATGGCGGCGGTGATCTTTACGTTGCTGCCCGCCAAGCTGGACTACCCGCTGGTATTGGGCGTGCTGCTGATCAGCGCGATTGCCGGGGTGATCACCCATATCCCCGCCGGGCTCGGTGTGCTGGAGGCAGTGTTTATCGCGCTGATGCAGCATGAGGCATCGCGGGGCAGCTTGCTCGCAGGGCTGATTGCCTACCGGGCGATCTACTTTATTTTGCCGCTGCTGGTGGCGTTGGTGATGTACCTGGCGGTGGAGGCCAAGGCCAAGGCGTTGCGGGTCAAGAAGACACCGGCTTGAACGGTGTCGGCAGTTCGATCGCCATCGCGGGCAAGCCCGCTCCCACAGATTGGAATGCATACCAAGTGTGGGAGCGGGCTTGCCCGCGATGAGGCCCTAAAGGGCACCACACTATCGTGATTGAATAATGCTCAACCGCTCCCCCACCACCATTTCGGTAATCCAGTCCACCAGGATCGAGGTGTAGGCCTGCTGCGACACCGGGTCGCTCAGCGAGTGGTCGGCACCATCGATGATCCGATGGGTCAGCGAATGGGTGTTCTGGCACGCCGCGCGGTAGCTCATGATGGTGGCATGGGGCACGTGGTCGTCGGTTTCCGACTCGACGATCAACACATCACCACTGAACTTGGCGCAGGCATGCAGGGCGCGATTGGTCTCGGCGTGCACCAGGGTACTGCGATAATCCATCAGGTCGGCCTTATCCAGGTCGCGCTTGGGCTTGAGCCACTCCTGGTCGCGGTACAGCGCCGGCACGCGCAGCGCCAGCCAGCGTACCGGGCGCAATGAAGTGAGAATCGCCGCCAGGTAGCCACCATAACTGGTGCCCACCACGGCCACGGCCGAGGTGTCGATGGCAGGGTGTGAGAGCAGGCGATCGTAGGCCGCCAACAAGTCGCGCAGGTTGTCTTCACGGGTGACGCGGGACAAGGGAATGCCGGTGCCGGCGTGGCCGCGCAGGTCGAAGGTCAGGCACACGCAGCCCAAGCCCGCAATGCCTTTGGCGCGCTCAAGGTCGCGTTCCTGGCTGCCGCCCCAGCCGTGCACAAACAACACGCCGGGAACTTTGGATTTTGGACTCAGGAAGGTGCCGCTCATCTGTTCGTCATCGATATCGATCGCAATGCTTTCGCTTCTAGCCGTCATAAGATTTAACCGTCACATACTTGAGAAGAAAGTCGCTGTTTTCGGCCGGGCCGCGATACACCTCAATGGCGTGCTCAGGCAGCGGTTGGTCCACATAGGTCTCCACCGAGGACACATTAATGGCCCGCAGGCCGGGGTTATTGATGAAGCTTTGCAGCGCCGCGACTTCCGCGCTGCTGGCCCCGCCCATGCGCCAGGATTGTTCGAGTACGCCGCTACGGCTTTGGCCGTCACTGTCCAGGCCTTGAGCAATGTCGTAATTGCGCCGCGAGGCATAGAAACCAGGGTAGGCCTCATCGGCGGCGCTGTCGAAAACCTGGGCTTGTTGGATGGCTTCGCGCACATCGTCGGGCAAATCGAGCTCAAGGAGGTCGTCATAACCACCGGGCACCACCAGCAAGGTCGAGCCGCCGTAAACCTCTTCGCCGTGCCCGTCCTGGGTGAGGAATTGCTCGCCGCAGTAGCTGATCACGTGATCGCCGATAAAGCTCTGGCCCACACTGTGGGTGGTGACGTCGTGCAAATCCTGCTCCAGCACTACGCCATCGTTGAACAGCTGCGCCGCTTCGGGCCGCGCCAGCACAGCCTCGAATGCGTCGAGGCTGTGGATAACTTGCTGGCCGCGTCCGGCACAGGCATGCGCCGGTTTCATGCGAATCGGCCCGCTGTAGAGCAGGCGCGTGGCGGCAGGCAATGCGTCTTCAAGGGCAAACACGCTGAGCCCGTCGAGAACCACCGTGCGCACACGCTCACAGAACGCTGGCGACCAGCCTTCAGGCGCCTTGGCGTCAGGACTTAGCAGGCCGTGGGTGATCGCTTTGGTACAGATGAAAGCGTGATCGACATAACCGCCCCACAGATCTTCCGGCCCTTTGATATTGAGCGGCCGCGCTTGATCGGGGCCGACCAGGGTTTGGGTGGGCAAGACATATAAGTCGAGGCCGTCGTGTAACTGCGGGTCATAGCTGCCGCCGAATTTTAGCCCAAGGATCTGCGCCAGCCAGCGCGCGAGAGCGCGATTGGTTTCGACTTCATGCTGCGGCGCCCCTTGTCGTGTGGAGTGAGCGACTACGATTTTTTTGCGTTGAATCGGGGTCATGCGTCCCCCTTGGCGATCCTGCCATGTGTGTGTGAGAAAGGTTGCATGGATCACGCCAAGGCAAGGCTGGGGAGGATGGCCGTTAAATCAAACAGTTACTGACCCAGCGATGGCATTAGGCCTGTTTTATTCTGCACGACAGGGGTTTAAACGGACGGTGTTCTGCACGACGCCGCCATCAAAGCAGCTGCGTGGATGGCGACGGGCCAGCTAAGATGCAAGGCACTGCCAATCATCATAAGGACGCCCATGGCCAAGCAAGCGCTCATCCTCATCGATATCCAGAACGATTATTTCCCCGCAGGCAAGTGGCCGCTCGATGGCGTGGAAGCCGCGGCGGACAAGGCCGCGCAGGTGCTGCAGGCGTTCCGCCAGGCGGGCGACGCCATCATCCATGTGCGCCATGAATTCACCAGCGAAGACGCGCCCTTCTTCACGCCAGGCTCCGAGGGCGCGCACCTGCATGCCAAGGTGCTGAACCAGGGCAACGAGCCGGTGGTGCTTAAACACTTTGTGAACGCGTTTCGCGGCACAAACCTGCGCAGCGTGCTGGAACAACGCGCCATCACTGACGTGGTGGTGGTCGGCAACATGAGCCATATGTGCATCGACGCCGTGGTGCGGGCTGCGGCGGACCTTGGCTACAACGTCACGCTGATTCACGACGCCTGCGCGACCCGCGACCAGGCATTCAATGGCCAGGTGATTGCAGCCGCGCAGGTGCATGGCGCTTATATGGCATCGCTGGCTTTTGGGTATGCCAGCGTGGTCTCGACGGATGAATACTTGAAGGCGCAAGCGGCGGCGCAGTGACCTCCGCTTGCTTGCCTTCAGCGCGTGGCGATGATGAACAGGCGTGGAAAAGGCAGCAACACAGTGCCATCAGCCAGGGCTGGGTAAGCCTGGGTGATACGTGCCTGGTATTGCTGCAGGAATGCGGTTTTTTCGCTGTCGGTCAACGGCGCAAGAAACGGCCGCAATGCCGACGCCTTGAACCACTCCACCACCGCCGCGTGATCGGCCAGCGGGTGTTGATAGGTGGTGCGCCATACGTCGACAGTGCTGCAATGTTTGCTCAGCAATTCGTAGTAGTAACTCGCGGTGTGCCGCTCGTTGTGTTTGACCGCACCGATCTTGGCCGCCCACGGGCCATCTGCCGCCACTTCGCGGGCCAGCCGATGGGCCGGTTCGTCAAGGTTGTCCGGGGTTTGTATGGCGAGGGTGCCGCCAGGTGTCAGCTGGTCGACCAGATGCGGGTAGAGCGTGGCGTGGTTCGGCAGCCATTGCAGGGAGGCGTTGGCGAGGATCACATCGTATTTTTGCGACGGCCTCCAGGCGCCGATGTCTGCCAGCTCGAAATTCAGTTGCGGCAGGCGCTTGCGGGCGTCAACCAGCATGTCGTCAGAGCTGTCCATGCCCGTAATGTGCGCCTGCGGGAAACGCTCGGCCAATACTTCAGTTGAATTGCCGGGGCCGCATCCCAGGTCGACGGCGCTACGGACATCGCCATTCGCAATAGCCGCAACCAAGTCACGGACCGGACGGGTGCGTTGCTGTTCAAACATCGTGTATTGCTTGGCAGACCAGGTCATCGCGGCTTTCCTTCTTTGTTAGAGGTGGCCACAGCCTAAATCTTGTGAACCATGAGAACAAATGCCAGGATTGGCAACCTCCCATACCTTGAAAGTATCCTTATGTTGGAGCTTCGCCAGCTGAGAGCCTTCGTGGCCATTGCCGAGGAAGGCTACATCACCCGCGCCGCGGAACGCCTGGGCATGCAGCAACCGCCCTTGACGCGCTTGCTGCAAAGTCTTGAAACGCAATTGGGCGTGGTGCTGATGGAGCGCCTGCCCCGAGGTGTGCGCCCAACCACGGCGGGCCTGGCATTGTTGGATGAGGCCCGAGATATTTTGGCCCGAGCCGAAGGTGTTACCGACGTGGTACGCCGTGCCGCCCGGGGTGAACGAGGCCGACTCGCCATCGGCTTTACCAGCTCGGCGGCGTTGCACCCGTTTGTGCCCAGCGTGCTGCGGCGGTTTCGCGAGGCCTTTGTGGGTGTCTCGGTGATACTGGAGGAAGCAGGAACCGGCGAGCTGCTGGACGCGTTGGTGCAGGAAAAGCTGGATGCCGCGTTTATCCGCTCCCCGCTCAGTGGCACGCAACAGTTACAGGACGAACCTATCCTGGTGGAGCCCATGCTGCTGGCCCTGCCGACCGATCATCCCTTGGCACTCGATGCGGGGCAGCCGTTACCCTTGGCAGCATTGGCTGATGAGGCTTTTGTGCTCTATCGCCGGCGCGTGGGGTTGGGTTTGTATGACGCCATTCTGGTGGCCTGCCGTGAAGCCGGGTTCAGCCCGCAGGTGGTGCAGGAAGCGCCCCGCATGACGGCGACCTTGAGTCTTGTGGCCGCAGGGCTTGGGGTCTCTATCGTGCCCGCCTCCATGCAGCGGCTGCGCGGCGATGGCATTGTTTATCGCGAGCTGACCGAGTGCCAGAGCCTGGTAGCGCCGTTGCATTTGGCCACGCGTATTGGTGACGGCTCGGCGGTCTTGCGCAGGTTCAAGGAGATGGTGGTCACAGCGGCCGCGACGGACGCCTGATTGCAGGCATTAAAAAACCCCCGAGGCTTTCGCCTGCGGGGGTTTTGCTCGTTCCGGGCCTGGGACCTTAGAATGGTAATGCGTACCATAGATCCCTTTATATTTACCGAGTGAGTGAGTGAATCGCCCGATTAGTAAGGCTTCTATACCTCTAAAATCCGCAATAAAAATAAAAACGTAGCGTTTTTCGTAAATTCTCAGTCAATTAAGGGCTCAAATCAGCCCAAAACTTTACAAATCTTTTTACCCTGGAAAGGCCTAGCGACCGTCCCCCGTTACCGGAATTGGAGCATCATTGGATGTTAACAACGAAAAGCCCGCTTCTAGCGGCGCAATATCCATCCTTGACCACAAAGCATTCAATGGTATGAGACCCTGCGTAGGAAGCGTTTTCTCTCCTTATCAGCGTCCCCGTTGTCACAGTGGCCTGCTCGAATCCCCCCCGCAGTTTTTTTGCCTTCGCTGCCGCTTCACCTGTATTCACTATCTGCCAATAAATTTTGAATGGTCTTGGCACGTCTGTGTTCGCTACAAAGCTCAACGAGGATCCCCTAGGCAGAAGCGCACCATCGTTATGAAGCACGACTTCTCTAAAGCCATTCCTAGCCATAGCTCCCTCGACCCGAACATAACCTACCGGAACTGTTGGCCAAGCAACCGGTTTGCGATGCGGGGCATCTACCAACTTCTGAAACGCGCTTTTCGCACGCTTGATGACGGAAGCCTCGGCCAGCGATTTCTGCCCAGGATGGCTAGCTGCCTTTTCAACCAACTCACGCCCCATCCTTGGAGCCAAAGCGTCAATAATAGTGCTCAGATCACCTTGTTCCGCAGCCCGAACAAAGTCAGTACGGGCCGTATCCAGCCAATCATAGAAAGCATCTTTCCTTGCTGGCTCTTGCTCCCAAGAGTCGGCGAAGTTCTCGCGCGGGTTGGATGGATTCTCTATCCAAGACACGCCCTCCCGATCAACAATATATCTGTCCATCGATTGTAGAATACTGATTAGAGCACCAGTAACTGACGACTCCTGCCCGTACGAGTGAGCCGCCAACGTCGAAATCACAACAGATGTAGGGCGACCGTCTGGGTCATCTGAAAAACGCATGTCTCTATGACGTTTAAGAATCTGGATAGCTGATTGCAGAGGCGTTTTCACTCTAAATACGGGTATATCTGCAATATCAGCCTTAGCCTCTGCCAGCATCATAGCCCTACGCCTTTGGTCAAACGCGGGTTTCATGCATTCGTAGAACCAATCCGCATAACCGTGCGGGTTACTGGATGGCCAATCCTCAGAGAGACGTGCGTAATTACCATGATTTTTATCTGTTATTGATATAGAGCGATCAACAAAATCCAGCGTCATAGCACGCTGCTCTCTTATTAAACGTTGGCGCTGTCCATCCGGAACAGAGGGCAGAAGATCCATATGAAATTGCGCGGTATCGGCGTAGTTTAACGTCCAGCACCTATCCCAATCGGATGGAGCCTGCATCCCATACCGAGCGGCGTAAAGTTTGAGCTCATAACCGAGGTCTTCATAAAGTCCCTGCTGAGTTTTTGTCGACTTACTAAGATCAAACTCGAAAACCACGTCGAGATCGTAGTGTTCTTCACCACTTATTGGCGGAATGACTGTACCCAGCCGAAACGAGCCTTGAATGTATGCATCAATATCAACTCTAGAAAAGCGCGACTCGGGACGCTCCAACCATGTACAGATTGATCGATAACTTTTATCTGCAGACTCATACCGCTCGGCGGGGATATCTAAAGTTGCAGCTAAAGCAGAAATAAAACGGTCACTTGTCAGGGTGGGACTCACTATTAGGCATCCTTGCGTAGAGTAGTGGGCAGAAAACAATCAATCTCTGAATCTGAGAAAGTATATTCCTCATTATCTTTTAATGCTTTCTGTGCACTCAAGTAAGCCTTACTGTCCGTCTGTGGCGCCCCCTTATAGATTGTAGCTAGTTTCGCTTGCAGCTCATCTCTGCGCTTAATAGCATCTTCGTAGGAGATATGATTCATTCGCAAATCAGTGATCAGAGAAAGGTAGGACTCTCGTATTGGCCAGATACTGGCTGCCGCATCCCTGTGCTTCTGAGCTGTCCCACCAGGATCAAACCCTTTCATATAACCCGAAATCAGCAAGGTAAGCAGCGAGAGCAACGCCGTTGCGACTTTCACACCCACAGGATCAAAAAACACAGCGATTACTGCGCCGGAAGCGGTTAGCCCAGAGACCCAAATTTGCGTGATCTTAAAGCGACGTAATGTAGTTGCACAGTTATCAGCCATTTTTTCATGAGTTTTATGTGTGTAAACAACTCGTCCAAAACACTCGCGTATCTGGCCTTCCAGATGAGAAAAATCAGTCATTTTTTGTCTACCTTGACGAGATCAAACAGCCACTTCACGCCACTAGAACATGACTGCACACCTTGATCAATCTACTTGTCGCGAAGTAGCAACCAACGGTGACCACTTCTGAAATGCTAGACAGTGCTCGCTCACACGATGATGGCCAGCCAGCGGTTAATTTTCTTTGCCATAAGTCCGATCAAGCTAGGCAATGAGCATTCTGACCGGACGCCCCAGGTGCCGTGGAGACGCATCAATTATTACCGTCTGCGCCAAGCATGGAGTCCAGTGATAGCCTATCGAGGAACGTCGGCTTCAAACAGCGATTCCGGAGTACAGAATGATCAACCTCAATAAAATTGCACACTGGCTGTTCTCCGAACGCCGCCTTGCATGGGAGCAAAAGCGTGAGAGCGAATTCATTCAGGCAGTGAACAGCTTTAAGACCCTTAGGGTGACACCGGAGGGAGGCATGTCTATAGACCCTGAAGAGCTCCGCGAACAGATAATCGCCTCACGTGAGCAGTTGAAGCATCTTGTCCACAAACCAGGAGCGCCTAGCAGGTCTTTCGGCGCAGCAACAGAAGTCCAGGTGGAACAGGAAGCGAGTCTCGCCGTTGAGGCTCCAGTGAGCACCTTGGACTGTATCGAGGTGGTGGCTTGGCGGCGGCTGTCCAGTGGCGATGCCGTGCGCTATGTGTGCCTCCAGTCTACGAGTACGGGGCAATTTGCTGTCGCTACAGCAAGCCTGTTCTTAGGCGGCACCGAGAGTCTCCCACCGTGGGTGGACGCCAATATAAACAGGCAAGTCTCAATTGCCCTGCAGCTCGTTGAACTTCGTTGGTTCACGACTGTGAGTGAGGCCATGAATGCTTGGAATGCAGAGCTCTGATGGCTCCGCAAGGCGTCTCACTGACACCATGCCCCCCCAGTTCGGCGGTTTATCAACGATATCGATTGAGGTGCTGAGCTCGTCCCGTATGCGCTCAAAAACTTTGTCGAGTCTTGGATGAGCTTTGGACTCTCGCAGTGCACTCACTAATTCCAGCAGCTCCCGGCCTTGAGCCACGGGCATTTGGATATCGCAATACACGGTGTCATCGCTGTCTCATTCCACATCTGTTCTCCATCCGCACCAATCCAGCTTTGGCTTGCTGGTGGCAGCTCTATGTGCCTCTAGGTGTCGCATCTCTGCCTCCCAGCCACTGAGAAACTTATACCAATCCCCCGCGTAAGGGCCGCCTGCCAACCTGGTCGAGCCGATACTTGCTTGATTGAAGCGCTCCCTCCAAGGCTGCGGGATAGTCTGCTCCAAAATGATTTCGGTGCCGGAGTGGTGATGCTGCACCGTGACACAATCACGAACCTTGTTGAGGTCGAATGATTTATCCGTGAAGGGCGTGCGGCTTCGCTCTTGGTCACCTATACGATCAAGAATTTCCAGATGGCCGAATGCTTTTGGATCACCAGGAGTGAGATTGGCGAGCGCCCAGAGACTCCTTCGTTTAGTTCTCTCGAGCTCGCGCAGTTCATCGTGGTTCATTTCAGCTTCTTCCAGATTGATTGAAGCTAGGCACTGGGTATGGCACGCGGCAGTTGGCGGAGGGTTGTCGTGAACCGAGTCATAGCATGCCATGCCTCGTCCCTGCGCGCTTCCGTCTCGCGCCTGCAGCCGTGCCGGCTTGCGCGCTCGGCTTACCTAATGCTCGCATGCGAAGGATCGCCTGGTGCAGAGCAGGTGAATTATGTCTGAGCTCTGCTGTGGCACATAGCATCTGCACATTTGACCATTAGCACATGATCCGAGCTCTGAAAAAGATAGCGGTTCCAAAGACCAGACCAAAGAGAGCAGAGGCGAACCTTAACTTAGAATGCAGTTGAGCAGAATCGCTGATCGATAGACAGCGCTTGATACATCACCCTTTTCCAGTGGTTTGGTGACAACCTTGCATTCGCAACGGACTGTAAAAAGCTTGAGAAGTCCTGAGGACTCAAATCCACGAGATAGCCGCGTCTCTGGTCGACAATCACACTCAGCTCGTCTCCGGCTTGAATAGCGTAGCGCTTGCCTAAATCAAACTCATTAAAGTGATTTATTGCGCGGTTTGCATCTACTGCTGGCCACGTCTGGGGTGTGCTTGTAAAAAACTGAATATAACATGGATCGGTATATACAACTCTAGCTTGTACCCATTGATCTAAGAAGAAGTGGTCAGGATCTAGATATGGGTGAATATACTGGCTATCAGCGTTTATCGCCAAATCATTACTTTTTCCAGTATTGCAATCTCGGCATGATGGGACTAGGTTTTGAGGGTGCACAGAATACTGAGGAAAATGAGCTTTGGGCAAATAATGATCAAGACTTTGAGGCCTGCCAATCCCCCCGCAGTAAGGACATTTTTCATTGGCTGCAATTAGTATCTGATCATAATAATCACGGCCAGGGTGGCGTTGAACCATATTATAATCATATAGGCTAATGAGCTCGCTCTTATGCACCGCTTGCAATACTACCGGGTCTTCACCTCGCACAGCAAATATGGGGGGAATAGAAAACAATGTGCCTTCTCGGGCATTGTTCAAATACGCGAGAGCAGCCGTTTCAATATCGGCACAAGCATCAAGCATTCTTTGCCGTAGAACAGGTTGAACGATAGAGTTTGCGCAACTAGAGTAAGACTCTATCCCGGTAAAAACAGGGAGGGAAATACGGTTCAATTCCCACCTCGTGAGTTTCGGTAAGCAACCATTGCACGCAATATTGCTTGAGCTTCAAATCCCAGCTGGTGATCGAACTCAGACATTATTTCCTCGAACGTTCCTCCTCTTTGCACTGCAATGTCTAAAAGGCGATGAAAACCTGACTTCCCTACCTCAAGACCGAACACTTCGCGGGTTAACACGCCGACATTTTCACCAAACGTTTGAATTTCCGGACGCTGTGCATCCAAAACCAACCGCGATCTGTTGATCTTCCAAGCACACGAGGTCGGTATTTCCTGCAGCACTACAGGCGAGTGCGTTGCGATAATGGCTACGCCGTTACGATCATATAAAAGTTCACTTAATGCTCTTAAAAAAGCAGAAAGCAGTGGCGGGTGGAGGTGGCTTTCGGGCTCATCCAATACAACTAACGTCTTTTCTTCAACCATCGCAACGAGTTTTGTTATTGTAAGTAGCACCACTGCGTGCCCAGAGCTCATCCTAGAAATTAATGCGAACGCTGTATTTTGAGCATCCTGCCCAATCATTCCCAATAAAGAAGGCAATCCCATATCTGCGAAATTTTCGTCAGACTCTAAGGCGATTATTGCTTTGTGCCAGCGCTCTTTTTTTCTAGGCTCGCTCATGCACAATCTTAATGCATTGACGCATTCGTTCTGAAGCTGGCGGGAGGTTTTAAGCTCACCATTAGTTGAGGAGGGTATTTTCAACCCTATATAGTAATAGCATGTCCCTATGGAAGGGTCAGATTGTTCAGGTGGAGGTTCGAAAGGGTCGAATGCACTGAATGAAACTGATATCAGACTGCTAAAATATTCCGTGGTGATTGCTGTCTGTATACCACCCCATCCACCTTGCAGAAAAAAACCTTCTCCTTCAGACAACCCGCCTGTAACTGCCTGAATCATACCGTTTAGGATAGTGGTTTTACCCACGCCATTCCTGCCGATAATGGCGTGAATATTCGTGCTGGGCTTGGAGTGTGAAGCCACCTCAAAATTCAACTCTAAACCTGCAGCCCTTTCAGCTGGGAGTCTTCGATATAAAAATGAAAAGTCCGTCCTAACTACTCCGCCGTGCAGCACCCTAGTAAATTGATCTTTAATTGTGCTCATACTTACCCCGCGAAGATGCGAGGTGCTAAATACGTCTTCCTGAATGGCCTGCTCAAGCTGGCTGGGATTTGCAACCACATCCTTCAGCCCATTTAGGAAGTTATTACGAGTTTCCAGGCTAACATCGGCGGCCAATTTTTTATAATAATCTACGTCTGTGCCTAGCGAGAAAAACCCCTCAGGAAGAGTATCAAATCGCCGGGGGAGCATTGAGTAAGTGGTCTGTGTCGTCGTTTGACCTGGAAAGCCGATCTTCACGTTTCCGAGATCATGGCGCCTCCCGTTTTCATCACACAATGTGACATAAAACATGGTCACATATGAGTAGTCATTCCAATTATCAATGCCCAAGTAAGCGACATTACGGCCCTCGGCTGGTGTTCTTTCAGATCGACCAACTAGCAAAAAATCCATATCTGCATCCGTGTCAGTTGGGGTCTGGTAGTCACTGGAAATAGTCACCCTTTGCACTCAGCTTAGGATACATCTCCGTATGTCTTGCACCTTACCCCATTTTATTATGGCAGCAAGCTCATCACCTATTTTTGCTTCTAGTGTTCCACGCTCAATCCCCCGCGTGCCAAAGCCGACCGACGGTGCTAGTCGGCAGTCCCAGCTTTCGAGAAACCTCCTTTTGAGTAAGCCCCGCGTCTCTCAGTTCGCGAATCGCCTTGAGCTTTTCTTTCGCTGCAAGCTTTCTTGGCGGAATGAGCTTTTGAGGTTCACCGGGGAGCTCATCGTCTAGCACTCCCAGTTGCTCTAATTCTACGAGCGTTTCATCCAAGGCTGCGCGTGCAGTTTTTCCTTCATGGGCGGCAGCCACCAGCGTGAAAAACGACAATGGTGTTACGCCCAGAGCGTGAGCGAGGTCGGCGCTGAGGTCGACACTGGCAGATCTACTCGATGCTTCCAATCTGCTGATGTGAGCTTGGTCGGTCTGGGTTTGGAGCTCTGCTTGCGATAAGCCCCGCCTCATCCTTAGCCACTGCAATGTTGCTGCGTATGCCTTGCGTAAAGACATCCAGGCAGTCCTCTCCAAAAAGAAGACGGTATGCAGGGTTTGATCGATCCCACTCAAATGTATATAGTCATGGCTATGGGATTTTTGGCTGTGTGATCGAGCAATTTACGCGTACGGCGCGTCCTCAATTTTTTTAGCACCACGAGGATCATCAATTTATGGGTAATCATCCTGAGCATGAGTTGCTCCAGGAAAGCCGGATATCCTCCGCAGGAACGTCGCTGTCTCACGCCGAGATAGGGGCATTAGTGGCAGAGCGCTTCCCAGGAAAGGCTTATTGCACCGTCGAGGATTGGCTCATCTTCCACGTAGACGAGTCCCCCGAGTCACTTGCGAAAGTACGAGCGTCCGGCCTGGAGCCAATGTTCATGTATGCCCACTGCGTTATCTATGACGAGCATGGACGATTTCCGCCAGGAGGCTGGGTGCGCTCGACCCTGTGCAAATCATTCGACGGCGCTTGCCTGTTCGAGACGCGAAACACGGTGTACGTGCTCGTCGGCGAAGGGCGCGAGATAACCGCGTCTCTGAAGACAATATTCGGTTTATGTTAATCGCAGGTGCCGCCAGACGGGCCTGCCTCATACGAGATGCATGATGTTCCGTATTAGCATGCTAGACCAATCCGGCTCCGTGGGAATGTTCGGGGATGGCCTTGCTCACTTCCATGCAGTGTCGCGATCCCTGGCCACCCATTGGTATCACGTAAGCCTGAAGCGTCGGCACGAAGGTCTGTATGTGGCCTACGAGGAGATGTTGAACGATGAGCCTCGATTGGTTGAGCTACTGGTCTCTCAAGGCGAGACCATGGTTGTTCAGGAAGTCCAAGTCGTCACCCCCGGCTGGATGAATAAGGGTTCGTGCTGGAAAATGGAAAAATTGACTTCATTGTCCATGGGATTTAACCCCGCAAAGGTGCCGATCTGTGTCATGGAGGTCGAGGGTGGTGATGTGTACGTCAATACCCACCAGCATGACCTCAAGGTCGAGTCGCTTACTGGGTTGAAGGAGCTGTATCGACGCAGGTCTTCAGAAGGCGCTTTACCTTCTGCATTGGGGGGGCTGTAGCTATGGTGGAGATAAATACCGTTGCAGTCGACTTGCACGTAAAGCGCTATTCGGACTTTGACCTCCTTCGCATCGCGAAAGCTGTGTCCCAGAACTACGACGGGTTAGCGACAGCGTTTCTGGTGAGTGTTCATATCCATGCATGCAGCGCTGTAGGCGTTGTATTCGGTCACCTTTGTCCTGGGCCACATCAGCGATTTGCGGATGGTCGCCTGATTCGGACGTCGGACATCCAATCTGTTAAGAAGGAAGGTAGGTTCTGGGTGATCAACACGGTCAACTCCAAGTACGTGATTGCGACGTTTAGGCGTGATGTCGGGCGCCGCAGCTTGCGTGAGTTTTTGCGTATAGCAGGTGACCGGTACATCCCAACGCCTAGTAGCCTTCAATAGTCCTTTCAGCTTTGGTGTTTGGGTTTGCCCCGCTGCGGGGGCGGCTGTCGTGAACCAAAACCCGAAGGATCCGAGTTTCGGCCCTCGCGGGCTTCCATCCTCAAGCCTCTGGCCCATACTGGGCTGGCGCGCCCCCCTTGCCAGTTGGTCGCAAGGCGAATTCCGGATATCACAACTCAAACAGGGAAACCTGAGCACTATGAGCCAGCAAGCCGAAGCCCTAGCCACGGATTGTAATGTCAATTTGCTCGACACTTACACCGAATTTCAATGCTAAGCCTCGCTTTGCCTCGTCAATCGACAGTGCAGTTGACTCCGCCAATGCAGGGGAGGACGGCGCATCAATGGTTGCCGCCAAGTAATCATCACCCGGCATTTCCACTGGCGCCACATCACCCAGATTGAAGGAGGCTCCTAGTCGCGTCCAGCTGAGATCCTCAAGGTCGTCTGGGGTCTGAATTCCGTAGTCAGACAGCTTGGTATAAGCGACAGGGTTTCGGTTTCCATCCCAGGAGTTGGGCACAGTTATTTCGGCAAACTCAGAAATCTTAATTATCGAACGATCCCCTGCGTCCTTCTCCGTCGATTTCGTAACCGAACTAATCTTGGCTATTAGGAAGGCGGACTGGTGCTCAGCAGTGGCTTGGCCCCAGGTTTGATTCCTGTTTTGAACGCAGACTAGATATTTGCGCTTGGACGCTTTGGACATGTCAATACGCCATGCCTGGCTGCCGCCTTCGCGGATTATCCGATCTCTGCCACGACACGTGTACACGGTAACGCATCCTTCATTTCCAATATCTTGAGCAGTCATAGCCAGGCAATCCATCACTATGTGGTTACTATGGAAACACTAGATCAATACTAGCGATAAAATCATAGTAGTCAAGTAGTCTCATTGTAGTAACCGTCTCATTGCTGCCTACCTAAGCTAACGGTCAGCCACTCCTACGGAAGCTGTATGTAAAACCAGTATTTTAAGGCGCGCCAGCACGAACCTTACCAACATTTTTCAAATGGCCGAATCAGAGCTGCGGAGCTTGCTGCATGTTCTATCAGAGGGCGCGTCTGATGGCTTTCCAAGTCCAGCTGCAAACCGATACGAGCCTCCGATTTCTCTATACGAACTGGTCGAGCTTAGCGCCCCGCATGTTTGCTAGGAGAACTGAGCGAGACAGCATGTCACCCGCTGGAATGGATCTGCGGACGCCAGGTGAATTTAATGGAAATCTGCCGTCGCAAAGCCAACCACCCAGGACTTATGAGCAGATGGTGATGTTGGGCAGGGTCAACGAAAAGTTAGGGAAGAACACGCTGCACTCAGTTCGAATACCAGTGAATGCAGCGTGAGGAATGAAGCGGAAGCGGGAGATGAAGAGCAAAAGCTAAACGACGTCTATCAACCAACCGATGCGGTTTCAGACTCAGTAAGGTCATCCTGGCCTGGGTCGGCATCATTGATCGTCAAGGGTAGGAGCCCATTTTGAATGGACTTGCTCACCGGGTCGTAATAAGCCTGGTAAAAATTGAACGTTTCGATACCTTCTCGCTCACAGTGAGCCTTGATAATCCGGATAGCCTTGATCTTATCTTCTAAGGCAGTCTTAATACCAAAGATAACTCCATCGAGGCTTGAAAAACGATACTTTAGTATTCGATGTTTCTTTTCCGAAATATCGAGGTATGAATTCAAGACCAGCCGATACTCTTTTTCTGACTCCCACTGAGGTAATTTAGACGTCAGGGCAAAGTCCAATTTTGCGTAGTGCTCATCACGGATCTCCGCCGAGTCAGTTCTGAACCACTCGCTCTTAGTGCTGAAATTACCCGCGCCATCGTTATACCAGAATCCGCCAAGTGCTTGGTTAGACACGTTGCCTAGAAACCTGAAGAAATCAATCTCTGAAAACTCGCGATCATAGAATACCTCCTTAAAAGGCATATTTTGGAAACTATATGCAACCCCCTTGTATCCCAGACCAACTGGCCTGTTCATTTCAAGACTCATATATGGAGCTTCGCCAAGCACACGATATTTTAGGCAGATACCTTTATGGTTATCTCCATAGCCACCCCATATCGCAGAGTTATTGCACTCTTTCATGAAACAAGCAACGTACCACTGTGGATGCATCAGGCGTTCCAGTTGATCTAAGTAACGAGGTACAAACGCGGTAATCAAATCACGCGCCCCCTGATGATATCCAGGCATGATATGCGCAGTTTTGATCGCAAATGTCGCATTTAATAGCGCTATCTTCTCGTATGCCTGAAGATCTCGGCACGTGCCATCGTAAGCTTCGATGTTCGCAATGGCTTGTAGGTGCAGTTCGCTATCGCCAAGCGGATCTGTCGGAATTTCAACCGCGTAGGAGCCAGACAGTCCGTGCTTATTGTTTACGAGTAAAACCACGGACAAGAATCGGGTGTGAAGTGTTGCTAAGTAGAACGCCACTTCAGGCCGGTAATGCTTGTTTTCATTCTTCGCAAATGCTTTTATATAGCCTTTAATTATTTCATTGCTGCTCAGCAGAGAGTCCATTTCTTGATAGGCGTGAAGCAGCACACCTTGCAAGTTGCCAGGGAATTTTTCGACAGGTAGCTCTTTGGGTAATGGCGTCCCAAACCTCACGGTCTCGTCACATTGCCAGCTTCGGATCGCGAGTACCAAAAGGTAATGCCGGAAGAGGTTTTTCCAGATGATCTCATCACCAGACCAATAAATCTCTTTGTAGCCTTCCAACGGATCGTTCAACTGATCCGGTGGCGCGAAATAGATCTCCAACTTCTCCAGCTCACCCTGGACGGCGTCCTCGGAATCGGTGGCATCCTTCCCAAGCAGGCGTGCCGCTGGCCTAAATCTGTAGAGATGTCGCTCCATGATTGCCTCACCGTGACGGTAAGAAAAAGGCCTCACAGGGCCCGATTTTTTGTGCTCAAGCCGTGATCGTATACCGGTGAGCAGTAGTCCTAGTAGGGCTTTTTAAGCTAATTACCACTCCGTTGAGATGTTCTATGAATCCAGAGTTAACTGAAGAAGAAATGCGTCGTGCGCTGTTCGGTACTCCTCAGCCTGAACTGCATTTTTCTGCTCCATCAGTGCAGGAGCCGGCGGTTGTGTTCACAAAGCCGGTGGTTGCTCCAGCAGCCAAAAAGAAAGTGGCGACAGCGTTTACGCCCAAGCTGAGGGTCACGCTACGCGTTGGAAACGAATTTGAGGGGAAAATGATAGAGTTGATTCACGAGGCTGATACGTTGAGCTCGTTGCTTGCTGAGCAGGAGGCTGTGAAGGCTGCTAGGAAAAAGTACAAGTATGTGGAAGTGGTATCGGTTAAATCGATGTAGACAACGCAGTTGGGCTGATTTAGGTAGAAAGTCGTGCGCCTAGCCAGCGTACCTACCGCGCCCAGTTGGGCGATGCGCCGAGACCTGGTGAGCCAGAGCTACACGGCGAAGGTAGACCAGTTACGCACGGTCAACGCAGGTAGCAGATGCGAAGGTCTGATGAGGATCGTTGATGGCTTTTAGCCTCGATGCCAGCTAGATTTGGAGCTTTCTACGATCAAGGAAGGATATGAATAAGCTCATCGCAGTAATGGGGATCTGTGTCGCACTTGGCGGTTGCGCTACGTCCCACTACACCGCAGGACGAGACTTTCCGTCGGCCAGTGTAGCGAGCATCACCAAAGGCAAAACGACGACTACTGAGTTGAAGTCCCTGTTTGGTGAGCCCTACGCCAAGAGTGCTGTCAGCGAGACTGACGAAAAGTGGATCTACACCTACACCAATGGCTCAGCCCATGCCCAAAGCTACGTGGTCACCATGAAGGTGACGACTACGGGCACTCAGAAAACTCTCGACGTCTTGATCCGAAATGACGTGGTCATCAACTACACGTTCAGCGAAGGCCCTGCTCCAGGCACTACCACTGCGACGAACTAAGTTCGCCACCTTGCCATTGGGCGACCACTGCGCTCAGTACGTTGTTGATGGAGCAAGCTCATGGACAGAACGTATGCCTTTGTGGATGAGTCCGGGAATTCAGACCTAGATACATCAAAGGGTGGAAGCTCGGGCTTCTTCATCGTGTGCTCCATCCTAGTTGCAGAAAAAGACCTGGAAGCTGCTTATGCCCAAGCGGAGGAACTCCGCAAACGTCATTTTCAAACAGGCGAGATCAAATCCAGCAATCTGAAGCCCAAGGATTCAGATCGCCGTGCCCGGATCCTCAACGAGCTAGCCGAGCTGCCATTCAAGCTCTTTTTCACCGTGGTGGATAAGTCCAGAATCCACAAAGATGGCGGCCTCCGTTTCAAGTCCCCGTTCATAAAATACGTGAACGGATTACTCTATGAACGCTTGTTCCGCGCATACCCTGACCTCCAGATGATCGTAGACGAGCATGGTGGCCAGGAATTTCAGGAGAGCCTCAAAAGCTACGTTGCAGAACGATTCGTGGACGACCTATTTGGCGATAAGGATGCCTTCCAGACGATGTCCAGTAAGGATAATGTTTTGGTTCAGGTTGCAGATTTTTTCGCCGGATCGGTGGCTCAGATCTACGAAGAGAAAGCATCGGAAGAAGCAGTTCTTGCCTACAAAAAGATCCTGCGCAGCCTGACTCTAGGCATGCTGGAGTGGCCGTCGAAGTACCAACCTCTTCTGCCGCCGCCGGCGAATGAGGCTGGATATGCAGACTACCAAATACACCAGGAAGCTCTACGCCAAGCAGACCATTTTAGCGAGAGCGTTGGGGAGCATCCTGATGAGAATGAGCACCTGCAGCTAAGCATATTGCGATTCTTGAGATTTCAGAGCGAATTCGTCACCAAAGACTACGTGCCAACTGCAGAGATCATTGCCCACCTCAAAGACAGTGGCTTCGGAGAGGTCAACGACCAGAGAATTCGCTCCAGTGGCGTTGCAAAACTTCGCGATGCAGGGGTAATCATCTCTAGCGCCGTCAAGGGTTATAAGATTCCCCAAACACGTGCGGACATTAATGACTTCCTAGAGCGGGCATCGGGCATCGTCGTACCTCTTCTCGAACGAGTTAAAAAGGCCCGCGAGGTGTATCGGCTGAGCAGTCGAGGAGAATATGACATCGTCACTGCGGCCAACCTTACTGAGCTAGCCAAGCTGCTCGCTGCGCTCGAAGCGTTTGCGGAAGAGTGAGACATGCAAGCATCGCTGAATCGTTCATTTTGAAAGGAGGCGCCACTCATGTTGAGCGTATTCTCAAAGCTCTCCTCACACCTCAATACCTTGGTGGATGCTGACCCCACACTTGCAGTACAAGAAGCTCGTGAACTCGTTCTAGATGGGGCGAATCGTTTTAATATGATGGCTCTGCGTGCAGCCACGCTGGTTAACGCCGGCGCCTCACTTGGACGCCAGGATGCCATTGACGAGGGGCTTGAGCTGTACCGTGAGCTTCATCGCCTATATCCGACGGCTAATACCACCTACAACTTGGCAAACGGGCTCGTGGAAGCAGCAAATTGTGGGCGCGATGATTCCGAATGGTTAGATCATCAGGAACATACCCGCGCCTACAGAGCCGAAGCCCGACGATGCTATTGGAGGGTTGTGCAAGACGTAGATGCCGATGTGGAGTTACGCACTCAGGCTTGGACGAACATCGCTAATCTGTTTGAAAAAACCTACCGGCTTTCTGAGGCCCATGATGCGCGCCTTTCCGCGCTCAAGGTTGATCCAACGAACGGCGTCGCCGCGTACTGCGCAGCATTGGGTCTGATGTGGCTTTTTCAACGTGGGGGCTGCTCAGAGTTAACGCAAATGGAAGCCGTCATGCTCGCCAGGCAGGCACTTCGAAATAAGGAGCGAATTGTCCAGTACGCCGGCGCACGCGTAGCGGCCAAGGTTGAAGCGCTAGCAGGTGAGTTAAGTGACCCGCCATCGCGGCCTGAGCACATCGACCCATTCATCAAATGGGTGGAGGAAGAGCGCCTGACGTTAGCCCCAACTGTCGAGCTCGTCGATTCATCCTTGGGCAAGCTAGACTGGCTAACCCTACCAGGAATTCTCGAGCGTGAGACAGATATGGGGGGGAGCCCTCCGCCATTGTTTGCCATGTTCAATCTGCTGAAGAGCGATTTCCTGTTAGCCCGAGATTTGGCATGGCGTGCAAGTGATGCAAGCGTTTGGCCGAGGACAGGACAGTTTGCGGACACGCTCGATTATGCAATGTACGGCCCTGATACCTCGGCACTTATGCTGGCACATCGAACAGCCCTTGATCTGCTCGACAAGGTAGCCGTAACGGCAAACCACTATTTCGAGCTTGGATTAGCCCCCAAAAAAGTAAGTTTCGGAAGTCTGTGGAGAGATTCCGCAGACAAGAAAACAGGTACTACGCTCGCAAAAAAAGTACAGGTACTAATTCGTGCAGGCGTTTACGCGATGTACGGCTTGGCCGAACTGGCAGATGACTACGATGGCAGCGATGGAATTCTCCGATCACAGAAGGATTTGCGGAATTCGGGTACGCACCGATTCGTAGTGCTTCATGATTTTGGGGATCCTTCACGAGCGAGGAAAGCGCCGGAAGTCGAGCATCTCAACCACTCAGACTTTGTCGAAGAAGCCCTGGGTGCTCTACGGGTCGCAAGATCTGCAATCCAGATGCTGGCACTGGCAATTTCTCAGCACGAGGAAATCCTGAGAAAGCAAACGGATGGCATTATCGGAACCCTGATCGTTCATGATCACCACTGGATTCGTGGTGAGGATGAGGAGTTCTGACTACATACACTCGAGCAGGCGAGATATTCAATTCTGGTCGTGTTGTTTATTGATATCCAGTAGAGGAGTGAATTCTATCCAGCAAAAAAAACGTCACCACTTTGTCCCCAAAGCATATCTAAAAGCGTTCACGAATAAGGATGGCCAGGTTCTCGTTTACCGTAAGGATAACCCCGGACGTGCGCTCCCCGCCAAGCCCGATACAACGCAGTTTGAACGGTATTACTATTCGCAACCGCTACCCGAAGGCGGTCAGGACAATAACACTCTAGAGGACATTTTTTGCGAAGTAGAGTCCGCATGGCCAGCTCTCGTTGAGAGGCTGGCTCGGAAAGAATCCATAAATGATGAAATTGATCACTTCATCCAATTTGTGGCGCTACAGCGAGCCCGTGTGCCTGCGGCGAGAGATGCATTTGAGGCCGCATTGGCGGCAACCGTTAAGGAAACTATGAAAGCGCTAGCGAGAAATGGAAAACTCCCTGCGCCGCCCCCAGGTTTTGAAGACATCCTCGACAAGATCGACGTGTCCATAGACCCTCATCAAAGCATTCACGCGATGCCTGGCCTCATCAACAAAATTGGCGAGCTTTTCGATACGGTTGGCATAGCCATTATTCACAACACGTCTAATATGCCGTTTCTGACAAGCGACAATCCAGTCGCTTGGTACGACCCGTCGATCCCAATCGAAAGTCAGAATCCCTATGCCATTTCCCCCGACGGGCCGATAGCGATCCAGTTTCCCATAAGCCCCCAGATGATGTTGTTTGGAGCTAAGGAATACCGAGAGCGCTACTGCGCGGAAGGGCTCTTGCATGGCGAGATACCGGACGTTGAATGGGTACGTTCTGTAAACACACAGACCTGTCGCTTCGGCTATGGCGCTGTAATTGCCCAACAACCAGGACAGGAAGAAATGATCCAGGCGCATAGTGCGCTGTCGCCGGTGTTCGACCACTCCTCACTGGAACTTGGCGCCAAGACACTCTCAATAGGTCGGTTCGTTTTCGGTGCGCGAGTAGCGAAGCTAAAGTGGATACCTCACAAAGATGGATCCGCCTGAACTCGTTCCGTAACCAATCGGAATTTCTGTCACTGACTACCACCGCATTGTCTCCGAGATTTGGTCGCGGGCATTTGCCGGCGCCTGGTGCTGAACGTACATCAGCTGCGTGTGCAACTGAGGCTCGGCTCTCGGCATGTTGCTCGGCTGCGGGAGCCACATGACGATGTAACCACTCAAAATCCCTATGGCCAGGTTCAGTAGCGTTTTTTTCAGATCTTTTTTAGTCATCAGTTGCCCACCTTCTTTTTCGAGGGCAACAGTCGGTATAACGGCAGTTTTTTCCCCGACCAGGGTTGTTTGCCATTTTTTTGCTTCGCCATCGCGGCCTCGCTCGCAGTGTGATCTCTTGATCGCGCTGTCACGACCAATTGCAGGCGCTATTTTCACCAGCGTTTAGCTGTGTCATCGGGAGGGGTTGCATGGTTTTCGCAAATCCTGAAAACCCAATATGACGGACGAGGGAGGCCTGAGCAGCTATAGTCGGGCGTGCGCCAGGGAGATCCTGCACAACATTGTCTCTTCGGAGGTTAGGAGAACGAGTCGAACTCATCCAGGCTTGGCAGAACCTCCACACCAGTATTCTGTAATGCATCGGCAGCCGTTTAGGGCTCAGTGGGATTGCTAAAAAACGCTGTGGAGATGAAATAATGTTGAATGGGGCCTACTGGATACAATTCTTCGTCTTTATAAAGAACTTCCTTCACGTCTGCAGAAATGTAGGAAGCAAAATTTTCTGAAAATATCAGCTTGCTTTTCAGTGTGTACATTAAAAGGCCAAAACTAATTTGGTGACATCTCGTAAAGTCGTCGAACATTTTTTTTGAGATCGCATTATCCAGATAAGCAACAAAAGTTTCACTTGACGATTTCAGGTCTAATTTGCAGGCGTAGATGATGCAAGGATCTTCTTCTTCGTCTTTCGTGAGATCGACACATGCAGTGAAGCAAAACCCCGCAGCACCTGTTGGAAAACTTTCGAATTTAAGAACGTAGTTTTTCGATTCAATTCCGTCGAAAATTTTATTGTAAACGTCCCATAAGCGCTGCCTCTTCAATTCAAGTCCGGTTTTTTTGTCGTTAAAATGACGAATTACTTCTATGACTTCTCCATCATTTCGAATATTCTCAGGCACGTCGCTGATGAATATTTCTGAAGCCTTAATTTGCAAATCCATCTCAAAAATTTGAGCTCTTGTTGTCCGCAAGCACTGTTTGTTTACATAGTGAATATCGAAAGGTGTGTCGCTTGAGTCAATGTCGGAAAACAGTGCTGCGTCGTGCTCGGAGCAATACCCAGGGAAATTTGTTGCATTTCTTTTGTGTTGTCTCCCTTCGACGAAAAAAATCGGGTTGTCCTTTATGTCTTTTTTTAAAATTACGACACTTGAGTCAAGTGAGCAGATATTTTTTAGAACTGCATTTTCGGAAACTTCATGAGATGCGCAGGATTTTTTCTCGCAGCCTTTATGTTGGCAACTCCATCCTGATTTTGCGCGCGGCTTTAGCTGATAGGTATCCAAAATTTTTTTTATGTTGCGTGAAACGCTGCCCGGTAGGTTACTAAAGAACATGTTCAGCAACAGATCTTTGAGTGCGGGATTATCTTCCGTAACTTCCAGTATTTCAACTATATGATCGCTGAATGACTTTTCCACGTTGATTTCCTTTTGTGACCTGGTGGGATGCAATAGGCGTCGAGTGATGCTTACTGGTTTCGTGCTTGCCCTAAGCAACCGCGTCAACAAGCGAGTTTCTCAATTCATCAAGAATCACCTGGGATTGATTTACCATCACTTGACTCACGGTAGGATCGGCCCCATGGATAATTGCGTGTCGGAGGGCGAACAGATTTTGCAGTTTCTTGCAAAGTTCGCGAGTGATTACTCCTCTCCGGTAGAGAAACTCTGCCATTCTAGTGCTCGTTATACGCTTTGCATTTCTTGACATTTCCGAGTCAGACAAAACCTCTTGCTTCTTCAAAGCAGCGGTCAATTCGTTCTGGACGGTATTGTAAACACTTATGAACTCCTTAAGACTACCCTGCCCCTCCTCCACGTTATGGTTAGGGTCAATCTTATTCTGAAGGGTTCTACTTGCCGCCTTAATATTCCCTGGCAGCACAATATCGACAATAAAAAAGGCGATGGCCACGAATGCAATTGCGAAAAGAGACTGCCCCAAATTCATGAGAATTGTTAAAAGCCTAGAATCCTGGGTATTCTCGTAAGCAATGACTAGGTTGGTGATAAGGATTGTGCTCATTACGAGAGCAGTGATCATGGATAGCTGCTGAAAATATCTGATTTCTAGTCTTTCGATTGACTCGATGCGAGTCTCGTCATCCTGCGCTTCGCGGTTAAGTTCACCACGAAAGAATATGTATCCAGCAAGCGTAAGACCGTAAACAGCCGCTAAGACTTGTGCCGATGTCGAATACAGATACATGATCTGATTCTCATTTAGCTCAACCCAGGCTTCTCTCAATCCTATGTCGGAGAAGTAGGCAGTGGAAGCAGCTAGCGATAGCAATATAACAGCGAAAAAAACAAAGTTCGGTATCGAATGGGTTCGCATTAATCTTCCTTGAGGACACTTACCTGATCTGTGGCTGATTGACTGAGCTACTTTATTCATCACGTTGGGGTGCTGAGTTCGCAGTTCGCCAAGGAGGCATTATGCCACTACCTATATCAAATCCGCTAATGCTACGACGCATGCCGCTGACGGATGCAGCAGCCAGAAGCTGTGTAATCGTCGTGGGAAATCACCCATAGCCGAGCGGAAGAGTCAGGTGTCGTCGCCCCATGCATGATTGGATCACCTGGCGGGCAGAAACAGGTCACTCCCTTTTCGTGAGTAACCTCCGATTCATCGCGTTTGATTATTTCTTTTTAGGCTTTCCCGCGTCATCACGCTTATCGCGGACTTGGCCATCTTGATTCCGAGAGCGAGGTTGAACGCCACCTCCCGGTTTGGGAACAGTTACGTTTGGATTCAAAGGTCGTCTGTCGGTCATGCTGTCATCCTTGTGCGCAAAGTACGTGATTTTGAAAATGGCTCAGCCATGAACATTTCGCGCGCACTCCGAAAATCCATAACGCCGCTGCTGAGCGAAGCTAAAATTCGTTGCTCACTACCGACAATGACGCGCTCATACCTTGGTGATTTGTGCCATCAAGACCAGGCTTAAGGTGAGTCGATTCTTGGTAAAAGTCTTGTAGCGTCCTTCGTTTGGCGCCGTCGTAGGCGGCGTGGTCGAAGCCTTCCACATTCCCAATACAACAACCTCATCGTCATGCTCTATCCCCTTGAGCCAGGCGGTCTGACGAGACCAAATACTGACCTCTAGACCTACTCCGTTTTCGGGATTTTCGGAGTCCGCACCATACTTGTTCATCCTGAGATTCAAGACATTTTTGTTTTTATCGTCGCCCACACAGCGCCGAACACTTTTGACGTACCCATGGATGGCAATGGGATGCTGGGTGGTGTTTTGGGATACGGCATGGAACGCTTCCATGTGCCGTTCCGTTTCGAAATAGAACTGGTGCCAATTGACAACCGTATTGCCTTCAAACACGAGCTCTAGGTGCTGCTCAACGTCGCTATCACTGGCGCACAATGCCCGTAGTTTGAGGGCTCGTTTGGAAGAGTTGATATATGCAGGCAGTTTGCCAGGAGTAGAGACATAGGTTTTGCTGGATCTGGCGTTGGAGCCGTCGCCATTTTGGTTTGTAGGTGCTGCACCACCCTCCAGGGCCTCTTTGATCATTACCAGGCGCATGCGGTACTGATTACCTTTGACACTCTCGAGAAGGCCTTGCGACTCTTTGGCAATTTCCGAGATTTCCTCCTGCACTCCGTATTTGCAGTTGGCTGCATGCTCGCCACCAGGCAGAAGCCTGAAGTACGCAGAGACAAACACCGACTTGTCGTGTAGCTCTCGTGTGTAAGACGGATTGTGGGTAACACCGATACTGCAAAACCGACATTTGAGCGGCTCTGCTCCCATACCTTTTTGATACGTATCGGCTTGCCATTCACTGCCTGTGCGATCCAGAGCACTGCCCATCTTGATGCCCATACAGACTCCTTTCCTATAGATAAATCCAGTCTACGCAAACTCGGTTTAGCTGCAACCGCAGGCTTGCGGATTATGGGCCTCGATTCTTTTTCTGCCCGTACTGCTGGGCACTTGAGCCCAGTGCATCCATGGTGTCTACTCAAAGCTTGTTCGATCTTCTTCTCTCGCTTTCGAGCGTCGCCGACACCACTGCCGAAAGGATGATGGCCTTGATAACCCAGATCAAGATTCGTGGTTACCGTATCTATCGAGATTTCACCCTTAGGCCTAACGCTCGACTCAACATTCTCGTCGGTGGTAATGACGCGGGAAAATCAACCCTGATAGAAGCTATCGCCCTAGCACTCAACGGTCGAATCGGCGGACGAGGCGTGCTAGAGGAGTTGAACCCTTACTGGTTCAACACCGACATGGTTGAAGAGTTCGTGAACCTAAGGAAGGCGGGCAAGAAAGTTGCCCTTCCTGAGATTTTGATCGAGCTCTATTTGGATAAGCGAGACGATCTCCAAGGGCTCTGCGGAGCAATCAACACCGACGTTCCGACTAACGCCTGTCCCGGAGTCTCCCTGAGAATCTTCCCAAACGAAGAGTATCGAGACATGCTCGACGAGTGGCTCAAGTCGCCGACTGCCCTGCTGCCCGTCGAATATTACACCTATGAGTGGCGCAGCTTCGCTGACCAGGAGCTTACCAAACGTCCCCGAGCTCTCTCGGTCGCTGTCATTGACTCCCGCACAGTGAGATCCACAAATGGAGTTGACTACCATCTTCGCCAGATCCTCAGTGATCATCTGGAACCAAGCGAAAAGGCGTCAATTTCGCTGAGCTACCGTGAGGTCAAAGCATCCATGACTGAGAGCGCTCTTTCAGAAGTCAACACGCGCCTCGCATTGCTTGAAGCCTCTCTTGAGAATGAGCCTATGGCACTGGCCATGGATCAAAGCTCCAGATCGTCGTGGGAAGGTTCCGTGACCCCCCATGTAGATGATGTCCCATTTTCGATGGCTGGGCAGGGTCAGCAGGCAGCAATCAAAATATCGCTTGCGATGAAACGCCACTCAGCGAATGCAAGCATAGTAATGATTGAGGAGCCGGAAAATCACCTCTCTCATACAAGCCTAGCTACGCTGTTGTCTCGCATTGAAGCATTGGCAACAGACCAGCAACAGCTTTTCATCTCAACTCACAGTACCTACGTGCTGAACAGGCTTGGGCTTAATTCGTTGCTTCTTTTGAACCGCAACACGGCCTCTAAAATAACTGAACTGACACCTGACACCGTTAGGTACTTTCAGCGATTACCAGGTTACGACACGCTAAGGATGGTTCTAGCCAAGAAAGTTGTGCTGGTAGAGGGGCCGTCCGACGAGATCATTTTCGAGCGAGTTTTTAAGGATAAATATCTGCTTACACCAATGGCGTTTGGCATTGACGTCATCAGCATGCGAGGACTCGCACTGGCTCGATGTTTGGAGCTTTGTGCCGCTATCAACAAACAGGTCGCTGTGATGCGCGACAACGACGGAGTAGAGCCAGTTAAGCTGAGAGAGCCAGTGGAGAAATGGCTCGATGGCACTCGGCGAGAGTTATTTATCGGCGATGTTAGTGACGGTAAGACGCTCGAGCCTCAGCTGATTCATCATAATGGTGAAAAAGGGTTGCGAACGATTTTGGGTATTACTGTTGCAGCCGACCTTGAGACTTGGATGATACGAGAGAAGACCGAGGGGGCTTTGAGAATCGCTGAGTCCACTGATGCACTGATCCCTCCAGCGTATATGGCAGCCGCCGCGAAGTTTATCCATGGCTAACCATCTGACCTTAGCCGTTGCCGGAGGAAGGAAAACTCAGGGGCTGGTGGAACACTGCAAGTCTCTGCCAATTGACCGTCGAGTGTTAGTCGTCACCTTCACGCAAAGCAACCAGCTAGAGCTCCGCCACCGACTCGCCTCCCAAGCCGGCGACTTGCAAAACTTAGAGGTGATGGGGTGGTACACATTCCTACTTCGCCATTTCGCCAAGCCGTTCCTACCATTCATTTTACCTAGCGAAAGGGTTGGTGGATTCGACTTTGAAGGAAGGCCATACTTCAAAGCGGTCGGCAAGGCCAGGTATATGAATCGAAACAACGAGGTCTACGCCTCTGAGTTGGGAAGGCTTGCTTTCGAAGCAATGCAGTCCAGCGGTGGTGTGCTCAAGCACCGACTCGAGTGTCTCTATGAGGAGATTCTCTTTGACGAAGTGCAGGATCTAAGTGGCTACGACTGGGAAATAGTTCATCAGCTACTTTTGTCCAAAATCGATGTTCGAATGGTGGGTGACGTCCGGCAGTCTGTTTTGTCCACCAACCCTCGTGGTCAGAAGAATAAAAAATATGCGTACGCCGGTGCAGTTGAATGGTTCCGTGATCGCGAAACCACGGGGTTATTGCGCATCAACTACTCGTCGGTCACGCACAGATGCCGAGCCGAAATCGCAAGCTTTTCAGACACAATATTTGATGCCACGTGGGGATTTCCGGAAACCACGTCTGAGAACACTGTATGCACGGGGCATGATGGTGTTTTCCTCGTTAGCAGGAAATATGTCGACGATTACGTTGCGAGGTTTCAACCCCAATGTCTGAGGCACTCCATCAGTTCCGGCAAGGAGTATTCGCTGGATTTCCTAAACTTCAAGGTTTCGAAAGGTGCGACCTATGAGCGTGTCCTCATCCTACCTACGGTGAATATAGAAAGCTTCCTCAAAAAAGGAATTCAATTGGAAGCAACCTCAGCGGCATCTTTTTACGTAGCCGTGACTAGGGCAAAGCAAAGCGTGGCCATTATCCTTGATAAGCCCGGTGACTCGAAGCTGCCTTATTGGCACCCCTAACTTTGCGAGAATTAGCCTTAGCTGCTGTGTCGGAGGCAGAAAAAACGGAAAAGCAATGCGACTGGAGCCGTATTGAATACTGAATCAAAAGCGCTTCAACCTTATTTGGATATAAGTCAAATAGCTTCAATATATATTATAGTATTAAACACCGACAAAAAAAACGACCTGACGGTCGTAGTTCTATAGCACTCTATTTCGCCTCACCACCCCATGTACGCTCTACTTCAAAGGGGGCAGAGACAAAGTCCTCCCCTACCCTCCCTGGCCATACGGCCAAAATCACGCACACAGCAACCATCAGTATTTTATTGTTTTTCATTTCGTAGCGCTCCATACACTCCTTGTTAATTTATTTGAGTGTTATATAAGTTGTACCATTTAAAAATACAACTTCAAGAGCAAACAAGAAAAATATTTTAATACTGCAATTCCCAGCACTATAATACAAATAGAACTAACAAGCCCAGCAAAAAACATTACGACTATCAAAGACAGCATTACAACACCCATCTTACACTGATAATTACCGGTGCTAACTAGGCGGAGGAATCCCCCTACCCCATCTGATATTGACGTGACTGATTACGCCCACGGACAACTAACAATTTAGTGACTTATGCAAACTTAACCCACTATAAAGTTCTAGACTGTTTCTAACAACGCACGCAGACCAACTTGCCGTGAAAAAGCTTTTGGGGGCAATGCAATAGCCTCCTTCACGGCATCCAAGTCACCGACAAACACCACCTGCGCTTGGGCTCGGGTTGCAGCGGTGTACACGAAGGTACGGTCAAGAATGCGTGACTTGCGTACTGGGATGATCACACGCCTGAACTGCGAACCCTGGGCCTTATGGACTGTGATTGAGTAGGCCAACTCCAGCGAGTCAATATCAGTGTTCAGAATGTAGTGCTGTACCCCCTCAAATGTAGCCATTCCAAGGGCCGTACAAAAATAAGGTTTGTCTTCAGTGCCGAGATCCACTGAGCGTGGCTTGTCGAAAACCTCATCAAGCTTGCCAAGAGAACCGTTTTGCAGGTTACGAGCCCAGTCGTTTGCCGTGTACATCAAGAGATCTCCAACGGATAAACCCGTCGCTTCAATCTCACCCGTCTCTTGGTTCTCGACCAACAACTGCCTGGTGTGATCCCCGTATTGGACGTGACAGATACGGTTTAAAGCGTCAACGCCCGCAAATCGGCACGATCTTGTCGCTGACAAGATCTGGGTGTTTTCAGAGTCTCGCTCATACAGCCTGAGGACGGTCGGAATAATCTGATCATGAGAGCAAGGCAAGAACACGACATCATCACGCTCATCCGAGCTAAATATTGGGCACTGGCCATCTCGAATCTGCCGGGATGCCAAGGGGATTGATGAATCTTCGGCTTGGCGTTTGACCTCAACCAGCTCCGTAGTTGGCACCGCCGCCATACCGCACAGCACATGCAAGATCAGGCCGGCGCCAATTGGTGGCAGTTGATAAGGGTCACCTACCAGGATTATTTGAGACTCAGATGGCAACTTTTGAACCAGCCGGTAGAACGTCACGAGGTCAAGCATCGAAGCTTCGTCAATGACAATGATTGGTGAACGACCCATTTCTTTGTCGCCTACTTTGCGCAGGAAGCCAGCGATAGTCCGTGCCTCCTCGCCCGTGGCTTCAATCATTCGAGCCGTTGCCCGGCCTGAGAGCGCCATTTGAAACCTAGGTCGACCTGTCGTATCCAAGGCTTTATATAGGGCCTTTAGGACGGTGGTTTTCCCAACACCGGCCCCCCCGGTGATAATACTGATGCGACTTTTCAAGGACGTCTTCACGGCTGCATGCTGGGCTTCGTTCAGCGCAAAATTGTCCAAGTGCAGATGATCACGCTCTAGCCGTTCAAAGTCAGCTATCACGCGGCCTACATCTATAGAAAACAGCGGTTGCTGCCCCTCAGGCGCGCGAAGAAGTGACATAACGAACTCAGCACAGCTCCGCTCCATAAGGTATGTGCCTGGAGTGTGGAGCATGACATCACCGCCAAGGGTTTCGCGGACGATGAACTGCCCAGTAGCTTTACCTTGCACTAGCGCCTTTGCCAACGCAGAAGTAGGCGCAGAGTGAGGAGCCAGTAGTTTGCTGAAAGTCTGTAAGAGATCCGAAATTGTTGCACACGTATGACCTTTCTCGGCGGCGCGGTATAGGGCCTCCTCTAAGGCAGCTCCCAGCCTTCTGGAGTCATCAAGGCCAATCGAAAAACGCTCACAAGCTATCTTGTCTACTTCATCCCAGCTACCACAGAAACTCAGCAGTCGATATGGATCCTCTTGCAGCGCATGGATCGTGTTGCTCTTGTGAAACTTAATCGCCTTACGCGCCAGATTAAGGGGAATAACCTTGTCCTGAACGAAACGCAGAGTCTTCGCATCGCCGTTTTCGAGCCAAGCGGAGAACAAGCCTAAACGAACGTTTTTGGAAGGCACGATCTTGCTGATTGAATGATGGTTCGAGCAATCGAGGATATCGTAAAGTGAACCTTGAAAAGCGTCCCAAAGCTTGGTCGCCTTTACCTCCCCTACTCCAGGGACGTTGTCTGCCAGCCATTGAATGAGCTGGCTACCGCTCGGACGAACAAGACGGATATATTGGGCGTCGACTTGGATTTCAGAAACTTTATAGCCGCCGTGATCACGATGTATCACGCTGCTTTCGCCGTAGACCTCGTAGATGCCCCCGACCTCTACCATCGAGCTTGGCGCCGTGATGGTAGGAACTACGATTACAATGGCTGTCGACCTATCGTTGAGTCCCAACTCGACATCCACCCGATGTCCGAAGGCAACGCAACCCTTGTGATTAGCAGATCGAATACGGGTCACGCGCACTGTAACCGTGAGCACCAACGGTTGCTGAGCAATCATCTTGGCATTCGCCCTGTCTCATCCAGAAATGCAGCCATCAGTTGAAAGCGCTCTAACATCGACTTAGCCTTGCCAAGCTCTGCTCGCAGTGAAGCGTTTTCTTGCTCAAGCCTATCTAGACGCTGAGCGTCCAGCCTATTCTGTTTTGCTTGGGCATCCCTGATCACAGGCTTGCTTGTTCCTGTTACTAGGCTGCCAACTGGAAGCACACCCCGCTTGCGCAAGGCCTCCTCCAACTCCTCTAGCTCGGCTTTAATAGCGGGGTTCTGTACAAGCGCACTTTTCCCGAAACCGCATTCGGCGGATATGTCAGCTCGCTTAAGTTGCCCGCGATGAACGTACTCCCTGAAATCATAATCTGATTTAGATTGGGCCCATGCCCTGAAGGCCGCAAGGTTTGCCCCAGCCATCTGTTGCCCATTGGCCATCAGCGTTTCTTCTCCGAGGAGTCGCGGTCGATTACGGGAAGATGCTCATCCAGCATCGCCTTGGTGATTCCTCGCTTCTGGGCGTTGTATTGCCAACGGATAAACTGCTCGATCAATCGCTCGTTTTCGTATTTATGGCGTTCCACTTCGCTTTCGAGCTTGCGGATTTTCTGCTCGGCATAGGAGAGACTGGACGGACGCCGAGACGGTGTTGGCCCCGTTTTTACGTAGTTCTTCTTCGCATCGAATGCCGACTTCACAGCCAGATGTGCATTGAGGGTTTGTCTTGTCGGACGAAAGCCAAACACCTCTTCTGCTCTGTCACACAGGCCGTCCCAAGTGAGCCGTGCTTCCCAGGCATCAACGAGGTCAACCAGTACCTGAATGTCGTGATCGGTTAGGTGTCTGCGCGCCATCAGAAGGCATCCATCATAAAATCCAAGAGCGGAATCTCAGGGACTGGCTCCGGTAGACGGTGCGTACCTTGGCGAGCAGCAAGCTCCCGTTTCAGCGCGCTGTACTCTTGGTCATTGTTGAGCATGATGACGCTTCCATCGCAAATCTCTGAACTCCCCATGATTCCAATTAGTTGATCTAGGCGCTCCAAAGTTTTGAGCTGATGCTGACTCCAAGGATCAGCGCCAAAATAGCCAGACTCATCAGCCAACCTAGCCTTATCAAGCTGAACCTGAGTAAGGCGACGTTGCACCTTTAGACGCTCTAGCTTTTCAACATCGCCCTTAATGCATGCATGCTCTGTGCAATTCAAACAGTCCCTATGCTTCTGGCATGGGAGCATCGAGTAGTCATGGACACAGAACCCAAAGATCGTGACGTGCGCAATTGCATCACCCACCTGATCCAGGTCTTCGAGGGTGACCGGAGCGTTTTGCTTCACCTTGTCCAAAACCCCTTTGGGCAGAGCATTCTCGGAGAGCTTCACGTACTCATCCTCGGACATATGATTGTACGTAGCATTTTGGTGAATATTCGCTCGAGCAGACCATTTCGCAATGTCGAGCTGCCCTAAGTTCCCCCGTTGCGCTGCCGTATTTAGCAGGTGGCGTACTTGATGCGAAGTCATGGTGACTTCCGTCCCATCTGGGTTTTTGTAGCCATGGCGCGTCCAGATGCTTCGCTCTTGACCGTCGATGTAATTGAGGTCAGTGGTGAACAGGCTCTTACCTGGAACCCACAGTTTGATGCGGCTTGTGCTGAGATCAAGGCGAAACTCATGCGCTCGATAGCAGCAAAGAGCCTCCGAATATTTGAGCTTCCGCTCGTCATCAAGGTAGGGAAAGCCTTCAGGAAGCACCGAGTGGCAGTAGTCGTTCAGGAAAGACAAAGTCAGCGGTTTAGTGGATTTTCGGTACTCTACATAGGGTGCGTAGCCTTTAAAGAACTGATGAATCACCCCTTTGTCTCCCGCCCAAGCCAGCCCCAGTGCCAAGCAAACGTGCTCGTCCGACAGGGGGGCATGCTCTTTAACGCTTGGACACTCATCATGGCGGTAGAACTTCGATGGATTCTCCTCGTACCACTTAGCCAGTCTCCGCCCCTCTGCAGACAATTCGGACAGTCGGCGGACAGCCTCTTCAGCGATCTCCACAAAGCATGTCGTCACATACTTAATGTCCCAGCCGGCGCCTTTACCTCCAAAGAAGCGAAGGCCAAGCCGGTCGATGCCTTTCGTGTCCTTGTCATGATGCAAGACACTCAAAGGAAGCTGCTGAACTTCACTGATCCTTGACGGCGCGCACATCAGCAATGCAAAGATTGACGTTGTGAAACGGTCACGAGGATGCTGCGAGTCATTCGCAAACATCTCGGCCATTCCCTCGAGTTGCAGGTCATCTGGCAGCTTATTGGCGCGCTTGTCTTGAGTCTCCTTATCAGTGCGATTGATCTCTTTCGGCTTTGAAATGGGATTTCGCCATTCAATTCGCTTAGCCGCGATCTTGCTATCGTTCAGGAACTTGACGAGCTTCGCCAATGCAGAGCCTGCTTGGTAGGCAGTGGCGCCATACTCCCTAGCAAATTGCGCAGCAATATCCATTACGGTGGTGTCGACCAAAGTAATGTCTGCCTTTCCTTTTACCGTAAGGAGCGCCGGCTCTATGCAGCGAATAGCCTTGAATTCGTTAATCAGCTTGGATGGTTTAAGCCCTTGTTGATAACGGACATATGCTTTAGCGAACGGCAAGATGTCCGAGTTCAGGTACTGCTCTTCAGTGTACCCCCTCGCCGGAGCGCCCTTGACGGTAAAGTTTCCAACCTTTGGCCAGGCGTTGGAGCTCCAATTGAGACATTCACCAAATACCGTAAGCCTGTCCCGGCACATCTCAATGAATTCTTCAAGATTGCTTCTAGCATCTCGCTCTGACTTGGGGATAAACAGCAGAGTCTCAGCCATTATTTGCCCACACCTTTGGCAACCCGGCAACGATGGATCACGTCGCTTACTGCATAGATCAATCGATCATTTGCCGATGCAATTTTGAGATCACCCGTCAGATCTTTTACACGCTCACGCTCTTGAATTAGACCGTCCAAGACTTCTTCGTGCGGCCCGTCCAGCCAAGGCTGGAAGTAAGTGCAGGTATAACATGCGACCGGGGCAAGGGCACCGCAGAAGCCGTGACTGCCGCAACTACCAACATTCCCTCTGCCATTCGAAATTCGGCTCGACGGGTCGTCACCACGAAGTGCCTGCCTTTCAGATGGAATCACAACACCTCTAAAAATCTGGGCGAAGGGAGCCAACTGCATAGCAACTGCTTTGTCGATCCGCTCTACGATGTCAGGTAAATTCTTGACGTAAACGCCCACATTTTGGGTGTCGGAGTGATCAAGAGCCTCGGCAATTACGTATTCTCCTTTTCCCTCACGCGCCAAGTTGGTGCCCAGCGTATATCGGAACCGATTGGGGTTGAGATGAAGAGGCTGACCAGACCGTTCACTGATCACGTTCATCTTTTCACCAGCGTCCACCAATGTGTGGGAGATTTCAATCGAAGGGATATGGAGGCGGTCAGACTTCAACACCTCCAGTTCTACCGCTATTGAAAGCTCCTCATTCATATTAGGGAACAATGGAAGCTCACCATCCATATGCGCGGGAATGAGCTTAGTATCAAGACTCTTGGCGAACAAAACCCTGACATAGTTTGCCTGCCCATTCAGCAGCATCCAGAGGTCTTCAATGATTGCAAACTTCTTGAATGAAGAGCGCCACCCCATATTGCGCTGCTTGGCACGAGGAAAATTAATGAAATACTTACTTCCAACCTGAATCAGATCTTTAAGTTTCAGAGCAGAAACCTGACCCGGTCGACGTCCGGTCATCGCAAACGTCATAGTCAACGCAGTTTCGGTCAAGCCTAAAACTCTGGTAGCAAAACAGTGAGTTGTTGACTCCACAACCCCCTGCATTTCGACATCAGTCAAAGGCCCCTCTTCCGGGCATTGCGACTGAACAGCACGGCCTTTTTCATTACCTTTGATACGAAGACTATCGAGCAGGGTAAGGGTCTCAGCCGGTATCCCTGGATAACCCAGTCGGGCCCACTGTCGAACAAGTACACGTACTGTCGATAGATACCAAGCTCGCGGCTTATCCAAACTGGCGTTATAAGATATAAAGGACTCGACAGAAAAGAGCTCAGCACCTTTAAGTGTCTTCACATAATGCGCGAGTCTTACCATCAAATTTTGGACATGAGATGGGGAGCTATGCCTTGCGTAGAAAGCAAGCACTTGACGAAGCGTATAGCTATCGCCTGGGAAAATCCTACTAAACTCACCAATAGGCAAATCGATATCTTTGCTCAGCTTCCAGCGCTCGTCGAGAAGATCGACTACATAGCCGTCACGAGAGTAAAACTGCTCGCTGCCCAGTTGTTGGAGGCCATCCAATCCAACCGGCGTCAATGCATCCACAGTCTCACCCATTGTCATTCACTCTTCCGATTCGATTTGGTGTAGCGCTCTTGCAGCTCAAGGCCTGCTTGCTGAGCTTTTTCTTTTGTATGCCTACGGTTGTAGGTGCGCGCAGTGCCGGAAGTTTCACTCCAGCCCATCCAGTAAGACCGGGTCTTCTCCTCTTCCTCGGGACTCATCCCTTTTTCTTCCGCTAGACGAGAAAACTGGTAATTCCAGTTGTGCCGAAGGGCGTGAGCATGAAATCCAGCGTTCTCGACGATGTCCGAGATTTGTCCCATCCATTTGCTGAAAGCTCCAATGGACAGTGGCGCGCCTTGCGTTGGGCCTGCCTTGTGAGTAACAAACAGATAGTCATGCCTCCTTGCGCCCGGCACTTTCTTACGAGCATCCATCACGTAATCACCAATTTTCTCAACCAGGGCAGGCGCGATGCGTATGCGACGGGGTCGTGTCTTAGCCGTAGGTTGATGCTTTCGCGTATCGAGACCTGAGTCAGGCCGGCGCACCACAGCCATCGTATTGTCGCCGAAGTTGATATCCCCAACCCTGAGGTTGAGCAGCTCGCCGCGCCGTATGCCCGTGAGTTTAAGAAGAAAGAACATCAAGGCATTGCGAAGCTGCACGTCGCCATCAAGGGCTGGATTGTCGGGCGATCCCGGCTTCAGCGCCGCCTCAATAGTCTCAATCACCTCTTCGCTGATATAAATCTCATCTCTATCAATGCTGGATTTATTGGGCCTGCTTGGCCGATGCGCCTTGATCGTCTCAACCATCCTTTTGACTACGTCATCAGCAAGTTGGGGGGCGACCCGATGGGCCAAGAACTGAAGGTATTGCGCGGCGATGCTGATACGGAAGTAGTGCACGTTGGCACCTACCACTTTGGGCTTCTGAAGAATCGAAGTAACCTTGGTGGGCCGCTCGCTCTCAAGAGAGCGTTGAAGGAAATCGCACAGGTCTCTGACCTGATTGTGATCAAGTAGCACGCCTTGCGTGAATGTCGACACTAGGTCTATGCCCAGACGTGACTCCCAGGCGCAGAGAGCTTTCAATGCGTTCAGAGCATTGGTGATGCTGTTAGCGGCATGAGAGCTCGCCCTCAATGTCCAGGTGATGAACAAGGTGGGATAGAAAAGAGGCATGCCCTCCTCGTCAACCAGGACGGAGAATCGCTCGCCATCTGACCCCCTGAACCTGCGTAGAAAGACGTCCATATATCCACACCAAAAACTTTACGTTTCGCATGGTTGCAGACTACCAAAAAAACGTCAATGAATAATTTTACACTCAAAAACGAAGAAGCCCCCGCATTGCGGGGGCTTCAGTCCTAAACTTTACAATAAAGTCTCAGGTAAGTCCTAGAACGGGATATCGTCATCAAAGCTGTCGAAATCCGGAGCCGGCTGTGGCGCGGCCTGCTGTGGAGGCGGTGCCTGGCGCGACTGTTGCGGGGCCGACTGCTGCGGGCGCGGAGCCTGCTGGCGGGGGGCCGGAGCGGATTGCTGGTAGTTATTGCCCCCACCTTGTTGATCGCCCTGCTGTGGACGGCCGCCCAGCAGTTGCATGGTGCCTTGCATGTCGACCACGATTTCAGTGGTGTAACGCTTGATGCCGTCTTTTTCCCACTCGCGGGTTTGCAGCTTGCCTTCGATGTAGACCTGCGAACCTTTGCGCAAGTACTCACCGGCGATCTCTGCAACCTTGCCGAACATCGACACGCGGTGCCATTCGGTTTTCTCGACCTTCTGGCCGGTCTGCTTGTCGGTCCACTGTTCGCTGGTTGCCAGACTCAGGTTGGTCACGGCGTTACCGTTAGGCAAGTAGCGAACTTCGGGATCCTGGCCGCATGTACCGACCAATATGACTTTGTTAACCCCACGGGCCATAACGTTCTCCTAAGCTGGGCGCGCTGTCGGCACTGGGTTGACCAGTTGCTCGAGCGTCGCGCGATCCAATAATTCGGTGTCCAATTTGATGTAAATGGCCGCCTCTTCAGCGACCACCACTGCATCTGTTACTCCGACGACGGCCTTCAAGCGCTCTACCAGGCCAGCTTCACGAATTGCTTCGGGCGACAACGGCAGGCGCAGACTTGTGACGTACGGAGGTTCGCGCATGGTAACAGCAAAGGCCAGCCAAAGTGCAGCCAGCCCGGCGCATCCCAGGAACACAACCGACAAACCGCCATGCTGGAACATCCAGCCACCCATGATGCCGCCCAGCGCCGAACCGAGGAACTGGCTGGTGGAATACACCCCCATCGCCGTGCCCTTACCGCCGGCCGGTGAAACTTTGCTGATCAACGAAGGCAATGATGCCTCCAGCAGGTTGAATGCGGTGAAAAACACCACCGTACCAATGACCAGTGCCCGCAGGCTGTCGCCGAACTGCCAGAAGAATAGCTCAGTGAGCATCAGCGTCGCGACGGCGCCGAGCAAAACTCGTTTCATTTTGCGTTTCTTCTCGCCGTAGATGATGAACGGGATCATGGCGAAGAACGAAATCAGCAAGGCGGTGAGGTACACCCACCAGTGCTGCTCCTTGGGCAAACCGGCTTTTTGCACCAGTGCCAGGGGCAACGCGACGAAGCTGCACATCAGCATTGCGTGCAACACGAAGATACCTAAATCCAGGCGCAGCAGGTCCGGGTGCTTGAGCGTCGGCAGTAACGCCTTGCGTGCAACGCCCGACTCACGGTGCGCCAGCGTGCCGGTAGAGCGCGGCACCATGAAGGCCACGATCACGATGCCGAACAACGCCATGCCGCCGGTGGCGAGGAACAGCCCGTGCAAACCGAAGGCGCGGGTCAGCAAGGGGCCGACCACCATCGCAACGGCGAAGGACAGGCCGATGGTCATGCCGATCATGGCCATGGCCTTGGTACGGTGTTGTTCACGGGTCAGGTCCGAGAGCAGCGCCATCACTGCCGCGGAAATCGCCCCGGCGCCCTGTAGGACGCGCCCGGCAATCACCCCCCAGATCGAATCGGATTGCGCCGCGAGCACACTCCCGAGGGCGAACACGATCAGCCCCAGATAGATGACGGGACGCCGGCCGATACGGTCGGAAATGATCCCGAACGGAATCTGAAAAAGCGCCTGGGTCAGGCCATAGGCGCCAATCGCCAAGCCGATCAGTGCGGGGGTCGCTCCTGCGAGATCCATTCCATAGGTCGCCAGCACCGGCAACACCATAAACATGCCTAGCATACGGAACGCGAACACCAGGGCCAGACCGCTTGCTGCTCGGGTCTCGCCGCTACTCGTGCGTTCGCTGTGGGGATCGTGCATGGAAAAACCTCGTGTGAACCGGCGGCGATTCTACCAGTCCCATCGATTGAGAGGGTATATGCGGCGCTTTGCCGCGCAGCTTTCATCTAAGGCTGCACCCGGCACTTTGACAGTGTATATTCATCCAGTCTTTAGCCGTATACTCCGGCATTATTTACGCCCGCCGTGCGAGGCCATCTTGGACAAGATCCTGATTCGTGGGGCTAGAACCCACAACCTGAAGAACATCGACCTGACCCTGCCCCGGGACAAACTGATCGTCATCACCGGCTTGTCCGGCTCGGGCAAATCGTCCCTGGCGTTCGACACGCTGTATGCCGAGGGCCAGCGCCGCTATGTTGAATCGCTGTCGGCCTATGCCCGGCAGTTCCTGTCGATGATGGAAAAACCCGACGTCGACACCATCGAAGGCCTGTCGCCGGCGATTTCCATCGAACAGAAGTCGACCTCCCACAACCCGCGCTCCACCGTGGGCACCATCACCGAGATCTACGACTACCTGCGTCTGCTGTATGCCCGCGTAGGTATTCCCCGTTGCCCGGACCACGATATTCCGCTGGAAGCCCAGACCGTCAGCCAGATGGTCGACCTGGTACTGGCCCAGCCGGAAGGCGCCAAGCTGATGCTGCTGGCGCCAGTGATCCGTGAGCGCAAGGGTGAGCACCTGTCGGTCTTCGAAGAGCTGCGTGCCCAGGGCTTTGTGCGGGCGCGCATCAACGGCAAGCTGTATGAGCTGGATGAAGCGCCGAAACTCGACAAGCAAAAGAAGCATTCGATTGATGTGGTGGTCGACCGCTTTAAAGTACGTGCCGATTTGCAGCAGCGTTTGGCGGAATCGTTCGAGACCGCGCTGAAGCTGGCCGATGGCATTGCCCTGGTCGCACCAATGGATGAGGAGCCCGGCGAAGAGATCATCTTCTCCGCACGTTTTGCCTGCCCGATCTGCGGCCATGCGATCAGCGAATTGGAACCCAAGCTGTTTTCCTTCAACAACCCGGCCGGTGCCTGCCCGACGTGCGATGGCCTTGGGGTGAAGCAGTTCTTCGACATCAAGCGCCTGGTCAATGGTGACCTGACGTTGGCGGAGGGCGCAATACGCGGCTGGGACAGGCGCAACGTCTATTACTTCCAGATGCTGGGGTCGTTGGCGTCGCACTACAAATTCAGCCTGGAAGTGCCGTTCAACCAACTGCCGGCCGAGCAGCAGAAAGTCATCCTGCACGGCAGTGGTTCGCAGAACGTCGACTTCAAGTACCTGAACGACCGTGGCGATATCGTCAAGCGCTCCCACCCGTTCGAAGGCATTGTGCCGAACCTGGAACGTCGCTACCGCGAGACCGAGTCGGCCAGCGTGCGCGAAGAGCTGGCGAAATTCCTCAGCACCCAACCTTGCCCGGACTGCCGCGGCACGCGCCTGCGTCGCGAGGCGCGGCATGTGTGGGTCGGTGAGAAAACATTGCCGGCGGTCACCAACCTGCCGATCGGCGATGCCTGTGAATACTTCGGTGTGCTCAAGCTGACCGGTCGCCGTGGGGAAATTGCCGACAAGATTCTCAAGGAAATTCGTGAGCGCTTGCAGTTCCTGGTCAACGTCGGCCTGGACTACCTGTCGCTGGATCGCAGCGCGGATACCTTGTCCGGTGGTGAGGCCCAGCGGATTCGCTTGGCCAGCCAGATCGGTGCCGGCCTGGTGGGCGTTCTGTACATCCTCGACGAGCCGTCGATCGGCCTGCACCAACGTGACAATGATCGCCTGCTGGGTACGCTCAAACACCTGCGCGATATCGGCAACACGGTGATCGTGGTTGAGCACGATGAAGACGCGATTCGCCTGGCCGATTACGTGGTCGACATCGGCCCAGGTGCGGGTGTGCATGGCGGGCATATTGTGGCTGAGGGCACGCCTGCCGAAGTGATGGCTCACCCGGACTCGTTGACCGGCAAATACCTGTCCGGTCGCGTGAAAATCGCAGTGCCAGCCAAGCGCACGCCACGTAACAAAAAAATGGCGTTGCACCTCAAGGGCGCGCGCGGCAACAACCTGCGCAATGTCGACCTGGAGATTCCGCTGGGCCTGCTGACCTGCGTGACCGGTGTTTCCGGCTCGGGCAAATCGACGCTGATCAACAACACGCTGTTCCCCCTGAGTGCCACCGCCCTGAACGGCGCGACCACCCTGGAAGCGGCTGCACACGACAGCATCAAGGGCCTGGAGCACCTGGACAAGGTGGTCGATATCGACCAAAGCCCGATTGGCCGCACACCCCGCTCGAACCCCGCAACCTATACCGGGTTGTTCACGCCGATACGCGAACTGTTTGCCGGCGTGCCAGAGTCTCGCTCACGGGGCTATGGGCCTGGCCGGTTCTCGTTCAACGTCAAGGGTGGCCGCTGCGAAGCATGCCAGGGCGATGGCCTGATCAAAGTGGAGATGCACTTCCTGCCGGACATCTACGTGCCGTGCGATGTGTGCAAGAGCAAGCGCTACAACCGCGAGACCCTGGAGATCAAGTACAAGGGCAAGAACATCCACGAAACCCTGGAGATGACCATCGAGGAAGCGCGGGAGTTCTTCGACGCGGTTCCGGCATTGGCGCGCAAGCTGCAGACGTTGATGGATGTGGGCCTGTCGTACATCAAGCTGGGGCAGTCGGCGACTACGTTGTCGGGCGGTGAGGCGCAGCGGGTGAAGTTGTCCCGTGAGTTGTCCAAGCGCGATACGGGCAAGACCCTGTATATCCTTGATGAGCCGACCACAGGCCTGCACTTTGCGGATATTCAGCAATTGCTCGACGTATTGCACCGCTTGCGTGACCACGGCAATACAGTCGTGGTGATCGAGCACAACCTCGACGTGATCAAGACCGCCGACTGGCTGGTAGACCTGGGGCCGGAAGGCGGCTCCAAGGGTGGCCAGATCATTGCGGTGGGCACGCCGGAGCAGGTCTCCGAGATGCCGCAGTCGCATACTGGTTACTACTTGAAGCCACTGTTGGCGCGCGACAAAGCCTGATTTATCGCGCTCATGAAAAAGCCCCTGTCACTTTGCGGTGACAGGGGCTTTTTTGTAGCTGGAATCAGAACTGCGATTGCAGGTAATTCTCCAGACCAATCAACTTGATCAACCCCAACTGCTTTTCAAGCCAGTAGGTGTGATCTTCTTCGGTGTCATTCAACTGCACGCGCAAGATCTCGCGAGTGACATAGTCGTTGTGCTGCTCGCAGAGCTCGATGCCCTTGCAGAGCGCGGCACGCACCTTGTACTCGAGACGAAGGTCGGCAGCGAGCATATCAGGCACCGTGGTGCCCACGTCCAGGTCGTCGGGACGCATGCGCGGCGTGCCCTCGAGCATCAGGATACGGCGCATCAGCGCATCGGCGTGCTGTGCCTCTTCTTCCATTTCGTGGTTGATACGCTCGTAAAGCTCGGTAAAGCCCCAGTCTTCGTACATACGCGAATGGATGAAATATTGGTCACGAGCTGCCAGTTCGCCCGTCAGCAACGTGTTGAGGTAATCGATTACGTCGGGGTGACCTTGCATCGCCCTACATCTCCCTGCTTGAAAGTCTGTAGTTTGAACCATGCTGACTCGAAGGTCACGGGACAAACGGCAGAAAAGCGAAGATATTCCGAGAAAAGTGGCGGAAATAACGCAAAAACCGCCCAAATGAGGGCGGTTCTGCTTCTCGTTTAGAGTCAGCTAAGCGTTACGCCCACTGCGGTTGAAATGCCCTGGCCATAAGCAGGGTCCGCTTCGAAAAAGTACGGAAGTACGCGCCGAATCACGTCGCTGCTAACACCTGCCATTGAACCGGCAATGTTGTTGATCAGCAAGGCCTTCTGAGCGTCGCTCATCAGACGGAACAACGCACCGGCGTGGCTGGTGTAGTCAGTGTCTTCACGGTGGTCATAACGATCGGCAGCGCCGCTCAGCGCCAATGACGGCTCGGCATATTGCGGTGCTTGTTTGGGTGCATCGGCATAGCTGTTTGGTTCATAGTTTGGAGACGCACCACCAAAACCAACGGACATGGAACCGTCGCGCTGATTGTTATTGACTGGAATTATTGGCGCGTTGACCGGCAATTGCTGGTGGTTGGTGCCAACACGATAGCGATGAGCATCGGCGTAGGCAAACACCCGGCCTTGAAGCATGCGATCTGGCGACAGACCAACACCCGGAACCATATTGCTTGGACCGAAGCATGCCTGCTCGACTTCAGCAAAGTAATTCTCTGGATTACGGTTCAGCTCCAACTCAGCCACCTTGATCAACGGAAACTCCTGCTGCGACCAGGTTTTAGTCACATCGAAAGGGTTTTCGTAGTGAGCAGCGGCCTGAGCCTCTGTCATGACCTGGATGCACACGTCCCATTTAGGGAAGTCACCCCGTTCAATTGCCCCAAACAGGTCGCGCTGAGCGTAATCAGGATCCGTACCGGCAATGCGCGTTGCCTCCTCAGGTGTCAGGTTCTTGATACCTTGCTGGGTTTTGTAGTGCCACTTGACCCAATGGCGCTCGCCTTTGGCATTGACCAAGCTGTAGGTATGACTACCGAAGCCATGCATATGGCGGTACCCATCAGGGGTGCCACGGTCCGAAAACAAAATTGTGATCTGGTGCAATGCCTCTGGGGACCATGACCAAAAGTCCCAGACCATCTGCCCGCTCTTCAAGTTCGTTTGCGGCAAACGCTTTTGGGTATGGATGAAGTCAGGGAACTTCAGTGGGTCACGAATGAAAAATACCGGCGTGTTGTTGCCAACAATGTCCCAGTTACCCTCTTCGGTATAGTGCTTCAGCGCAAAACCACGCGGATCGCGAGCCGTATCCGCCGAACCACGCTCGCCCCCAACGGTGGAGAACCGCAGGAAAGTCGGCGTCTGCTTTCCGACGGCTTCAAACAGTTTCGCGCGTGTGTATTGGGTGATATCGCGGGTGACCGTAAAAGTGCCGTAGGCGCCTGAACCCTTGGCGTGCACACGACGCTCAGGAATGTTCTCACGGTTGAAGTGCGCCAGTTTTTCGATGAGGTGGAAGTCATCGAGCAGCAATGGGCCACGCGGGCCCGCCGTGCGGGAGTTCTGGTTATCAGCGACGGGAGCGCCGCTGGCGGTAGTCAGAATTGTACTCATGCTCAATCTTCCTCAGGTCAGGCTTAGAACTGCCGGCTAATCGGCTTGGAGGGAGTATTGACCATCAAGATGACACCATCAAATGCATTAAATCATGGACTTTGATAGAAAATAACTAACACCCATCAGGGCGAGTAGAGTTTGTTTAAGAAGAGAACCGACAGTGACTTGAGAAATATAGACGGCTTTTCTATCGCCCACAAAAAACCGGGCACTAGGCCCGGTTCTTCGTTACAGCGTGTCGTCTTACTCGGCGCTTACAGCTTCGCCGGCAGTAGCACGATCAACCAACTCGACGTACGCCATTGGCGCGTTGTCGCCAGTGCGGAAGCCGCACTTGAGGATGCGCAGGTAGCCACCCTCACGGGTAGCGTAACGCTTGCCCAGGTCGTTGAAGAGCTTACCAACGATAGCTTTCGAACGAGTACGGTCGAAAACCAAACGGCGGTTAGCCAGGCTGTCTGTCTTGGCCAAAGTGATCAGCGGCTCAGCAACGCGACGCAGTTCTTTAGCTTTCGGCAGTGTAGTTTTGATCAGCTCGTGCTCGAACAGCGACACCGCCATGTTTTGAAACATGGCCTTGCGGTGCGAGCTGGTACGGCTCAGGTGACGACCACTTTTACGATGACGCATGGTTCATTCCTTACCAAACTCACGTTCGGTGATTACGACGATCAGGCAGTCGCCTTGTCGTCCTTCTTAAGACTTGCAGGCGGCCAGTTGTCGAGGCGCATGCCGAGGGACAGACCGCGGGAGGCCAGAACGTCCTTGATTTCAGTCAAGGATTTCTTGCCCAGGTTCGGAGTCTTCAACAGTTCTACTTCGGTACGCTGAATCAGGTCGCCGATGTAGTAAATGTTTTCCGCCTTAAGGCAGTTAGCCGAACGTACAGTCAGTTCCAGATCGTCAACCGGGCGAAGCAGGATCGGATCGATCTCGTCTTCCTGCTCGATTACCACTGGTTCGCTGTCACCTTTGAGGTCGACGAACGCAGCCAACTGCTGTTGCAGAATGGTTGCAGCGCGGCGGATAGCCTCTTCAGGATCCAGAGTACCGTTGGTTTCCAGATCAATAACCAGCTTGTCCAGGTTAGTACGCTGCTCGACACGGGCGTTTTCCACCACGTATGCGATACGGCGAACCGGGCTGAACGAAGAGTCAAGCTGCAAGCGACCAATGCTGCGGCTTTCGTCTTCATCGCTCTGACGCGAGTCGGCCGGTTCATAACCACGACCACGAGCTACGGTGAGCTTCATGTTCAGGGCGCCGTTAGACGCCAGGTTAGCGATTACGTGATCGGGATTAACGATCTCGACATCATGATCCAGCTGAATATCGGCAGCGGTAACCACCCCCGAACCCTTCTTCGACAAGGTCAGCGTAACTTCGTCACGGCCGTGCAGCTTGATAGCCAGACCTTTAAGGTTCAACAGGATTTCAATTACGTCTTCCTGTACACCTTCGATGGCGCTGTACTCGTGGAGCACACCGTCAATCTCGGCCTCGACTACTGCACAGCCGGGCATTGAGGACAACAGGATGCGGCGCAGCGCGTTGCCCAGGGTGTGGCCAAAACCACGCTCGAGAGGCTCGAGAGTGATCTTGGCGCGGGTTGGACTGACAACCTGCACATCAATGTGGCGGGGTGTCAGGAACTCATTTACCGAAATCTGCATGGATGCACCTATTTTCTAGCCCTTACTTGGAGTAGAGCTCGACAATCAGGCTTTCGTTGATGTCGGCGGACAGATCACTGCGAGCAGGAACGTTCTTGAAAACGCCCGACTTCTTCTCAGTGTCTACTTCTACCCATTCTACGCGGCCACGTTGGGCACACAGATCGAGAGCTTGGACAATGCGAAGTTGGTTTTTTGCTTTCTCGCGAATCGCGACCACGTCACCAGCACGAACCTGGTAGGACGGAACGTTAACGGTTTGGCCGTTTACGCTGACGGATTTGTGCGATACCAGCTGACGGGATTCGGCACGAGTCGAACCAAAGCCCATACGGTATACAACGTTGTCCAAACGGCATTCGAGCAGTTGCAGCAGGTTTTCACCGGTTGCACCTTTCTTGCCAGCAGCTTCTTTGTAGTAGCCGCTGAACTGACGCTCGAGAACGCCGTAGATACGACGGACCTTCTGCTTTTCACGCAGTTGGGTGCCGTAATCGGACTGGCGACCGCGGCGTTGGCCGTGGATACCAGGTGCTGCTTCAATGTTGCACTTCGATTCGATCGCGCGCACGCCGCTCTTCAAGAAGAGATCGGTGCCTTCGCGACGAGCGAGTTTGCATTTTGGACCAATGTAACGAGCCATTCTTTACAATCTCCTGGATTACACGCGGCGCTTCTTCGGCGGACGGCACCCGTTGTGCGGGATTGGCGTCACGTCGGTGATGCTGGCGATCTTATAGCCACAGCCGTTCAAAGCACGGACAGCAGACTCACGACCTGGACCTGGACCTTTGACGTTAACGTCGAGGTTTTTCAGGCCGTATTCCAGCGCAGCTTGACCAGCACGTTCAGCAGCTACTTGAGCAGCAAACGGAGTGGACTTGCGGGAACCGCGGAAACCCGAACCACCAGAGGTAGCCCAAGACAGCGCGTTACCTTGACGGTCGGTGATGGTCACGATGGTGTTGTTAAAAGAAGCATGGATGTGGGCGATGCCATCAACCACTGTCTTTTTAACTTTTTTACGAGGACGAGCAGCAGGTTTTGCCATGATAATTTTCCTGTCGATTCGCGTGGGCGATTACTTGCGGATCGGCTTACGCGGACCTTTACGGGTACGCGCGTTAGTCTTGGTACGCTGACCGCGTACTGGAAGACCACGACGATGACGCAGACCACGGTAGCAACCGAGGTCCATCAAACGCTTGATTTTCATGTTGATTTCGCGACGCAGGTCACCTTCAGTGGTGAACTTCGCCACTTCGCCACGCAACAGCTCAATCTGCTCGTCGCTCAGATCCTTGATCTTTGCGGCTGGGTTTACCCCAGTGTCTGCGCAAATTTTCTGCGCAGTAGTGCGACCAACACCATAGATGTAGGTCAGCGAGATAACAGTGTGCTTGTTATCTGGAATGTTAACGCCTGCAATACGGGCCATTCAGTGGGACTCCAATTGACAGCTACCTACGCCCCGGAAGCCAAGAAATAGGGCGCGAGATAATATCGCTGTAATAACAAATAATCAACCCGGCAGCGCACTAGCTGCCGGGCTTCAAGCGGATCACACTCAGCCTTGGCGCTGTTTGTGACGCGGTTCCGCGCTGCAAATTACTCGAACAACACCTTCGCGGCGAATAATCTTGCAGTTACGGCACAGCTTTTTCACCGATGCACGAACTTTCATCACCAACTCCTCGAACCTTATGGGGTACTCAGCGCAACATGCCGCTGCCGTAGCCCTTCAGGTTGGCTTTCTTCATCAGGGATTCGTACTGGTGCGAAACGAGGTGCGATTGTACTTGGGACATGAAGTCCATCACAACCACGACCACGATCAGCAACGAGGTCCCGCCAAGGTAGAACGGAACGTTTGCTGCAACCACCAGGAACTGGGGAAGCAAGCACACGGCCGTCATATATAGAGCACCGAACAGGGTCAAACGAGTCAGAACGCCATCAATGTAGCGTGCCGACTGCTCACCTGGACGGATACCCGGAATAAAGGCACCGGACTTCTTCAGGTTTTCCGCTACGTCTTTCGGATTGAACATCAACGCCGTATAGAAGAAGCAGAAGAAAATAATCCCTGCACTAAACAGCAGAATATTCAACGGCTGACCAGGAGCGATCGACTGAGAGAGGTCCTGCAGCCAGCCCATATTTTCAGACTGACCAAACCAGGTACCCAACGAAGCCGGAAACAGCAAAATGCTGCTCGCGAAAATTGCCGGAATAACACCGGCCATATTCACTTTCAGCGGCAAGTGGCTGGTCTGCGCAGCAAAGACCTTGCGGCCCTGCTGACGCTTGGCGTAGTGAACAGCAATACGACGCTGGCCACGCTCAATGAACACCACAAAACCGATAATCGCTACTGCCAGCAAACCGATGGCAACCAAGGCGAAGATATTGATATCACCCTGACGTGCAGACTCGAAAGACTGCCCAATTGCTCTCGGAAGACCGGCGACGATACCTGCGAAAATCAACATCGAGATACCGTTACCAACACCACGCTCAGTAATCTGCTCACCCAGCCACATCATGAACATCGCACCAGCCACAAACGTGGATACCGCGACGAAATAGAAGCCAAAGTCACCAGTGAACGCAACGCCCTGCCCCGCCAGGCCAACGGACATGCCGATAGCTTGAACCAGGGCGAGAACGACAGTGCCGTAGCGGGTGTACTGGCTAATCTTGCGACGGCCAGCTTCACCTTCCTTCTTCAACTGCTCCAGCTGCGGGCTCACAGCGGTCATCAACTGCATGATGATCGATGCCGAAATGTACGGCATGATCCCCAGTGCAAAGATGCTCATCCGTTCCAGCGCGCCGCCGGAAAACATGTTGAACAAGCTAAGAATGGTCCCCTCATTCTGTCGAAACAGGTCTGCGAGTCGGTCCGGGTTGATACCTGGAACCGGGATGTGTGCGCCTATTCGGTAGACGATAATCGCCAGGAACAGAAAACGCAGACGAGCCCAAAGTTCAGACATACCGCCTTTGCCGAGCGCTGAGAGAGCACCTTGCTTAGCCATTTATTCCTCGAACTTGCCGCCAGCTGCTTCGATAGCCGAACGCGCACCTTTGGTGGCGCCGATTCCCTTGCCGATAGTGACAGCGCGAGTCACTTCACCGGACAGCATGATTTTCACACGCTGTACGTTGACGTTGATCACGTTGGCATCTTTCAGGGTCTGCACAGTAACGATATCGCCTTCCACTTTAGCCAGCTCGGACAGACGCACTTCTGCGCGATCCATGGCTTTCAGGGATACGAAACCGAACTTAGGCAGGCGACGATGCAGCGGCTGTTGACCGCCTTCAAAGCCAGGAGCAATGGTGCCACCGGAGCGGGAGGTTTGACCTTTGTGGCCACGGCCACCAGTCTTACCCAAACCGCTACCGATACCACGGCCCGGACGATGCTTTTCGCGACGGGAACCCGGCGCTGGACTCAGATCATTGAGTTTCATCGATTAACCCTCTACACGCAGCATGTAGTAAGCCTTGTTGATCATCCCGCGATTCTCGGGAGTATCCTGGACTTCTACAGTGTGACCGATGCGACGCAGACCCAAACCTTTAACGCACAGTTTGTGGTTAGGAATGCGGCCGGTCATGCTTTTGATCAGCGTTACTTTAACGGTAGCCATGATCAGAAGATCTCCTTGACAGTCAGACCACGCTTGGCAGCGATGGACTCAGGAGATTGCATAGCTTTCAAACCCTTGAAAGTGGCGTGAACCACGTTTACCGGGTTAGTCGAGCCGTAGCACTTGGCCAGAACGTTCTGGACGCCAGCAACTTCGAGGACAGCACGCATAGCGCCGCCAGCGATGATACCGGTACCTTCAGAAGCAGGCTGCATGTACACCTTCGAAGCGCCGTGAGCGGACTTCATTGCGTACTGCAGCGTGGTGCCGTTCAGATCAACTTGGATCATGTTGCGACGAGCAGCTTCCATTGCCTTCTGGATCGCAGCAGGCACTTCACGTGACTTGCCACGGCCGAAGCCAACACGCCCTTTACCATCACCCACCACGGTTAACGCGGTGAAAGTGAAGATACGGCCGCCTTTAACGGTTTTGGCTACGCGGTTAACTTGAACCAGCTTCTCAATGTAGCCTTCGTCGCGCTTTTGGTCGTTATTTGACATAACTTAGAACTCCAGCCCAGCTTCACGAGCAGCATCAGCCAGCGCTTTCACGCGACCGTGGTACTTGAAGCCAGAGCGGTCGAAAGCCACTTGCGAGACGCCCACGGCCTTAGCACGTGTAGCGACCAGCTGGCCAACCTTTGTGGCCGCGTCGATGTTGCCGGTGGCACCATCACGCAGTTCTTTATCCAAAGTCGAGGCGCTGGCCAGGACTTTGTTGCCGTCGGCCGAGATGACCTGGGCGTAGATGTGCTGCGACGAGCGGTACACGCAGAGACGCACGACTTCGAGTTCGTGCATTTTCAGGCGTGCTTTGCGAGCGCGACGCAGTCGAGTAACTTTTTTGTCGGTCATTTGCTATGCCCTACTTCTTCTTGGCTTCTTTACGACGGACGACTTCGTCCGCGTAGCGCACACCTTTGCCTTTGTACGGCTCTGGTGGACGGAAGTCGCGGATCTCAGCGGCCACCTGACCTACCAGCTGCTTATCAATACCCTTGATCAGGATATCGGTTTGGCTAGGGGTCTCAGCGGTGATGCCTTCCGGCAGTTCGTAATCCACTGGGTGCGAGAAGCCAAGGGCCAGGTTCAAAACCGTGCCTTTTGCTTGCGCTTTGTAACCAACACCGACCAGCTGGAGCTTACGCTCGAAGCCTTGGCTTACGCCTTGGACCATGTTGTTTACCAACGCACGCGTGGTACCGGCCATTGCGCGAGTTTGTTGATCGCCATTGCGAGCAGCGAAACGCAGCTCACCAGCTTCTTCAACGATCTCAACGGACGAATGGATGTTCAGTTCAAGAGTGCCCTTGGCACCCTTCACCGAAAGCTGTTGGCCTGCGAATTTTACTTCGACACCGGCTGGCAGCTTAACGGGGTTCTTAGCGACGCGAGACATGCTTATCCCCCCTTAGAACACAGTGCAAAGAACTTCGCCGCCGACACCGGCAGCGCGCGCAGCACGATCCGTCATCACACCTTTGTTGGTGGAGACGATAGACACGCCCAGACCGCCACGAACTTTCGGCAGATCTTCAGCGGACTTGTACTGACGCAGGCCTGGACGGCTAACGCGCTTCACTTCTTCAATGACCGAACGGCCTTCGAAGTACTTCAGCTCGATGGACAGCAGTGGCTTGGTTTCGCTGCTGATCTGATAACCCGCAATGTAGCCTTCGTCTTTCAGGACTTTGGCAACAGCTACCTTCAACTTGGAAGATGGCATGCTTACGACGGACTTTTCAGCCATCTGGGCATTACGGATACGAGTTAGCATGTCCGCTAACGGGTCCTGCATACTCATGGGCTAGACGCTCCTAATACAAAAAAATTAGCCTTGCGGCTACATATGTCGCCGAGAATCTCCGGCCATAAAAAACACGGGCTCAGGCGAGCCGCGTATTTTAGACACACTCCGGAAATGAAACAAGCCCCAAAAGGGGCTTGATCCAGATTCAAGGTCACCGGCGGTCAGTATCTTGCGATTCTGCCCGCCAGGACGTTGAAAGTACTTACCAGCTGGCTTTAACCAGACCTGGTACGTCACCACGCATTGCCGCTTCACGCAGTTTGTTACGGCCGAGGCCGAACTTGCGGTAAACGCCGTGTGGACGACCGGTCAGGCGGCAGCGGTTACGCATGCGCGAAGCGCTTGCGTCACGTGGCTGCTTCTGCAGAGCAACTGTCGCTTCCCAACGTGCTTCTGGACTTGCGTTCAGATCAACGATGATTGCTTTCAGTGCTGCACGCTTCTTGGCGTACTTGGCAACCGTGAGCTGACGCTTCAGCTCGCGGTTTTTCATGCTCATCTTGGCCATGGTCCTACTCCAATCAGTTGCGGAACGGGAATTTGAAAGCACGCAACAGGGCGCGACCTTCATCATCGTTCTTGGCAGTGGTGGTCAGGGTGATGTCCAGACCGCGGAGAGCATCGATCTTGTCGTAGTCGATTTCCGGGAAGATGATCTGCTCTTTCACGCCCATGCTGTAGTTACCACGACCATCGAAGGACTTGGCATTCAGGCCGCGGAAGTCGCGAACCCGAGGCAGGGAGATCGACAGCAGACGATCCAGGAATTCATACATACGCTCACGGCGCAGAGTCACTTTGACGCCGATCGGCCAACCTTCACGGACTTTAAAGCCAGCGATGGATTTCCGAGCGTAAGTCACAACGACTTTTTGACCGGTGATCTTTTCCAGGTCAGCAACAGCGTGCTCGATGACTTTTTTGTCACCGACCGCTTCGCCCAGACCCATGTTCAGGGTGATTTTGGTAACGCGTGGAACTTCCATCACGTTCGAAAGCTTAAGTTCTTCCTTAAGCTTCGGTGCGATTTCTTTCCAGTAAATCTCTTTTAGTCGTGCCATGGTCTTCTACCTAGCAGTGTTCAAGCATCAACCGCTTTTTGGGTCGACTTGAAGACACGAATTTTCTTGCCGTCTTCTACTTTGAAACCAACGCGGTCAGCCTTGTTGGTTTCGCCGTTGAAAATGGCGACGTTAGAAGCGTCCAGTGGAGCTTCTTTTTCGACGATACCGCCTTGTACGCCCGACATCGGGTTAGGCTTGGTATGACGCTTAACCAGGTTCAGACCGCCGATAACCAGACGGTTATTAGCGAGAACCTTAAGCACCTTACCGCGCTTACCTTTGTCTTTGCCGGCGATCACGATGATCTCGTCGTCACGACGAATCTTTTGCATGTCGGATCTCCTTACAGCACTTCTGGGGCGAGCGAGACGATCTTCATGAACTTCTCAGTACGAAGCTCACGGGTCACTGGCCCAAAGATACGGGTGCCGATCGGCTCTTGCTTGTTGTTCAGAAGAACAGCAGCGTTGCCATCAAAGCGGATAATAGAGCCATCAGCACGGCGTACGCCGTGACGAGTGCGGACTACAACAGCAGTCATCACTTGGCCTTTTTTCACTTTACCGCGAGGAATTGCTTCCTTCACGGTAACTTTGATGATGTCACCGATACCAGCGTAACGACGATGGGAGCCACCCAGCACCTTGATGCACATAACACGGCGAGCGCCGCTGTTATCGGCCACATCGAGCATGGATTGAGTCTGAATCATATAATTTCTCCGACCCCTAGTCCTTAGACTTCCACAGCGCGTTCGAGAACATCAACCAGTGCCCAAGACTTGGTCTTGGCCAGCGGACGAGTTTCACGAATAGTGACTTTGTCGCCGATGTGGCACTGGTTGGTTTCGTCGTGCGCGTGCAGCTTAGTCGAACGCTTAACATATTTACCGTAGATCGGGTGCTTAACGCGACGCTCGATCAGTACGGTGATGGTTTTGTCCATCTTGTCGCTGACAACACGGCCAGTCAGCGTACGGACAGTCTTTTCGGCTTCAGCCATGATCACTTACCTGCCTGCTGGTTGAGCACAGTCTTCACGCGAGCGATGTCACGCTTAACTTGCGAGAGCAGATGAGACTGCCCCAACTGGCCAGTTGCTTTCTGCATACGCAGATTGAACTGGTCGCGCAGCAGGCCGAGCAGTTGCTCGTTCAGCTGCTGTGCGGATTTTTCACGAAGTTCATTCGCTTTCATCACATCACCGTCCGTTTAACAAAGGCGGTGGCGAGCGGCAGCTTTGCAGCAGCCAGGGCAAAAGCCTCACGCGCCAGCTCTTCAGTTACACCCTCGATTTCATACAGGACTTTGCCTGGCTGAATCTGGGCTACCCAGTATTCCACGTTACCCTTACCTTTACCCATCCGAACCTCGAGAGGTTTTTTGGAGATCGGCTTGTCCGGGAATACACGGATCCAGATCTTGCCGCCACGTTTAACGTGACGGGTCAGTGCACGACGCGCTGACTCGATCTGACGAGCGGTGAGACGACCACGAGCTACAGACTTCAGCGCGAACTCGCCGAAGCTGACTTTGCTACCGCGCTGAGCCAGACCACGGTTGTGGCCTGTCATCTGCTTGCGGAACTTCGTACGCTTAGGTTGCAACATTTGGCGTACCCCTTACTTAGCAGCTTTTTTACGAGGCGCTGGTGCTTGTGGTTTCAGTTCTTCTTGGCGACCACCAATTACTTCGCCCTTGAAGATCCAAACCTTTACACCGATCACACCGTAAGTGGTGTGAGCTTCGTAGTTGGCATAGTCGATGTCGGCACGCAGGGTGTGCAGTGGCACACGACCTTCGCGATACCATTCAGTACGTGCGATTTCAGCACCGCCGAGACGACCGCTCACTTGGATTTTGATGCCTTTGGCACCAATGCGCATGGCGTTCTGTACAGCGCGCTTCATAGCGCGACGGAACATTACACGACGCTCCAGCTGCTGAGCTACGCTCTGCGCAACCAGCATACCGTCGAGCTCCGGCTTACGGATCTCTTCGATATTGATGTGCACAGGCACACCCATTTGCTTGGTCAGGTCCTGACGCAGTTTCTCAACATCTTCACCTTTCTTCCCGATAACGATACCTGGACGAGCGGTGTGGATGGTGATACGTGCAGTTTGTGCCGGACGATGGATATCGATACGGCTTACGGACGCGCTTTTTAGTTTGTCTTGGAGATACTCACGCACCTTCAGATCAGCGAACAAATAGTCCGCATAAGTCCGACCGTCTGCGTACCAGACGGAGGTGTGCTCCTTGACGATTCCCAGGCGAATGCCAATGGGATGTACTTTCTGACCCATCTCTTCGACTCCGTTACTTGTCAGCAACCTTGACAGTGATATGGCAAGACCGCTTGACGATGCGATCAGCACGGCCTTTGGCACGTGGCATGATGCGCTTCAGCGAACGCCCTTCGTTGACGAAAACGGTGCTGACCTTCAGGTCATCAACGTCTGCGCCTTCGTTATGCTCGGCGTTGGCTACGGCCGACTCCAGCACTTTCTTCATGATCTCGGCGGCTTTCTTACTGCTGAAAGCCAACAGGTTGAGCGCTTCGCCCACCTTCTTCCCGCGGATCTGGTCGGCGACCAAGCGGGCTTTCTGGGCGGAGATTCGAGCGCCCGACAACTTAGCGGCTACTTCCATTTCCTAACCCCTTAACGCTTGGCTTTCTTGTCTGCCACGTGCCCACGATAAGTGCGGGTACCGGCAAACTCGCCCAGTTTGTGGCCGACCATGTCTTCGTTAACGAGAACTGGGACGTGTTGACGACCGTTGTGTACTGCGATGGTCAGACCGACCATTTGTGGCAGGATCATCGAACGACGCGACCAGGTCTTAACTGGTTTGCGATCGTTCTTTTCCGCCGCCACTTCGATCTTCTTCAGTAGGTGAAGATCAATAAAAGGACCTTTTTTCAGAGAACGTGGCACTGTCGTATCCCTCTATTTACTTGCGACGACGGACGATCATTTTGTCGGTACGCTTATTACCACGAGTCTTCGCGCCCTTAGTCGGGAAGCCCCATGGCGATACCGGATGACGACCACCAGAGGTACGACCTTCACCACCACCGTGTGGGTGGTCAACCGGGTTCATGGCAACACCACGAACGGTTGGGCGAACGCCACGCCAGCGTTTGGCACCAGCTTTACCCAGCGAACGCAGGCTGTGCTCGGAGTTCGAGACTTCACCCAGGGTCGCGCGGCATTCAGCCAGCACTTTACGCATCTCACCAGAACGCAGACGCAGGGTCACGTAGACACCTTCACGAGCGATCAGCTGAGCCGAAGCACCAGCGGAACGAGCGATTTGCGCGCCTTTACCTGGCTTCAATTCGATGCCGTGTACGGTGCTACCAACTGGAATGTTACGCAGTTGCAGAGCGTTGCCCGGCTTGATCGGTGCCAAAGCACCTGCGATCAGCTGGTCACCAGCACTCACGCCTTTAGGGGCGATGATGTAGCGACGCTCGCCATCTGCGTACAGCAGCAGAGCGATGTGAGCAGTACGGTTTGGATCGTATTCGATACGCTCGACAGTGGCAGAGATGCCATCTTTATCGTTGCGACGGAAATCGACCAGACGATAATGCTGCTTATGGCCACCACCGATGTGACGAGTGGTAATACGACCATTGTTGTTACGACCACCAGTCTTCGATTTTTTCTCGAGCAGCGGTGCGTGAGGAGCGCCTTTATGCAGCTCCTGGTTGACCACCTTGACCACAAAACGGCGGCCAGGGGAAGTCGGTTTGCATTTAACGATTGCCATGATGCACCCCTTCCTTACTCAGCACTGCTGCTGAAATCGAGATCTTGGCCTGGCTGAAGGGAGATAACTGCCTTCTTCCAGTCATTACGCTTGCCCAGACCGCGAGCAGTGCGCTTGCTCTTACCCAGAACATTCAGGGTAGTAACACGCTCTACTTTCACGCTGAACAGGCTTTCGACGGCCTTCTTGATTTCCAGCTTGGTTGCATCAGTTGCAACCTTGAAAACGAACTGGCCTTTCTTGTCAGCCAGAACCGTAGCCTTTTCGGAAACGTGCGGGCCAAGCAGAACTTTAAATACGCGTTCCTGGTTCATCCCAGCAGCTCCTCGAATTTCTTCACGGCCGACACGGTGATCAACACCTTGTCGTATGCGATCAGACTAACTGGATCGGAACCTTGCACGTCACGTACATCAACGTGTGGCAGGTTGCGAGCAGCCAGGTACAGGTTCTGATCAACAGCTTCCGACACGATCAAAACGTCGGTCAGGCTCATGTTGTTCAGTTTGCCCAGCAGATCTTTGGTTTTTGGACTTTCAACAGCGAAGTCTTGAACCACGACCAGACGATCAGTACGCACGAGTTCAGCAAGGATGGAGCGCAGTGCTGCGCGATACATCTTCTTGTTGAGCTTCTGAGTGTGATCCTGTGGACGAGCTGCGAAAGTGGTACCGCCGCCACGCCAGATTGGGCTACGGATAGTACCGGCACGAGCACGGCCAGTACCTTTCTGACGCCAAGGGCGCTTACCGCCACCACGTACGTCGGAACGGGTCTTTTGCTGCTTGCTACCTTGACGGCCGCCGGCCATGTAGGCCACGACTGCTTGGTGAACCAGCGTCTCGTTGAATTCGCCGCCAAATGTCAGTTCGGAAACTTCGATCGCTTGAGCGTCATTTACATTTAATTGCATGTCAGCTTCCCCTTAACCGCGAGCCTTGGCCGCTGGACGTACAACCAGGTTGCCGCCAGTAGCGCCAGGAACAGCACCCTTGACCAACAACAGATTGCGTTCAGCGTCGACGCGCACTACTTCGAGGGACTGCACGGTCACGCGCTCAGCGCCCATATGACCGGACATTTTTTTGCCCTTGAATACACGACCAGGAGTCTGGCACTGGCCAATAGAGCCCGGGACGCGGTGGGAAACGGAGTTACCGTGAGTGTTGTCTTGGCCACGGAAATTCCAACGCTTGATCGTACCCTGGAAGCCTTTACCCTTGGACTGACCGGTTACATCAACCAGTTGACCAGCGGCGAAGATTTCAGCGTTGATCAGATCGCCAGCCTGGTAGTCGCCGTCTTCGAGACGGAACTCCATAACAGTGCGACCAGCTGCAACGTTTGCTTTAGCGAAGTGACCTGCTTGAGCAGCAGTCACGCGCGAAGCACGACGCTCGCCGACAGTGACTTGCACTGCACGATAGCCATCGGTTTCTTCAGTTTTGAACTGGGTGACGCGATTCGGCTCGATCTCAATGACCGTGACCGGAATGGAGACACCTTCTTCGGTGAAAATACGGGTCATACCGCATTTACGACCGACTACACCAATAGTCATGTTGTAAACCTCATGAGTGTACGGGGCTTTCACCCGCTATGGCCGCCCATTTCAGAGCGTTACACGACTAAGACCCAAGTCTTAGCCGAGGCTGATCTGTACTTCCACACCGGCCGCCAGATCAAGCTTCATAAGTGCATCAACGGTTTTATCCGTTGGCTGGACGATGTCCAGTACGCGCTTATGAGTACGGATCTCGTACTGGTCACGCGCGTCTTTGTTGACGTGCGGGGAGACCAGAACGGTGAACCGCTCTTTACGGGTAGGCAGTGGAATTGGACCACGCACTTGAGCACCAGTACGTTTCGCGGTTTCCACGATTTCCTGGGTGGATTGGTCGATCAGGCGATGGTCAAAAGCCTTCAACCTGATACGGATTTGCTGATTTTGCATTGGATTTCAGACTCCGGCTGCTATTCCCAGCGAGCGCAATACGCCCGTTAAAAGGAGGCGCAATTCTATAGACGGCCCTGATAGGTGTCAACCCAATAAAAAAGGCCCCCGCTGAGCGGGGGCCTTTTCAAAACATCAGAGCTATCTCAGAAGAGATAATTACTCGATGATTTTAGCTACAACGCCAGCACCAACGGTACGGCCGCCTTCACGGATTGCGAAACGCAGACCGTCTTCCATAGCGATGGTTTTGATCAGGGTGACAACCATTTTGATGTTGTCGCCTGGCATTACCATTTCTACGCCTTCCGGCAGTTCGCAGTTACCGGTTACGTCGGTAGTACGGAAGTAGAACTGTGGACGGTAGCCTTTGAAGAACGGAGTGTGACGGCCGCCTTCTTCTTTGCTCAGCACGTACACTTCAGCTTCGAACTTGGTGTGCGGCTTAACCGAACCTGGCTTAACCAGAACCTGGCCACGCTCAACGTCGTCACGCTTGGTACCACGCAGCAGAACGCCGCAGTTCTCGCCAGCACGACCTTCGTCGAGCAGCTTACGGAACATTTCAACACCGGTGCAGGTGGTGACGGTAGTGTCACGCAGACCAACGATTTCCAGTGGATCTTGAACCTTGACGATACCGCGCTCGATACGACCAGTTACAACAGTACCGCGACCGGAGATCGAGAATACGTCTTCGATTGGCATCAGGAACGGCTTGTCGATAACACGAACTGGATCTGGGATGTAGCTGTCCAGAGTCTCAACCAGTTTACGAACGGACGTGGTGCCCATTTCGTTATCGTCTTTGCCTTCCAGAGCCATACGAGCAGAACCGATGATGATCGGAGTGTCGTCGCCTGGGAAGTCGTAAGTGCTCAGCAGATCGCGCACTTCCATCTCAACCAGTTCCAGCAGCTCAGCGTCGTCTACCAGGTCAGCCTTGTTCAGGTAAACCACGATGTACGGAACGCCAACCTGGCGGGACAGCAGGATGTGCTCACGGGTTTGCGGCATCGGACCATCAGCGGCCGAGCAAACCAGGATCGCGCCGTCCATCTGGGCAGCACCGGTGATCATGTTCTTCACATAGTCAGCGTGACCTGGGCAGTCAACGTGAGCGTAGTGACGGATCAGCGAGTTGTATTCAACGTGCGCGGTGTTGATGGTGATACCACGAGCTTTTTCTTCTGGTGCGCTGTCGATCTTATCGAAATCAACGATTGCGGAACCGAATACTTCGGAGCAAACGCGAGTCAGAGCAGCAGTCAGAGTGGTTTTACCGTGGTCAACGTGACCGATGGTGCCAACGTTGACGTGCGGTAGGGAACGATCAAATTTTTCTTTAGCCACGACAATTAACTCCTTGCCTAAAGGACTGAATCAGCCTTGTTTTTTGGATACAGTTTCAGCGATGTGCGCCGGAGCTGTGTTGTATTTTTTGAATTCCATAGAGTAGCTTGCGCGACCCTGAGACATGGAGCGAACGTCGGTCGCATAACCGAACATCTCACCCAACGGAACCTCGGCGCGAATCACTTTGCCGGAAACCGTGTCTTCCATACCCAAGATCATGCCGCGACGACGGTTAAGGTCGCCCATGACATCACCCATATAGTCTTCAGGTGTAACAACTTCTACCGCCATGATTGGCTCAAGCAACTCACCACCGCCCTTCTGGGCCAGTTGCTTGGTTGCCATGGAAGCAGCCACCTTAAACGCCATCTCGTTGGAGTCGACGTCGTGGTAAGAACCGTCAAAAACGGTTGCTTTCAGGCCGATCAGCGGATAGCCGGCAACAACACCGTTCTTCATCTGCTCTTCGATACCCTTCTGGATAGCCGGGATGTATTCCTTAGGAACAACACCACCAACTACTTCGTTCACGAATTGCAGACCTTCCTGACCTTCGTCAGCAGGAGCAAAACGGATCCAGCAGTGACCGAACTGACCACGACCGCCGGACTGACGAACGAACTTGCCTTCGATTTCACAGTTCTTCGTGATGCGCTCACGATAGGAAACCTGAGGCTTACCGATGTTGGCTTCGACGTTGAACTCACGGCGCATCCGGTCGACCAGGATGTCCAGGTGCAGCTCGCCCATGCCGGAGATGATCGTTTGACCAGTCTCTTCATCAGTCTTGACGCGGAAAGATGGATCTTCCTGAGCAAGTTTGCCCAGAGCAATACCCATTTTTTCCTGGTCATCCTTGGTCTTAGGCTCTACGGCAACCGAAATAACCGGCTCCGGGAAGTCCATACGAACCAGGATGATTGGCTTGTCAGCGTTGCACAAGGTTTCACCAGTGGTGACGTCCTTCATGCCGATCAAGGCCGCGATGTCACCAGCGCGTACTTCCTTGATCTCTTCGCGGGCGTTTGCGTGCATTTGCACCATACGACCCACGCGCTCTTTCTTGCCTTTAACCGAGTTGATCACGCCGTCGCCGGAGTTCAACACGCCCGAGTAAACGCGGACGAAGGTCAAGGTACCCACGAATGGGTCGGTGGCAATTTTAAATGCCAGAGCGGAGAACGGTTCTGCGTCGTCTGCATGACGCTCCAGTTCGATAGTCTCGTCATCCGGGTCAGTACCCTTGATGGCAGGAATATCCACTGGTGCCGGCAGGTAGTCGATCACAGCATCGAGAACCAGGGGAACACCCTTGTTCTTGAACGAGGAACCGCAAACAGCCAAGACGATCTCACCAGCGATAGTACGCTGACGCAGAGCTGCCTTGATTTCCACGTTGGTGAGTTCTTCACCTTCGAGGTACTTGTTCATCAGCTCTTCGTTGGCTTCGGCCGCAGCTTCAACCATGTTGTTGCGCCATTCGTCAGCCAGTTCCTGCAGTTCAGCAGGGATAGGCTTGCGAACAGGAACCATACCTTTGTCAGCATCGTTCCAGTAAACAGCTTCCATGGTCAGCAGATCGATCTGACCCTGGAAGTTGTCTTCGGAACCGATAGCCAACTGGATTGGCACCGGGGTGTGACCCAGGCGCTGCTTGATCTGACCGATCACGCGCAGGAAGTTGGCACCAGCACGGTCCATCTTGTTTACGTAAACAAGACGTGGAACACCGTATTTGTTGGCTTGACGCCATACGGTTTCCGACTGCGGCTCAACACCCGAGGTACCGCAGAACACAACGACAGCGCCGTCGAGTACGCGCAGGGAACGCTCAACTTCAATGGTGAAGTCTACGTGGCCCGGGGTATCGATTACGTTGAAGCGGTGCTCATCTTTGTACTGCTTCTCGGAACCTTTCCAGAAGGCGGTAATAGCAGCAGAAGTAATGGTAATACCACGCTCCTGCTCCTGAACCATCCAGTCTGTGGTCGCGGCGCCGTCATGCACCTCGCCCATCTTGTGACTTTTGCCGGTGTAAAACAGTACGCGCTCGGTGGTGGTGGTTTTACCAGCATCCACGTGAGCAACGATACCGATGTTACGGTAGCGGCTAATCGGAGTAGTACGAGCCATAAAGCCCTCGCAAAATTAGTGAAGCTAAGATTAGAAGCGGTAGTGCGAGAAAGCTTTGTTAGCTTCAGCCATACGGTGCACGTCTTCACGCTTCTTAACAGCAGCACCTTTACCTTCAGCAGCGTCCAACAGCTCGCCGGCCAAACGCAGAGCCATAGACTTCTCGCCGCGCTTACGGGCGAAGTCTACCAACCAGCGCATTGCCAGAGCGTTACGACGGGACGGACGAACTTCGACCGGAACCTGGTAAGTAGCACCGCCTACACGGCGCGACTTCACTTCGACCAGCGGAGCGATGGCGTCGAGAGCTTTCTCGAAGATTTCCAGGGGGTCGCTGTTCTTGCGTTCTTTAACCTTTTCCAGCGCGCCATAAACGATACGCTCGGCAACGGCTTTCTTGCCGCTTTCCATCACGTGGTTCATGAACTTGGCCAGAATTTGGCTTCCGTATTTTGGATCGTCAAGCACTTCGCGCTTGGCTGCTACGCGTCTTCTTGGCATGGATAAGCCCTCAAACGGTCTTCAGGTTCGTTCGGAATCGGTGCCCTTTCGGGACGCCTCCGACCTTACTCTTATCGACTCAGAAAATAAGATGATTCAGTTTTACAAAAAGCCGCTACTACTTAGGCTTCTTGGTACCGTACTTCGAACGACCCTGGTTACGACCTTTAACGCCGGAAGTATCCAAGGAGCCGCGTACGGTGTGGTAACGAACACCTGGCAAGTCTTTTACACGACCGCCGCGGATCAGTACCACGCTGTGCTCTTGCAGGTTGTGGCCTTCACCGCCGATGTACGAGGAAACCTCGAAACCGTTGGTCAGACGCACACGGCATACTTTACGCAGTGCCGAGTTAGGTTTTTTCGGCGTGGTGGTATACACACGAGTGCATACGCCACGACGTTGCGGGCAGTTCTGCAGCGCAGGTACGTCGGATTTCTCGACGATACGCTTACGCGGCTGACGTACCAGCTGGTTGATAGTTGCCATCTACTAGCTCCACTGTTGTCTTGCGACGCTATTGTCTTGCAAGAAAAGCAAAATGGCAGGAACGAATTCCCGCCAAATTTAGGGGTACAAGAGTCTAAAGAGGATCTTGCCCCCAGTCAAGGCAAGGCCCCGACCTCCCCTCTCATCGAACCGGGACAAAAATGCCTCGATCCGACGAATGGGGGCTGCCAGGGCCCAGACTTATTTATCGCAGAACTCAGTTACCGCTTGAGTTCAGCGCTTCGGTCAGTGCAGCTTCCACTTCACTGGCGCTTACGCGCAGCGGTTTGTCAGCATCACGGCGGCGCTTGCGCTCGCTGTGGTAAGCCAAACCGGTACCTGCCGGGATCAGACGACCCACGACTACGTTTTCTTTCAGGCCGCGCAGGTAATCGCGCTTGCCGGTTACCGCTGCTTCGGTCAGTACGCGAGTGGTCTCCTGGAAGGAGGCCGCCGAGATGAACGACTCAGTGGACAGCGACGCCTTGGTGATACCCAGCAACACACGAGTGAACTTGGAGACAAATTTGTCTTCCGCGCCCAGACGTTCGTTCTCTACCAGTACGTGAGTCAGTTCCATCTGGTCGCCCTTGATGAAACTGGAATCGCCGGATTCAGCGATTTCAACTTTACGCAGCATCTGACGCAGGATGGTCTCGATGTGCTTATCGTTGATCTTCACGCCTTGCAGACGGTAAACGTCCTGGATCTCGTTAACGATGTACTTGGCCAGCGCACTCACACCCAGCAGACGCAGGATGTCGTGTGGATCGCTCGGGCCGTCGGAGATAACTTCGCCGCGGTTTACCTGTTCGCCTTCGAAGACGTTCAGGTGACGCCACTTCGGAATCAGCTCTTCGTACGGATCAGTACCATCGTTCGGGGTAATGACCAGACGGCGCTTGCCTTTGGTCTCTTTACCGAACGCGATGGTGCCGCTGACTTCAGCCAGAATCGACGCTTCTTTCGGACGACGAGCTTCGAACAAGTCGGCAACACGCGGCAGACCACCGGTGATGTCGCGGGTCTTCGAAGTTTCTTGCGGGATACGCGCGATAACATCACCGATCGCGATCTTCGCACCATCCGCTACACCGACCAGGGCGTTGGCTGGCAGGAAGTACTGAGCGATTACGTCAGTGCCTGGCAGCAACAAGTCCTTGCCGTTGTCGTCGACCATCTTAACGGCAGGACGGATGTCTTTACCGGCAGCTGGACGATCTTTCGCGTCGAGTACTTCAATGTTGGTCATACCGGTCAATTCGTCAGTCTGACGCTTGATCGTGATGCCTTCTTCCATGCCCACGTAGGTCACGGTACCTTTCATTTCGGTAACGATTGGGTGAGTGTGCGGATCCCACTTGGCCACGATTGCGCCAGCGTCGACCTTGTCACCTTCTTTAACCGAGATCACAGCACCGTACGGCAGCTTATAACGCTCACGCTCACGACCGTAGTCATCAGCGATTGCCAGCTCACCGGAACGGGACACAGCAACCAGGCAACCATCCACTCGCTCAACGTGTTTCAGGTTGTGCAGACGGACGGTACCGCCGTTCTTCACCTGAACGCTGTCGGCTGCGGAGGTCCGGCTTGCCGCACCACCGATGTGGAACGTACGCATGGTCAGCTGGGTACCCGGCTCACCGATGGACTGGGCAGCGATTACGCCAACCGCTTCACCGATGTTCACCTGGTGACCACGAGCCAAGTCACGGCCGTAGCACTTGGCACAAATGCCGTAGCGGGTTTCGCAGCTGATCGGCGAGCGAACAATCACTTCGTCGATGCTGTTGAGTTCGATGAACTCGACCCACTTTTCATCTACCAGGGTGCCGGCAGGAACGATAACTTCCTCGGTGCCTGGCTTGAATACGTCACGGGCGATTACTCGACCCAGTACGCGCTCACCCAACGGCTCTACAACGTCGCCGCCTTCGATGTGCGGAGTCATCAGCAGACCGTGTTCGGTGCCGCAGTCGACTTCAGTCACGACCAAGTCTTGTGCAACGTCTACCAGACGACGAGTCAGGTAACCGGAGTTAGCCGTTTTCAACGCGGTATCCGCAAGACCCTTACGAGCACCGTGAGTGGAGATGAAGTACTGAAGTACGCTCAAACCTTCACGGAAGTTCGCAGTAATCGGCGTTTCGATGATGGATCCGTCCGGCTTGGCCATCAGGCCACGCATACCGGCGAGCTGACGGATCTGCGCAGCAGAACCCCGTGCGCCCGAGTCGGCCATCATGTACATCGAGTTGAACGACTCTTGATCGACTTCTACGCCATGACGGTCGATAACCTTCTCTTTCGAGAGGTTCGCCATCATCGCCTTCGACACTTCGTCGTTGGCCTTGGACCAAAGGTCGATCACTTTGTTGTACTTCTCGCCCTGGGTTACCAGGCCGGAGGCGTACTGGCTTTCGATTTCTTTCACTTCATCAGTTGCAGCATTGATGATCTGGGCTTTTTCATCCGGGATAACGAAGTCGTTAACACCGATGGAAACGCCGGAAATGGTCGAATAAGCAAAGCCGGTGTACATCAACTGGTCAGCGAAGATCACGGTCTCTTTCAAACCAACCACGCGGTAGCACTGGTTGATCAGCTTGGAGATCGCCTTTTTCTTCATCGGCAAGTTGACGACGTCGTACGACAGACCTTTTGGCACAACTTGATACAGCAGCGCACGGCCGACAGTAGTGTCGACAATACGGGTGCCGCTCACGCTGCCGCCATCACGGTCGTTGACGGTTTCGTTGATCCGCACTTTGACCTTGGCGTGCAGTGCGGCTTCGCCGGCACGGAACACACGGTCAACTTCTTGCAGATCAGCGAACACACGACCTTCGCCTTTGGCGTTGATCGCTTCACGAGTCATGTAGTACAGACCCAATACAACGTCCTGCGACGGAACGATGATTGGCTCACCGTTGGCTGGCGACAGAATGTTGTTGGTCGACATCATCAACGCACGCGCTTCCAACTGGGCTTCCAGTGTCAGCGGTACGTGCACGGCCATTTGGTCGCCGTCGAAGTCGGCGTTGTACGCAGCACAGACCAGAGGGTGCAGCTGGATAGCCTTACCTTCGATCAGTACCGGTTCAAACGCCTGGATACCCAGACGGTGAAGGGTCGGTGCACGGTTGAGGAGAACCGGGTGTTCGCGAATCACTTCAGCGAGAACGTCCCAAACCTCTGGCAGTTCGCGCTCGACCATTTTCTTGGCCGCTTTGATGGTGGTAGCGAGACCGCGCATTTCCAGCTTGCCGAAGATGAATGGCTTGAACAGCTCAAGCGCCATCTTCTTGGGCAGACCGCACTGGTGCAGACGCAGGGTCGGGCCTACGGTAATTACCGAACGACCCGAGTAGTCAACACGCTTACCGAGCAAGTTCTGACGGAAACGGCCTTGTTTACCCTTGATCATGTCAGCCAAGGATTTCAGAGGACGCTTGTTGGAACCGGTGATAGCGCGGCCACGACGGCCGTTGTCGAGCAAGGCATCGACAGCTTCTTGCAACATACGCTTTTCGTTGCGCACGATGATGTCCGGAGCGGACAGATCAAGCAGGCGCTTCAAGCGGTTGTTACGGTTGATCACGCGGCGGTACAGGTCGTTGAGGTCGGACGTTGCGAAACGACCACCGTCCAACGGTACCAGCGGACGCAGGTCTGGCGGCAGAACCGGCAGAACGGTCAGCACCATCCACTCTGGCAAGTTACCGGAACCCTGGAAGGCTTCCATCAACTTCAGACGCTTGGACAGCTTCTTGATCTTGGTTTCCGAGTTGGTTTGCGGAATTTCTTCGCGCAGACGGCCAATCTCGTGCTCCAGGTCGATAGCGTGCAGCAGTTCGCGGACAGCTTCGGCACCCATACGGGCATCAAAGTCGTCGCCGAACTCTTCCAGCGCTTCGAAGTACTGCTCGTCGTTCAGCAACTGACCTTTTTCAAGGGTGGTCATGCCTGGATCGATAACGACATAGCTCTCGAAGTAGAGAACACGTTCGATGTCACGCAGGGTCATGTCCATCAGCAAGCCGATACGGGACGGCAGCGATTTCAGGAACCAGATATGGGCAACCGGCGAAGCCAGTTCGATGTGCGCCATGCGCTCACGACGAACTTTAGCCAGCGCAACTTCAACGCCGCACTTCTCGCAGATCACACCACGGTGCTTCAAGCGCTTGTACTTACCGCACAGGCACTCGTAATCCTTTACCGGGCCAAAGATCTTGGCGCAGAACAGGCCGTCACGCTCAGGTTTGAACGTACGGTAGTTAATGGTTTCCGGCTTTTTAACTTCACCGAACGACCACGAACGGATCATCTCAGGCGATGCCAACCCAATACGGATGGCGTCGAACTCTTCGACTTGACCCTGGTTTTTCAGCAAATTCAGTAGGTCTTTCAAGGCCTTTCCTCCTGGCGGAGCAGAGAGCGGGCTAAACAGCCCCGCTCTCGATTCGCGTCACGTGTTATTCGGTTTCCAGATCGATATCGATGCCGAGGGAACGAATTTCTTTGATCAACACGTTGAAAGACTCGGGCATGCCCGGCTCCATACGGTGATCGCCGTCCACGATGTTTTTGTACATCTTGGTCCGACCGTTCACATCGTCCGACTTCACTGTGAGCATTTCTTGCAGAGTGTATGCAGCACCGTATGCTTCCAGTGCCCAGACCTCCATCTCCCCGAAACGCTGACCACCGAACTGAGCCTTACCACCCAGCGGCTGCTGGGTAACCAGGCTGTACGAACCGGTAGAACGAGCGTGCATCTTGTCGTCTACCAAGTGGTTCAGCTTCAGCATGTACATGTAGCCAACAGTAACCGGGCGCTCAAACTTGTTGCCGGTACGGCCGTCGAACAGCTGCATCTGGCCGCTTTCCGGCAGGTCTGCCAGTTTCAGCATGGCCTTGATTTCGCTTTCCTTGGCACCGTCGAATACCGGGGTAGCCATTGGAACGCCGCCGCGCAGGTTCTTCGCCAGATCCAGGATTTCCTGGTCGGAGAAGGTGTCCAGCTCTTCGTTGCGACCGCCGATCTCGTTGTAGATCTCGTGCAGGAACTTGCGCAGGTCAGCAACCTTGCGCTGCTCTTCGATCATACGGTTGATCTTCTCTCCCAGACCTTTGGCCGCGAGGCCCAGGTGGGTTTCGAGGATCTGACCAACGTTCATACGCGAAGGTACGCCCAACGGGTTGAGGACGACGTCGACCGGGGTGCCATTGGCATCGTGCGGCATGTCTTCAACCGGCATGATCACGGAGACCACACCTTTGTTACCGTGACGACCGGCCATCTTGTCGCCCGGCTGGATGCGGCGACGGATTGCCAGGTAAACCTTGACGATTTTCAGCACGCCTGGAGCCAGGTCATCGCCCTGCTGCAGTTTGCGCTTCTTGTCTTCGAACTTGTCGTCCAGCAGACGGCGGCGATCAACGATATAGGCCTGAGCCTTCTCGAGCTGCTCGTTCAGAGCATCTTCAGCCATGCGCAGTTTGAACCACTGACCATGCTCAAGACCGTCGAGTACTTCGTCGGTGATGTCCTGACCTTTCTTCAGACCTGCGCCGCCTTCAGCCTTATGGCCTACCAGAGCGGAACGCAGACGTTCGAAGGTCGCGCCTTCAACGATACGGAACTCTTCGTTCAGGTCCTTGCGGATCTCGTCGAGTTGAGTCTTCTCGATGGACAGTGCACGAGCATCACGCTCAACGCCGTCACGAGTGAAGACCTGTACGTCGATGACAGTACCCTTGGTACCGGTAGGTACACGCAGGGAGGTGTCTTTAACGTCGCTGGCTTTTTCACCGAAGATGGCACGCAGCAGCTTCTCTTCCGGAGTCAGTTGGGTCTCGCCTTTCGGAGTGACCTTACCTACCAGGATGTCGCCTGCGCCAACTTCAGCACCTACGTAAACGATACCGGCTTCGTCCAGCTTGTTCAGTGCAGCTTCACCCACGTTCGGGATGTCTGCAGTGATTTCCTCTGGCCCAAGCTTGGTATCACGTGCCACACAGGTCAGTTCCTGAATGTGGATCGTGGTGAAACGGTCTTCTTGAACAACACGCTCGGACAGGCAGATGGAGTCTTCGAAGTTGAAGCCGTTCCATGCCATGAACGCGATGCGCATGTTCTGACCCAGTGCCAGTTCACCCATGTCGGTGGACGGGCCGTCGGCCATGATGTCGCTACGCTGAACGCGATCACCCTTGCTCACCAGCGGACGCTGGTTGATGCAGGTGTTCTGGTTCGAGCGGGTGTATTTGGTCAGGTTGTAGATGTCGACACCGGCTTCGCCAGTTTCAACTTCATCATCGGCAACACGAACCACGATACGGCTGGCATCAACGGAGTCGATCACGCCGCCACGACGAGCCACGACGCAAACGCCGGAGTCACGGGCTACGTTACGCTCCATGCCGGTACCTACCAGCGGCTTGTCAGCGCGCAGGGTTGGTACAGCTTGACGCTGCATGTTGGAACCCATCAACGCACGGTTGGCGTCATCGTGTTCCAGGAACGGGATCAGCGACGCTGCAACCGAAACTACCTGCTTCGGCGAAACGTCCATCAAGGTGACGTCTTCCGGCGCCTTGACGGTGAACTCGTTCAAGTGACGAACAGCTACTAGCTCGTCGATCAGGACTTTCTTGTCGTTCATCGTGGCCGAAGCCTGAGCGATCACGTGATCAGCTTCTTCGATGGCGGACAGGAATACGATCTCGTCGGTGACCAGAGCGTCTTTCACCACGCGGTACGGGCTCTCGAGGAAGCCGTACTGGTTGGTGCGCGCATAAGCGGCCAGGGAGTTGATCAGACCGATGTTCGGACCTTCCGGCGTTTCGATCGGGCAAACACGACCGTAGTGCGTCGGGTGTACGTCACGAACTTCGAAGCCTGCACGCTCACGGGTCAGACCGCCCGGGCCCAGTGCGGAAACACGGCGCTTGTGGGTGATCTCGGAGAGCGGGTTGTTCTGGTCCATGAACTGGGAAAGCTGGCTGGAACCGAAGAACTCTTTCACCGCCGCAGCCACTGGCTTGGCGTTGATCAGGTCTTGCGGCATCAGGCCTTCGCTTTCAGCCATCGACAGACGCTCTTTGACCGCACGCTCAACACGCACAAGGCCAACGCGGAACTGGTTTTCGGCCATTTCGCCTACGCAGCGAACACGACGGTTACCCAGGTGGTCGATGTCATCGACGATGCCTTTACCGTTACGGATGTCGACCAGAGTCTTCAGTACCGCGACTATGTCTTCCTTGCACAGCACGCCCGAACCTTCGATCTCGGTACGACCGATACGACGGTTGAACTTCATCCGGCCGACCGCAGACAGGTCATAACGCTCAGGGCTGAAGAACAGGTTGTTGAACAGGGTCTCGGCAGCGTCTTTGGTTGGCGGCTCACCAGGACGCATCATGCGATAGATCTCGACCAGCGCTTCCAATTGGTTGCTGGTGGAGTCGATCTTCAGTGTGTCGGAGATGAACGGACCGCAGTCGATGTCGTTGGTGTACAGGGTCTCGATGCGAACAACCTGGGCCTTGGCGATTTTTGCCAGGATTTCGGTGTTCAGCTCGGTGTTGCACTCAGCCAGGATTTCGCCTGTAGCCGGGTGAACGATAACCTTGGCGGTGGTGCGACCCAGGACGTAGTCCAGAGGCACTTCCAGCGACTTGATGCCGGCTTTTTCGATCTGGTTGATGTGGCGCGCAGTAATACGACGACCCGCTTCAACGATCACTTTGCCGTTTTCGTCCTGAATATCCAGAACGGCAATTTCACCACGCAGACGCGAAGCAATCAGCTCCAGGCTGAGGGTTTCATCCTTCAGGCTGAATACGTTGGTGGTGTAGAAAGCGTCCAGCACCTGCTCAGTGGTGTAACCGAGCGCGCGCAGCAGTACCGAGGCCGGCAGCTTGCGACGACGGTCGATACGCACGAACACGCAGTCTTTCGGGTCGAACTCGAAGTCCAACCACGAACCGCGGTACGGAATGATCCGCGCGGAGTACAGGAGTTTACCGGAGCTGTGCGTCTTGCCGCGGTCGTGGTCGAAGAACACGCCCGGGGAACGGTGCAGCTGGGAAACAATAACACGCTCGGTACCGTTGATTACGAAGGTACCGTTTTCAGTCATCAGTGGGATTTCGCCCATGTAGACTTCTTGCTCTTTGATGTCCTTGATCGCTTTGTTCGACGATTCTTTGTCGAAAATGATCAGGCGGACTTTTACCCGCAAAGGTACGGCGTACGTAACACCGCGCAACACGCATTCTTTGACATCAAATGCCGGTTCGCCCAGGCGATAACCCACGTACTCCAGCGCAGCATTGCCGGAGTAGCTGATGATCGGGAAAACGGATTTGAAGGCCGCATGCAGGCCCACGTCGCGGAACTGATCTTTGGTCGCTCCCGCCTGCAAGAATTCACGATACGAATCCAGCTGGATAGCCAGAAGGTACGGGACATCCATGACGTCCGGCAACTTGCTAAAGTCCTTGCGGATACGTTTTTTCTCAGTATATGAGTAAGCCATCAGCGTTCCCCAGCTTGGTCACCTGCTTGTTTGGCCCCTCCGACGGGAGCAGCCAGAAAATCTTGCAAACCCCATGGTTTGCACCACCGCATCGGGTGGTTACAGCGCGTAATTGGCGGCGACCGAGTCGACAGCCAAGAACGGAAAAAGGCCGGTGGCAAGAGCCACCAGCCATCAGCCTTCAGCTTAACGCTTGGGCTGGAGACGCAAGGTCGATGCTTACTTCAGCTCGACTTTAGCGCCTGCTTCTTCCAGCACTGCTTTAGCTTTGTCAGCGGCGTCTTTCGACACTGCTTCCAGAACCTGGGCAGGAGCGCCGTCAACTACAGCCTTGGCTTCTTTCAGGCCCAGACCGGTCAGTTCACGAACTGCCTTGATCACGTTTACTTTCTTCTCGCCAGCTTCCAGCAGCATGACGTTGAATTCGGTTTGCTCTTCAGCAGCAACAGCAGCAACAGCTGGGCCAGCGGAAGCAGCGGCAGCGGAAACGCCGAATTTTTCTTCGAAAGCTTTGATCAGCTCAACAACCTGCAGAACCGACATTTCAGCTACGGCGTTGAGGATATCTTCTTGGGAGATAGACATTACTGTATTTCCTGAATTGGGGGACGGCCTACGCGGCCATCGAAATAAACAAAAATACGCGAAAGGAGATGCTCAGCCTTAGGCTGCGGCAGCTTCTTTTTGCTCGCGAACTGCGGCCAGAGTACGAGCCAACTTGCTGGTAGCGCCTTGAATCACGCTCATCAGCTGAGAAATAGCTTCGTTACGGGTCGGCAGTGTTGCCAGTACGTCGATTTGGTTAGCTGCGAGGAACTTGCCCTCGAACGCAGCTGCCTTGATCTCGAACTTATCCTGACTCTTGGCGAATTCCTTGAACAAACGGGCAGCAGCGCCCGGGTGATCTTTGGAGAACGCGATCAGAGTCGGGCCGGTGAACACGTCGTTGAGGACACTGTATTCAGTGTCAGCAACAGCGCGCTTGAGCAGGGTGTTACGTACAACACGTACGTATACGCCAGCTTCACGAGCCTCTTTACGGAGTCCGGTCATAGCGCTTACTGTCACACCACGGGCATCAGCCACGACAGCGGACAGAGCAGCTTTGGCAGCCTCGTTGACTTCAGCGACGATGGCCTTCTTGTCTTCGAGATTAATTGCCACGGGTTTAACTCCTGCTTGTTACCGTTTCATCTGGCCGAAGCCGGATGTCGTTTTGGTGTCTGATTCGGTAAGGAACCGGGAGCACCATCTGCGTAGGCTTGAGGTTTAAGGCTTGCGCCGCCTACGGTCTTGGATAGCCCCCGCCAGGCAGGGACCCCAATTTTTTCAATTGACGCGATCTCTCGCGCCAATGTGTCTCTTATACGTCCAGCGAACCTTGGTCGATGACCAGACCTGGGCCCATAGTGGTGCTCAGGGTAACGCGCTTGACGTAGATACCTTTCGAAGAAGCTGGCTTGATACGCTTCAGATCAGCGATCAGGGCTTCAACGTTTTCCTTCAGCTTGACGGCATCGAAGCCGACTTTGCCAACGGAGGTGTGAATGATGCCGTTTTTGTCGGTGCGATAACGAACCTGACCAGCCTTGGCGTTTTTAACCGCGGTAGCTACGTCTGGAGTTACGGTGCCGACTTTAGGGTTAGGCATCAGACCACGTGGACCGAGGATCTGACCCAACTGACCTACAACGCGCATTGCATCCGGGGAAGCAATGACTACGTCGTAGTTCAGGTCGCCGCCTTTCATTTCGGCAGCCAGGTCGTCCATGCCAACGCGATCAGCGCCGGCGGCCAGAGCAGCTTCAGCTGCCGGGCCTTGGGTGAAGACAGCAACACGTACAGTCTTGCCAGTACCGTGTGGCAGCACAGTAGCGCTACGAACGACCTGGTCGGATTTACGTGGGTCAACGCCCAGGTTTACAGCAACGTCAACGGACTCGCTGAACTTGACAGTCGACAGCTCGGTCAGCAGGGCAGCGGCGTCTACAAAGCTGTAGGCCTTGCCTGCTTCGATTTTGCCGGCGATAGCCTTTTGGCGCTTGGTCAGCTTAGCCATTACACACCCTCCACGTTAAGGCCCATGCTACGAGCAGAACCGGCGATGGTACGCACGGCTGCATCCATATCAGCTGCAGTCAGATCCGCGTTTTTGGTTTTCGCGATTTCTTCCAGCTGAGCACGAGTTACGGTGCCAACCTTAACGGTGTTAGGACGAGCGGAACCGCTAGTCAGACCGGCAGCTTTCTTCAGCAGAACCGAAGCCGGGGTCGACTTGGTTTCAAAAGTGAAGCTACGGTCGCTGTATACAGTGATGATCACTGGAGTCGGCAGACCTGGCTCAAGACCCTGAGTACGGGCGTTGAAGGCCTTGCAGAATTCCATGATGTTCACGCCGTGCTGACCCAGAGCCGGGCCGACAGGTGGACTTGGGTTGGCCTGAGCGGCCTTCACTTGCAGCTTGATGTAAGCGGTAATCTTCTTGGCCATGAGGCACTCCAATTACGGGTTCAAACGCCTCGAAAGGCTCCCCGGTTACTTGCGCGTTTATCCCAGTGACGACAAAACCCCACAGCCTAAGGCTGCGGGGTTGGGATGCTTGCTCAGCTAGACCTTCTCGACCTGGCTGAACTCCAACTCTACCGGAGTAGAGCGACCGAAAATGAGCACTGCCACCTGGATCCGGCTCTTTTCGTAGTTAACTTCTTCGACGGTGCCGTTGAAATCAGCAAACGGACCATCTGTGACACGAACAACCTCACCCGGCTCGAACAACGTCTTCGGCTTAGGCTTGTCGCTACCGTCAGCAACGCGACGCAGAATTGCTTCCGCCTCTTTGTCAGTGATCGGAGCAGGCTTATCAGCGGTACCGCCGATAAAACCCATGACACGAGGAGTGTCCTTGACCAAGTGCCAAGTACCTTCATTCATGTCCATCTGAACCAGCACGTAGCCAGGGAAGAACTTGCGTTCGCTTTTGCGCTTCTGGCCATTGCGCATTTCAACCACTTCTTCAGTGGGAACCAGAATTTCGCCGAAGCCATCTTCCATGCCTGCGAGCTTTACGCGCTCTAGCAAAGAGCGCATAACATGCTTCTCGTAACCCGAGTAAGCATGCACAACGTACCAACGCTTAGCCACGGGACACCCTTAGCCAACAATCAAGGAAACAAGCCAGCCGAGCAGGGAATCAAGCCCCCACAACAGCAACGCCATAACCAGAACAACAGCCACAACAATCAACGTGGTCTGCGTGGTTTCTTGGCGAGTCGGCCAAACGACTTTACGAATTTCGGTGCGAGCTTCCTTTACCAGGACCGCGAAAGACTTGCCTTTGGCAGTCTGCAGGCCTACAAAGGCAGCTACAGCAGCAAGAGCGAGCAAAGCGAGTACACGGTACAGGATCGGCGAAGCAGAGTAGTACTGATTGCCAACAACGCCTACGACCACCAATGCGACTACTACGAGCCACTTGACCAGATCGAAACGAGAGCTTTGAGCTTCAGCCTTAGGAGTCATCTATGAAGATCCTGTGAAAAGAAAGCCAGACACACCACGTGAATCTGGCAGGTCAGGAGGGAATCGAACCCCCAACCTACGGTTTTGGAGACCGTCGCTCTGCCAATTGAGCTACTGACCTAAAACAAAATCAGGCCGACCATTATGCAGGCCTGAAAAAGACTTTACAACAACCAACCCCACTAGACCTGAAATCACTTGACCATAAAGCCAAATGCGACACCAACAAGCCGAGGCAGCTGTTAAAACAAAGGCAGATATTTTCATATCTGCCTTGTTATATGGAGCTCTTGAGCGGATTTGAACCGCTGACCTCACCCTTACCAAGGGTGTGCTCTACCAACTGAGCTACAAGAGCAAAACACATCGCACAACCTGCAAACTTGGAGCGGGTAGCGGGAATCGAACCCGCATCATCAGCTTGGAAGGCTGAGGTTCTACCACTAAACTATACCCGCGGAGCTTGCAGCTCACGCTAAAAATGGTGGAGGGGGAAGGATTCGAACCTTCGAAGTCGTAGACGTCAGATTTACAGTCTGATCCCTTTGGCCGCTCGGGAACCCCTCCTAAGCGAGCCGGCATTCTACATCACGCCGGCCTTCTGTCAAGCATTTTCTCATTAAAAATATGAGGTTAGCTGCGTTGACCTTCGTTTCACCCTGTAGACCGTAAAGGTCTTCACTGCGAAGCGGGCGCCATTCTATGCAAACTATTCGACAGTTGCAACGCCTTCGCACAACATTATTTTATGTTTTAACTCATTGAATTCCTTAGCAAGGTTTTCAAACGGCAGATCGTCAGCCAGCCTCCTGCTTTCAGGGGCCACACGCAGCCAATAACCGGAGGCGTCAGGCGTATTGAGGAGAAGCACTTTGACCTTTATATCCAGGCTTATGAGGCGCTGCTCGACCGACTGAGCCTGACGCTGATCAGCAAAGCCACCAATGTATAGACAGGTATTTTGTGCGTCAGGCGCTTTTACTCGGTCGCGCCGAACCATGGGGTCAGAGGATTCACTCAATAGGCGAATATCCTGCTGAGAGCCCTTATAGAGGCTCAGAGGCGTTACATCCTTAGCGCGCAACGGGGCTTCCTGTTGATGCCAGATGTAATAGAAGGCATTGAGAACGAGCAAAAGCAAAAACAGCCAACGCATAAATACCTCAGGACAAAGGACACGCCATCGCCAGACCAACAAAAACCAGATCAGGAACAAAACGAGCGTGAGGCACGGCATCGGAGACCAGGTCAGCACCCCCGCCAGTCAGAAAAACCGTGAAGTCATCCCCCCAATAGCTTCGAGCCAACTCAAGCTGGGTCAAAACAAACCCCCTGAGCATCAGCGTACAACCCCGCTCAACGGCCTCAACAGTCGTGCGCCCTGGCGAGAGGCGCGCCAGGGCCTGCTCCGCCGCAATATCGTCGTAGCGGATCTTGCGTGTGTGCGTTCGCAACTGGCTGCGCATAAGGGGCATTCCCGGGCAAATGAAACCGCCAAGGTGCTCACCATCGGCAGCAATAAAGTCCGCAGTGGCGGCGGTACCGAAATCAAGCACCAGACAGGCACCTGATGCCAGCTTGAAACCACCGAGCATTGCCAACCAACGATCTAGCCCAAGACGCTCAAACTCTTCGTAACCATTACGTACACCCGCCATCTCTCTCGCCGAAGCAGCACAAGACACAACAACCCCAAATGCCCCCTGCAAAGCCTCAACCAGTTGCCCGGTCTCCTCAGCGGCCCGAACACTTACCAGGCGGCAACGCGTCAATGACAGCCCCGGGATCGCCTTCAGGCCCTCGATCAATTCAAGGTCCGAGCCGACAACACCCTCAGCGGACGCCCTGGCCATAGGCGAATCGAGCACACGCCACTTGATAAAGCTATTCCCACAGTCGAGCTCAAGAATCATCACGCAACCTCAGGCTTAGCTCACCGCCGCTATATATTTTCTCGACACCCTCGACACTCAGCCGAAGCGCGCCCTGGTGATCAACACCCAGCACCACACCATCAATCTGGTTAACACCCGCGATAAGAGATACTGGCTTACCCTGCCACAAATGATTTCGCTCCCACTCTTCCTGGAGCGCAGCAAAGCCCGAAGCCTTGTGTCGCTCCAGGTGACTTTGCAGTTGCAGCCCAAGCCGTGCGACCAAGTGATTACGGTCGACAGGGGAACCTGTCTCCAACTGCGCCGACGTCCACTGCTGATCGACCTCTGCGGTCTTCTGCATATTTACGTTGATCCCTACACCGAGGACAACGTGACAAACATCAGCGGGATCCCCAACCAATTCCAGCAAGATGCCGGCAATTTTTTTCTGCCCAACCAGAACGTCGTTCGGCCATTTCAATGCAGCAGCCTGGACGCCCAGCTCACGCAGGGCCTGCATGACCGCCAATCCCACGACAAGACTAAGCCCCTCCAATTGCCTTAACCCCCCGTCAATGCGCAATACGAGGCTGTAATACAGGTTTTGAGCGAACGGACTGACCCACTTACGACCCCGCCTACCCCTTCCTGCTGTTTGCTGCTCCGCAAGCACCAGAAATGGCGCCGCGCAACCGGCGTCGACGAGGCGCAAGGCCTCGGCATTGGTGGAGTCTATGGAATCTGAGATGTAAACAGGCCACGTCAAAGCCGGAGCATGCCCTTGAATTTCTTCATCATTCAAGAACACCAATGGAGATGCCAGCTGATACCCCCTGCCACGAACTTTATGGATGGGCAGGTTCAATTCGGACTCCAGATGCTGGAGCTGCTTCCAAACAGCACTGCGGCTGACACCCAGGGCAGCACCCAGCGCCTCTCCGGAGTGGAATCGACCATCTTTGAGAAGTGTTAACAACGTCAGCATGCAAGCATCGCCTCACAATGAGGCACGCATGATAGCCATGCGCAAGGTCATTGCATAGAAAGGACGGGATTTAGCACTGCTGGTCGCACAAAAGCGTTCGCGACAGCTCAGGCTGATTACTATGTCCGGATTAACCGCAACACTGTTGATTTGGAGCAACCAGACGGTTCTTGATACGGCGCCCCGTCAGAGGCTGCACGCGAAGTGAGTTGTTGTTTTCGACCGCCCAAAACAAAACCCCTGATTGCGTTAGCAATCAGGGGTTTCGGAATTTAATCTTGACGATGACCTACTCTCACATGGGGA
>NZ_LJRY01000205.1:0-289 GCF_002742515.1 Pseudomonas sp. 2822-15 | reverse complement strand
GAGTCATACTTCCTCCACCAACGAGCATTACTGCTTTTGGGTATTTACCATTTAATGTGATTATTTCTTCACTGATTTTTCTCGCCAATTCATCAATAGCATCTTCGATAGGTAATATAACATCATCTCTAGAGTATTCCGTTTCAAAACCTAAAATATCTGTAATAGAGACACTCTCTTTCATTGAGATTTCTCTTTTAAGGTACTCAGCATCGGAAAAGTCTAGTAAAAATTGATCACTTATTGCTTCTGTTATTTCATCCCCTGCTACAGGTACCATACCGTAAGC
>NZ_LJRY01000204.1:0-261 GCF_002742515.1 Pseudomonas sp. 2822-15 | reverse complement strand
AATTTTAAGAGGGTTTGGGCGGTTATGGCTGCACCCATTAACATACCTATTTATTATCACGGTATTATTGTTTGGCATGCGTCGTGTAAAACGGGAACGGAAAGACTTTCATACTAGAGTGTACGATCATATCCATGATTTAACTTTTCCAATTTGGACAAGTCTTGCCTTTGCACTTGGCGTTACAGTTATCATCGCGATAATTGGGATAGAAATACCTCTAAGTATGATTATGTTAGTTGGAGCAATTTGGATTTTATT
>NZ_LJRY01000203.1:0-54277 GCF_002742515.1 Pseudomonas sp. 2822-15 | reverse complement strand
ATGTAGTTCAGTCGGTTAGAATACCGGCCTGTCACGCCGGGGGTCGCGGGTTCGAGTCCCGTCCGCTGCGCCATATTCGGTAACCTGGAACACTGAACGCCAGGTCACCACAGAAAGCCCGCTCATTGAGCGGGCTTTTTGCTGTCCGGGGTTTGTAAAACCGAAAAAACGCCGCCGATCATTTCCGATGATCGGCGGCGTTTTTTATGGGGCGATCAGAAATCCCAACGGGTTGTCACCATCACGTTGCGCGGCTCGCCATACGCGGCGGAGTTATAGAAACCGATATTGGTGTAGTAGGACTTGTCGAAGATATTGTTGAGGTTCAGCGTCGCCGACAGGTTCTTGGTGACCTGGTAGCGGGTCATCAGGTCCACCAGCCAATAAGCGTCCTGGGAGAACTCTTCATAACCCTTGTGCGGGTTGTTGTAGATATCCTGCCAGCCCACGCTCTGCCAGCGCACGCCGCCGCCGACGGTGAGCTTGTCCAGGTTGCCCTTGAGTTTATAGGTGGTGTACAGCTTGACCTGGTCCTCGGGCTCGAAGGTGGAGATCTTCACGTCCTTGTCATCGCGCACGACCTTGTGGGTGTACCCTGCCTGCAACTGCCAGCCTGGCGCAATCTCGCCGGACACTTCCACTTCGTAGCCCTTGGTCACCGCCTTGCTGCCTTTATAAGCGTAGTTGGACGGTATCGGCGTCTGGTTGTTGTACTCGTCGTCGGAGAGCGCACGGTTGGATTCGTGGATTTCGAAGTAGGCGGCGCTGGCGTTCAGGCGGCCGTCGAGGAAGTCGGCTTTGAGGCCAAATTCCCAGTTCTGGCCCTCGTCCGGTTCAAGCAGCTTGTTCTCGCGGTCGCGGTTGTAGTTTTCCTGGGGCATGAAAATATCGGTGTAGCTGGCGTAGACCGAGTAGGTGTCGTTCAAGTCGTAAATGGCGCCCACATACGGCACGAACCGCCCGGACTCGCGGTAGCTCGGGTTATTGCCGGTGACCTGGTAGTTGACCACGCGCCCGCCCAGCAGCAGCTTGAGGTCGTCGGCGAGGTTCAAGCGCGTGGTGACATAGGCGCCGGTCTGGCGCACGGTGTCGTCGATCAGTGATTGCGCGCTGCCCCAATCCGGGATCGTGGCGTGGCCGCGCCAGTGGTTGAAGTCGACGGTATTGGTGGCCAGGTTCCAGTAACCCTTGCCTTTCCACTGCGATGCGCTGATGGAGCCGCCCAGTACCAACTCATGCTCGCGACCGCCGAGGCTGAACGGGCCGCTCACATACAGGTCGGCCGAGTCGCTGACGGTGTCACCGGTGTATTTGCCGGAGGTGAGGTTGGCGGTGCCGTCGGGCTGTGGCTGGTCGCCCTGGATCGAGCCCATCAGCGCGTGGTAGCCGTTGATCTTGTGATCGAGTTGCAGCTTGCCGACCCAGCCATTACCCAGGTCGTGTTCAAGCATGGCGAACACGGTGCGGGTGTATTGCTCCCAACTGCTCCAGTTGGCGGCGTTGTTGAACGAGCGCTTGACGCTGTTGCGTTCGCCCTGAGAGTTGATCAGCGGAAAGCTGCCGGACCACGACGAGGCGGTCGGCAACGTGTCCTGATAGTCGCCGCCCACGGTCAGCAAGGTGTCGGGTGACAGGTCGAACTCCATGATGCCGTAGTACGTCGGGCTCTTGCGCGAGTAGCGGTCCATGAACGAGCGCTTGTCTTGATAGGCCGCAACCGCTCGGCCGCGCACATTGCCGCTGTCGGTCATCGGGCCGCTCACGTCCAGTTCGCTGCGGTAGTTGTCCCACGAGCCGGCACCGAGGGTGGCATGGCCCTGGAAATCGGCGGTGGGCTTTTTGCGCACCAGGTTGATCGTCGCACCCAGTGAGCCGGCGCCGGTGAGCAGGCCGGTGGCGCCTTTGAGCACTTCTACGCGGTCGTAGATCGCCATGTCGCTGAGGGTGTTGCCCTCCGAGTAGGCGACGTTGCGCGCGGTCGAAGGAATGCCGTCGTACTGGAAGTTATTGATGGAAAAGCCGCGCGCGTAATAGTTGCTGCGCTCGGTGTCGAAGGCCGACACGGTGATGCCTGGAGTATGGCGCATCACGTCGTCGACGTTGTTCAGGCCGAAGTCATCCATGTGTTGGCGGGTGACCACGCTCACCGATTGCGGGGTCTGTTTGGGCGTCAGTATCAACCGCGTCGAGGTGGCGATCGTACCGGGCGTGTAGGAACCGGTGCCTTCGGTGACGTTACCCAGTTGGGTGGCAGTCACCTGGGTGGGGCCTAGCTCCATGGTGCCGCTGCTGGCCGTCGCAATGGCCTGCAGCGCGTACCCTTGGGAAACCTTAACGGCACGATAGCCACTGCCTTGCAGCAATCGGTCAAAGCCGTCCTGGGTGGCAAAGTTGCCCTTCAAGCCGGGGCTTTGCAGGCCTTCGAGTGCCTGGGGCTGGAACACAATCGCCACGGCGGCTTGCTGGGCAAAGCGGTTGAGCGAAGTGCCCAGCGGCCCGGCGGGAATGTCGTAGGCTTGGGCGGCGACGTTGACGGTGTCCGCCTGTGCCAGGTGAGTACTCAGGGTGGACGCGGCAAATATCGCCAGGGAAAGCGGCGCGCTTTTCAGCAGGCCAAAACGCCCGCGTGGGTCAGAAGGGGTGTGCATGGTCAGGGCAATCCTTTACGTGTCGAATTACCTTGCTTGACGGGCAACCGCGAAAAAACCGGAAGCAAATGCGAATAATTATTTATTGGGTGCTGTTTCAGGGCTTACGACCATCAGCCAGGGTGTGTAGTGGCGAACCTTGATCGGCAGGGTTTGCGCCAGCAATTGCAGGGCTTGATCGCTGTCATCCAGCGGAACGACCGCCGATACCCGCAGGTGTTGCAGGGCGGCGCGATCAAATTGCAGATAGCCGGCTCGATGGCGGGCGATTTCATTCAGTACTTCAGGCAACGGCCGGTTTTCCACCACCAACTGATGGCGACGCCAGGCTTCGTTGACGCTGGCCGGGTCGATACGGCCGCTCAGGCGCACTGCGTTCGAACTCATCAGCGCCTGCGAGCCGGCGTCCACTTCCACGGTCTCCTGGGCATTCGTGCTGTGCGCCGCCACGCGCGACTGCAACATACTCAGTACGGTCACGTCACCCTCACGCTTGACCACAAACCGCGTCCCCAGGGCACGCAAGGTGCCTTGCGGCGTCTGCACGATAAAGGGCCGTGCGCTGTCATGAGCCACTTCCACCAGGATCTCGCCTTGCAGCAGTTCAATCCGGCGCTGCTGCTGATCGAAATGCAGGTTCGCCGCGCTGATGCCGTTCAGGGTGAGTGTCGAGCCGTCCGCCAGTTGCAGGGTTTGCCACTGCCCGGGGCCGTTACGCACATCGGCCATCCACCGTTGTGGATAAGGGCTGACGAGCAGCGCCGCCGCAGGAATCGCCAGGCTGCACGCGAGCAGCAGGGCGCGTACCGCGTTTTTGCCGCGCCGCGGTTTTGGTTGAGCAAATGCTGCGTTGAGTGCCGCCCGCGCCGGTGATTTCTCCGCACGCAACGCCTGCATTCGGGTAATCACGGCCTCCATACGCGCAGCGGCTGCGGCGTATTGCGGGCCTTGTTGCTTCCAGCGCTCGAACGCCATGCGCTGGGCTTCGCTCAAGTCCCCTTCGTGCAGGCGCAGCAGCCATTGAGCGGCTTGTTCTTCGATCTGTTGGTGGGTGTCAGGCATGCGCGGGTCAGGTGTCCATGCTATGGCTGCAATGCACCAGTGCCTGGATCAGGTATTTGCGTACGGTGCGTTCCGACAGCTTGAGCTGGCGGGCGATTTGTTGTTGGGTCAGCTCTTCCAGGTAATACAGCACAAACGCCTGGCGCGAGTAGTCGTGCATGCCTTCCAGAATAAACGCGATGTGCTCAAGGGCTTCCAGGGTAGTGTGGATTTGCTCCGGCGACTGAAACCCTTCCAACGCGTCCACCGTGAGCGCCAACTCTTGCAGGTAAGCCTGCTCAATCTGCTTACGCCGCGCCTGATCGATCAGCAGGCGTCGAGCCGTTGTACTTAAATAAGCACGCGGTTCACGAATGCTTGCCACGGATTCGCGGGTATTGAGGATTCGCACAAACGTGTCCTGCGCCAGATCGGCTGCGTTCTGGCGGCAACCGAGTTTGCGCCGCAACCAACTGAGCAGCCAGCCGTGATGCTCACTGTAGAGCAGGGTTATTTCCCGTTGGAATGGCGGTTCACCCACAGACATTGGCGCGGCTCAGGGGTTATTGAGAATGGTTTTTAATTGTGCCGCCAAGCAGCGTATAAACGCAATAGACTCGCATTTGGGGGCTTGAGGCCCCGTTTTTCGGGGCGCGGAGGGCACCAAAGAAATTATTTTAAATAAATTGTATTTAAATCAAGACATTGCAGATTTTTGGTGTATTATGCCGCCCACACCGAAGCGAAGGGTGATTAGCTCAGCTGGGAGAGCGTCTGCCTTACAAGCAGAATGTCGGCGGTTCGATCCCGTCATCACCCACCATTCGTTTCAAGTGTTACGCGCAGCGGTAGTTCAGTCGGTTAGAATACCGGCCTGTCACGCCGGGGGTCGCGGGTTCGAGTCCCGTCCGCTGCGCCATATTTGGTCACCTGGAACACTGAATGCCAGGTCACCGCAAGAAGCCCGCTCATTGAGCGGGCTTTTTTTTGCCAAAAATTAAGTTAGCTCTCCAGCCTTCCTGATGGCTACGCTAGTGACACAGCATTATCTGCAGGTGTTCTACCGATTGTTATTTCTTTGTAATGATATCGCTCATTTGAACGCCATCCGCACGCACTTTGAAATCAGGCTCTGAAGGATCTGCGGGATTGTAGACGCTCCAGTACCTTACATAGGATGCTCCATCCGCTGCCTTTTGAATATCTAAGTGGGGGGTTCCGCCAGTAAATGTTCCATTGTAAAGTTTTTGGGAGAATTCACTGATATCTATTTTGTCCGTACCGCTTTTAAAGTGATGGAGGATATCGGTATCTCGGGGCGTAGAGTCCCATGAATTATTAAAAACAACCGTATTTTGGCCACTGCCCAAAATAATTGAATTGGTGACGGTGCTCGCAATAATCTTGTTGGTGCCCGAACCTGTTGCAACGTCTTCAATGTGCGTACCCCGGGTAATGGCGACGTTATTCGTGAACCCGCCAATGCTGGAGAAAGTGCCGTGATTCAAGTTGATGTGTTGATCGTGTGTATCTTTATCTGCCAGCAGCGTTTCGTGACCGTCCCCGCTGGCTATCGTAAATGTGACGGCCGTATCACTTTGAGTAATAAAGTTTGCATCGTATTCTGTATCCAGTGATTTGTCTCGGCTCTCACTATTAGCGCCGTACCTTAGTTGTAGTGCGGCCATATCATGCAGTTGGGCTCGCGTTACGTAATTGCCCTTAAAGTCGTGACCTGTTGCTGTTTCCGGCACAGAACTGAGAAGGCTGTAACCTTGAGAGTCTGTAGGGTTTGCAGGTTTATTGCTCTTATCGTCAGGATTAGGATGAGGCAAGCCCAGTGCATGCAGCAGAGCGTGAGCAAGCGCGTGGCCGCCGCGATTACGGCCGTTGGCCTTTAAATTGCGCGCATCGCCCCTGACATAGGCCTCAGCAGGTTCGTCCGGCCTATCTGGGTTATGTGGGGCGGAAGTGTTTTCCGGAAAGTTGACCTGAACCAGGTTTCTGCCGTTCGATGGGACCGGCGCGAAGTTACCAAAATTTATAGTGCCGTCAGGTTTTTCCAGTGTGCCTTTGTCATGGAATACCAAATTTGTTTCGAGGCTGATATCGATCATTTGATCAATAAGTTCCTGTTTCTGCTCGGCGCTCAGTTGTGAGTGGCCGGTGAGTCCCAGCTTTTTGAAGTAGCTGCCCGGGCCTGCAGAAAAGTCCACTTCGATATCTATTTTTCCGTTCCCGTCCTTGTCTATCCAGCGTGAAGATCGTGTGGCCAAATTATCGACACCGCTCCAGTAAGTATCAGCGGCAGGACGCGTGTCGGGGTCAATGTGCGGGCTTGGTAGATTTTCCGTCGGAGTAACGGTCGGGGGCATCATTGGAGCAGGAGGGGTAATGTTCATAATAATCACCTGGCAGCGAGCGGTATAGAATGGTTCGGTTGAACACAGCCAGTCTATGAAAAGGGTTTAGCGTTTTGGAAGATTCGAACCATTAGGAGATGTTTCTTTGCGGTAGCGCCTGTTAGTGCAGTAGGCCCTATAAGTGGGTTTGCTGATTTGGGAAAAATCCTATATCTAACGCGCGTGAGTTTAAGTTGGCCGGTCAAATAGAGCGTGTACTTTTGTCAGTGACTTTTAGTGATGCTTTGGATTGGGGCGGCGCTGAATATCCGTTCACTCCCATCAACCGATACCCCACCTGCAACTCGATAATAAAATGCTGCGGCTGCGCCGGGGCCGCCGCCAGTTTTTGCCTTAAGTGCGCCATGTGCACGCGCAAATAATGCGGGCGGTCGATGTAATCCAGCCCCCACACCTCCAGCAATAGCTGTGCGAATGAGGGCGTAGCCCAAGTAAGCGAACATCTCCCCGGCACAAATGACGGGAGATCCCCTGAAAGTCTGGGGTTCGGCTGATTTCGATGCTCAGCTTATTTGGCTTTCTTTTTCTTTTCGCTGCGGGTGGCGAGGTGTTCGAAACAAAACGCGGCGGTGCCGAAGAGCGCAATCATTGACAGGACGACCATGCCCAAAGTTGAACTTTCCACGATGACTTCCTACGGGTTTTGGAGGTAGGAAGTGACGGTAAGGTTTGAGGATTAGTTGTTCAATAGAGGCGACGTAATCGTTATGGGGAACTTCGAATTTATACGGATTTTTTATGGCCGGCTTGAAGTCGATCGTTCCCGCGCAGAGCGTGAGAACGATCATCACCTCACAAATTGCGGCTATGCCGATAATCGCTGACCGCCTCATACACCGCCTTGCGCAACCGGTTAATCCCGCCAATCGGCCGATGCGCCCCCAGCCCGAACCACGGGTTGAACGACTGATTATCACAGGCAAGATTCAACGCGGGCGTATCAAAATCCTGCGCAGGAATTCGTACTTTGGCCACGGTCTCATACGCCGCATCACTTTCTTTCCATTCGATACTGGTATCTTCGATCGGCATGAACTTCTGAGGGTTCTGCCGCTGAATCTGCAACACGAAACACGCGGGCACGCGGTCGGTGGACAGCTGCTGGTTCAGCGCACTGCGCAGAAAGTTCGGCAGGTCCTGATTCTGCTTGGGCAGCACATACTCAGGGCAACTCTGTGGGTCAGGCGCTACACGAAACTTGGCATTTGCCGCGCCAAATTTGTAGGGCGAAACTGAAAAATACGTCGTTTGCGTCGGGCTCGCCGGTGCGGGCGCCAGGGTGGCCAGGGCGATAAACAGGTGACGCACTTGCCAACTGCGCGGGTCGGCCTTGGGGAAGAACGCCAGCACCTTTTTGCCGTCAGCCTGAGCGCCGATGTTCTGCGCGTATTCGGCCACATCACTGACAAAAAAGTTCGGGTGGCTGAACATCACGAAGTCTTGTTCGGTGCGCGTTTGTTGGTCGGCCATCAACTGTTTGCCCGGCACATCCAGCAGTTTGATCGCCATGCCCCGCGCATCGCGGATGCTGTCGAACTGCGGGTAGGCGTTGCCGTTGGACAAGCGCATCTGCGCCTGCCAGGTCTTGCCAGGTTCAGCGAACACGCCTTGGCGCAGCGCCGGGTCGAGGTCCGCCAGCACACTGACTTCGGCCTTGACACAGCCGTGGGCCTTGGCATGCGCGTCACGCAGGTAGCGCGTGCCTTCGCGATGCTGATCGACGATGCGCACCGCGGTCTGGATGATGCCTTGGGTCATGGCTGCTTCACCGGGCGGGATCTGTTCATCCAGCGACACCGGGCCGCTGTGTTGCCAGGCGAACCAGGCCGTGGCGATCAGCCAGCCCAACAGCCCCAAACCCAGCAGCCACAGCAGGGTTTTACCGAGGAAGGCGCCCAGGCGCAGCCAGAGGCGTGCGAGCAGCGAACGTTGGTTGTATTGAGATCGGATAATCATGGCAGTGTTTGCTCCAGCGGGCCGCCCAGCACTTTTAGGTATTCCAGCAGCGCCCAGCGTTCCTGCGGCAGCAGGCCACGGCCGATCACGCCGTTGCCACGCTTGCCATCACGGAATTCGTGACCGCTGTTGTGGTTGCCGGTGATTTTTGTATCGAACAAAAATGCGTTGTTGAACGCAGCCGTTTCAAAGCCCAGATGACGCGGGTCGTAATTGAACGTGCCTTTGTAGAAGGTGGTGCTGCGTTCGTCCTGGGGCGAGAGCAATTGGTAGATCGTCGGCACCGAGCCGTTGTGCAGGAACGGTGGCGTTGCCCACACACCGGCCAGCGGCCGGGCCTTGTAGGCGCGTAATTCACGCACGCCGATGGGCAGGCCGAAACCGTCCAGGCCGGGGCGCTCGGCCGGGGTCACACCGGCGGCGCGGTAGGCGTGTGCTTCGACGAAGGCGGTGACGTAGGCCAGGCCCTGGGCCACGGAGAGGTTGTGCAGGTCCAGCGGTGCGGTGGGTGTTGGGTGCAGCTCGACATTGAGCCTGGCCAGTTCGGCCGGGTCCCACTGCAGGGCGCTGAGGTCATAGCGTTGCTCGGCGATGTTGTTGGCGGTGCCGGGGTCGGTGCCGATGTAATCCACGGGCAGCATTTTCAGTTGCTGCACCGGGCGGCCGTTTTCCTGGGTGACTGCAGGCACATGGCAGCCGGCGCAGTTCTCGGCGAACAGCGCACGGCCTTGGGCGGCGAGGGGCTTGTCGATGGCGCCGAACAAGTCTTGCGGCCAGGTCGGCGGCTTGAGGCGTTGCAGGGTTTCTTCGATCCGGTTGAGGTCGCGCACGCGCACGCTGGAAGGGTAGCGGGCATCGCCCTGAAGGGGTTGGCCGGCTGCGTCGAAAAAGTCCAGGGTCGCACCCACGCCCAAGGCCTCGCCGATGTTACGTGCCATGGGCTGCTGGGCCGAGCCGTTCCATTGCACCCAGTCGAAGGTCCAGATATCCCACAGATGCGGGTAGTCCACCGGCGCATTGGCGACCCGGTAGTTGGACGGCGAGATGGCGTCGCCAAAGCTGGCGTTGGCGATACGGCCAAACGCGTCAGTGCGGCCCGGACCTTCTTCGGTGGGGTAGAGGCCGCGGTGTGTGTCGTTCCAGGCGACTTTGAGGAACTGATTCAGCGACTGTTTGAAGTCCTGACGCAGTTGTTGCTTGCTGTGGTCGTCATAGTCGTGGCCGAGCACGTTGTGGGCGAAGCGATCGAACTTCCAGGGCAAGTAGTAGGTGGCGGCAAGGCTGGCCACCAAGGCCTGGCCAAAACTGCCACCGCGCAAGGTCGGTACGCTGGACGGCAGCACATGCTGGGCCGAGCCACCGTCGATGCGCAGCGCCTGGTTTTTGAAGTGCAGCTCGCCGGTGTGGCAGGCGGCGCAGGTGATGTCCAGGTATTGCACCTCGCTGTCTGCGTTCTGGTGCCGGGCGAAGCCTACGGGCAGGTTGCCGGGGTTTTGTGCGCTGGGCACTTGCTTGGGATCGACCAGAAAACCGAAGCGTGCGAGGTAGTCGGGCGTGGCAAAACGCTGGTCCGAAAACGGCAGTTCGAGGGCGGTGAACCAGTCGTAATGCAGGCCTTTTACTTGGGTGCCCTGGGGCGTGAAGTAGTAGGTCTGGCGATCGGCCTCGCTCCATTGTTCCTGATAGTGCACCTGCTCCACGGGCACGTAATCCGGCAGCTTGGGGTTGAGGGTGTAATAGAGCACCACGGCCAGCAGCAGGCCCAGGGCGAGCAGTATCAGGAGTAAAACACGGGAAAAAATGCGCAAGATGGCTATCCTTGTCTCGGCCTTGTCGAGTTGTAGGGTTCTTATGCCATTGCATCACGGGTGCGGCAAGTGGCCAGCAGCCTGGTTGCGAATGGTCCCGCGATCCTTCGCGGGCCCCTATAATGAATGAAAATGCTTTTAAACACGTGAACTTATCAGAAGTTTCCTGCTCAGATGCCGGTAGCCATTGGTCGTGGCCGCCTGATAAGCTCGCGACTTTACTCGAATGCCCTTTTGGCGCACGAACAAGGAAATAGCATGAAACAGCATCGGTTGGCGGCGGCGGTGGCCCTGGTTAGCCTGGTACTTGCGGGTTGTGATTCGCAGACCAGCGTAGAGCTGAAAACCCCGGCGCAGAAAGCTTCCTACGGCATCGGCCTGAACATGGGCAAAAGCCTTGCTCAAGAAGGCATGGATGACCTGGACTCCAAAGCGGTAGCCCAAGGCATCGAAGATGCCGTCGGCAAGAAAGAACAGAAGCTGAAGGACGACGAACTGGTTGAAGCGTTTGCCGCACTGCAAAAGCGTGCTGAAGAACGCATGACCAAAATGAGCGAAGAGTCGGCAGCCGCCGGCAAAAAATTCCTCGAAGACAACGCCAAGAAAGACGGCGTAGTCACCACCGCTTCCGGTCTGCAATACAAGATCGTGAAGAAGGCCGATGGCGCTCAGCCCAAGCCGACCGACGTAGTGACTGTTCACTACACCGGCAAGCTCACCAACGGCACCACCTTTGACAGCTCCGTTGATCGCGGCAGCCCGATTGACCTGCCGGTCAGCGGCGTGATCCCGGGTTGGGTCGAAGGCCTGCAACTGATGCACGTGGGCGAGAAGGTCGAGTTGTACATCCCGTCCGACCTGGCCTACGGCGCACAGAGCCCGAGCCCGGCGATTCCAGCCAACTCCGTGCTGGTTTTCGACCTGGAGCTGCTGGCGATCAAGGACCCAGCCAAGGCTGAAGCCCCTGACGCACCTGCGGCCCCAGCTGCCAAGAAGTAATCGGCACCTGAACACACAACGCCCCGTTTTTACGGGGCGTTGTTGTTTCTGGCGTTTGCTGATCTGCGCCTTTGCAAATCCAATCGAACATCCCCAACCTGTAACAGTCTGATATAAGACTCGAGCACGGGTAGCCGCACATCCATGCCAAGTCAATGAATTATTGGGTTTTTTTCATGTGCGCAAAAAACGCCCGATCTGACTGCAAGCCTTGTAGCCCGTGGCTTTCAGCCGATAAAACAGGCTCTGTTCACAAGGTTATCCACAATTTGTGTGGATAACCTTTTATGTCGCCTGGAACTGGAGTGACCGATGAAACCACCCTTCAACTTCACCCGCTTCCTGCCCATGGCCGCGCGCTTGCTCGGCCGTGGGCGCTTGCCGACCCTGCTGTTTGCCGTGGCCGCCAAAGGGTCAAGCCAGGGCAACCGGCTGGGTAAACTCAAGGATGATCTCAAATTGCTCCAGGCCCTGTGCCTGGCGTACTGGCGCGGTGAGTACCGAGCCATCAGCCCCAAGGCGCTGATCTCGGTAGTGGCGGGGCTGATGTACTTTCTCAGCCCGATTGACGCGATCCCGGACTTTATCCCGATGTTCGGCATGCTCGATGACATTGCCGTGTTGGCATGGGTCATGAAGACCCTGGACGGCGAACTGAGCGCGTTTCGCGCCTGGCGGGATGCCCAGCGCCCGGAAAAACTCGCCGTGGTTGAGCGGCTGCCTGCGACGCCTGCGCTGCTGGCCGAGGAAAGCCCGCAAAAAAACTGAACACGCTTATATCCCCCTGCGACCTTTGTGGCTGTTAGGATTACACTTCTAAGGAAAGTACTTACTTAGTAAGTGTTGTTATCCTACGGGGCAGTCATGGATATTCAGATAATTTCACGCGATGGCGCACCCGAGTATGCGGTGTTGCCATGGGACCAGTACCAGGCGCTACTAAAAGCTGCCGGTCAGCAACAGCCTGTAGCCACCCCTTCTTCTACTACTCAGGTCGCGCCCGATCAGGCTTTGCGCCCGCTCGCGGACCTGCGCGGCCTGCGTGAGGCCAAGGGTTTGGCCATTGAAAGCCTGGCCCGAACCGTGGGCATCAGCCCTTCGTACCTCGGATTGATTGAAAGTGGTGAACGCCAGCCGGATGCCGCCATACGCCGCAGCCTGGCCTGGGAATTGGGCGTTGCAGGTTGGAGGGATGAATCTTGAGTCTACGAATCAGTCGTCAACACTGGGATGGGTTACTCAACGAACTGGACCAGGCACGCCGGCAGCGCCATTTGCTCACCTACCGCGCGCTGCTGGAGCGCCTGCAATTTCCCACGCCGGCCATGCAAACCCTGGCCGCTGCCCTTGAGCACCTGGCGGCGCTGGACGCCAAGGCCGAGCAGCCTTTGCGCAGCTCGCTGGTGATCAGCCAGGGCGCCAGCCGCTTGCCGCGTACCGGTTTCTTTGAATGTGTGGAGCGCCTGGGGCGCTTCAGCGGGCCGTCCGACGGTGTGGCTGCTGCGTCCTGGCACGCTTCGGAAGTGGTGCGGGTGTTCGAGTACGAGTACCCGGAGTCCGCCGAGGCCTAAGCGTGCAGGCTGTCCATGCTGTCGATCACATGGATGCTGTAACCGGCAATGTCTTTTGCCTGGTGCTTGGCTTGCGAGGCCAGCTCCGCCAGCTGGCTGGCATCCAGGTGTGCACAAGCCTGTGGATATAAATGCACCACGCCGATCGACAACGACAGCAAGGCGAATTCCTGGCGCGCGCCCTGGCGGTTCAACGCCACGAAGCAACCAGCGTCCAAGTGCTCGGCGCGGTAGAAACGTCGGCATTGGGTGTGGAAGTCATCCAGTAACTGGTTGAGCCGCTTGCGCCAATCCTGCGGGCCCAGCACCAGCAAAAAATCATCGCCGCCAATATGCCCGACAAAGTCGCGGCTGGGGTCGACCCGATCGTTCAGGCACTGAGCCAGGCACAACAACACCTCATCCCCACGCCCGTAGCCGTAGATATCGTTGAACGGCTTGAAGCTGTCGATATCCACGTAGCAGATCACCGACTCGCGCTGTTGTTGCAGCAACCGCGTCAAGCACTGCTGAATCGGCACGTTGCCCGGCAGCAGCGTCAGCGGGTTGGCATACCGCGCCTGCTGGATCTTCAGCTCAGTGATCAACTTGAGCACATCGATCACCCGACCCAGGCCCAGGTAGTCACCGTTGAGGGTGATGATGAAGTCTTCCTCGATGCGTTGCCGCGCACGGCTGGTGAGCAGGCGGCTGACCTGTTGCAGGGATTGGCTCAACTCCACCGCCAGGAAGTCATCGCTCATCAAGCGACTGATGGGTTTGCGTGCGAACAGGTCGGTGGCGAACGGCTTGAGCAGCGCATCCGACAGCGAATGCCGGTGCACGATGCCGACCGGGTGACCGCGCCTATCCAGCACGGCCAGGGAGTTGAGGTTGGCCTGACGGCGGAAGGATTCGAGCACCTGGGCGGTGGCGGTGTCCTGATCCACCGCCGGTTGTTCGTTGAGCAAGGCGCTGAGGTCGCTGCCTTCTTCGCTGAGGGTGATATGGGTGTGGTCCTGCTTGGGCAGCATCAGGCGCGCTTCCTGGGGCGGTTGTTCCTGGGGGCGACAAAGCAGGTAGCCCTGGACCAGATCAACACCCATTTCGGTCAGCACCGCCAACTCCTCCGGCAACTCGATACCTTCGGCAATCACCTGGGCGCGGGATGCCTTGGCGATTTGCAGGATGGAGCCGACAAACTCGCGCTTGAGCGCATCCTGATGGATGCCGTCGATAAAGTGCCGGTCGATTTTCACGTAGTCCGGGCGCAGTTCCGACCACAAGCGCAGGCTCGAATACCCGGCGCCCAAGTCATCCAGGGCGATGGCAAACCCCATGTCGCGGTAATGGTGCAACGCGGTTTGCAACAGGTCGAAATCGTCGGTGGGTGTTTGCTCGGTGAGTTCGATCACCACCTGGCTTGGCGGGATGCCGAAGTCGCGCAACAACTGCAAGGTGCGGCCCGGTTGATGCGCCGTCTCCATCAAGGACTCCGGCGAGATATTCAGGAACAGCTTGCCCGGCAGCTTTTGCTCGCTGAAGCGTCGGCAGGCGCTTTCGCGGCAGGCCATTTCCAGCTCGCTGAGGCGCCCGGCATGGCTGGCCACGCTGAACAGGGCGACGGGGGAGTGCAAGGGGCTGTTTGACGGGCCACGGCTGAGCGCTTCGTAGCCGAGGATACGCCGTTCGGACAGGCAAATGATCGGTTGGAACAGGCTGTGTAAACTGCCTTGAGCCAGGATTGAGCCCAATGCATTCAGCTGTTCGGTCATGGTCATGGCGATCTCGATCGAAAAAAAAGGACCGCAGGCTTAACGCCTGCGGCCCCTTTATTTCACGACAGAATGATGTCTATATGATGACACTCTGGGGAGCGTTCACATTAAATCGCCATCATTTACTGCTTGGCCACTTGTTTGCTGATTTTCAGGTAGTCCAGCAGCACCCTGCCAGTCTCGGACAGGTAGGCGTCGTCTTCCGGCTTGGTTTTTTCCGGCTCGGCCGGCAGCGCATCTTCATCTTCTTTCTTCAGCTCTTTGAGCGGGTCTTCGCCTTTGGCCTTGCGGCGGGCGTTTTCCAGCACGAGCTGCTGATTTTCGATGCTGGTGTGCTGCGCACGGCGATCGACTTCGTTGAGGCTGACGGTTTTTTCTTCCATCAGCTTCTTGGCCAGGGCCAGCTTGTCGCGGATAAACACAAACTCGGCATCCTTGGCGGAGCGGGTCTCGTGGTCAGCCTTCAACTGCGTCAGGTACGGCTTGAACGGGTCCGAAGCCGGCTTGATCGCAGGGCGGATGGTGTCCCACTGCATTGCCTCAGGCAGCGCGCTTTCGCCGATTTCCTTGGTGTCGATGATCGACGGGAAATCCACATCCGGCAATACGCCCTGGTGCTGGGTGCTCTGCCCGGAAACCCGGTAAAACTTGGCAATGGTCAGCTTCAGTTCGCCATGGTTGAGCGGCTGAATGGTCTGCACGGTGCCTTTACCGAAGGTCTGGCCGCCGACGATCAACGCGCGGTGGTAGTCCTGCATGGCACCGGCGAAAATCTCCGAAGCCGAAGCCGAGAGGCGGTTGACCAGCAACGCCATCGGGCCTTTGTAGAACGCGCCCGGGTTCTCGTCTTCCAGCACGTCGACACGGCCGTCCGCGTTGCGAACCAGCACGGTCGGGCCTTTGTCGATAAACAGGCTGGTCAGCTCGGTGGCTTCCTGCAGGGAACCGCCGCCGTTGTTGCGCAGGTCGATGACCACGCCGTCGACTTTCTCTTTCTGCAGCTCAGTCAGGATTTTCTTCACGTCACGGGTGGTGGACTTGTAGTCCGGGTCACCGGCGCGGAACGCTTTGAAGTCCAGGTAGAACGCAGGAATCACCACGATGCCCAGTTTGTAGTCCTTGCCATCCTGCTTGAGGTTGAGGACTTGCTTCTGCACGGCCTGGTCTTCGAGCTTCACCGCTTCACGGGTGATGGACACGATCTTGCTGGTCTGGTCGTTCGGCGCATTGGTGTGCGGAATCACTTCCAGGCGCACCACGCTGCCTTTCGGCCCGCGGATCAGCTTGACCACTTCGTCCAGGCGCCAGCCGACCACGTCGACCATCTCTTTGTCGCCCTGGGCGACGCCGATGATCTTGTCGGCCGGAGCAACCTGCTTGGTCTTGTCGGCCGGACCTGCCGGCACCAGACGCACGATCTTGACCTGGTCATTGTCGCTTTGCAGGACGGCACCGATGCCTTCCAGCGACAGACTCATGTTGATATCAAAATTTTCGGCGTTATCTGGCGACAGATAATTGGTGTGCGGGTCGTAGGACATCGCGAAGGTGTTGATGTAGGCCTGGAAGATATCTTCGGCGCGGGTCTGATCCAGACGTGCCAGCTGATTCTTGTAGCGTTTGGTCAACAGCTCTTGAATGGCCTTGGGCTCTTTGCCGGCGATCTTCAGGCGCAGCACTTCGTCCTTGACGCGTTTGCGCCACAGGTCGTCGAGGGCGGCGGTGCTGGTCAGCCAGGGCGCGTCCTTGCGATCCACCAGAAGCGTTTCCTTCTGGGTGAAGTCGAGCTTGTCGACGCCTTTGTTCAGCTCACCCAAGGCGAAGTCCAGACGCGCTTTGACGCGATCCAGGTAGCGCTTGTAGAGGGTGAACGCAGGCTGCAGGTCGCCGCTCTTGAGGAAGTCGTCGAACTGGGTCTTCCACTTGTCGAACTCAGCGATATCGCTGGCCAGGAAGTAGCTGCGCGACGGGTCCAGCAGCTTGAGGTAGCTGTCGTAGATGATCACCGAGCGCGCGTCGTCCAGCGGCGGCTTGCTGTAGTGATGGCGCTTGAGCAACTCGACGACGTTAAGGCTGGCAATCACCTCATCGCGATCAGGCTGAAGTTTGTCCCAGCTGTTGGCTGCGAACGTATTGGTCGACATCGACGCAAAGCCGAGACCAATGAAAAAAGCGAGGGCGGTACTGGGGAACAAATGCTTCATGCTGATTCGACGCGGGGGCAATTGATAACGCATATTAGGCCGTCTTTGAGGGAGCCGGTTCCATATGATCCGGTCGCATAATGCAAAAAGCCCGGCGCTACAGCTACGGGCTCAGTCCAGACTCACTATGGAGGCACTGTGAAAGCATTGCAAGGCGTTGAAGGTCATGTGGAGTGGATGGAAGAACCCAGTCCTACCTGCGATGTAGGCCAAGTCCGCATTCGTGTGGCGGCTGCGGGCCTTAATCGCGCCGATTTATTACAACGTGCGGGGCTCTATCCGCCACCTCCTGGCGCCAGCCAAGTGTTGGGCCTGGAGTGTTCCGGGGTCATCAGCGAAGTGGGCGCGGGTTCTTCCTGGCACGTCGGCGACCGCGTTTGCGCGCTGCTGGCCGGGGGCGGCATGGCCGAAGAAGTGGTGGTGGATGCCCGTCATGTGCTGCCGGTGCCGGAAGGTTTGTCGTTGACCGAAGCGGCGGCGTTGCCCGAGGTGTACAGCACTGCGTGGCTGAATCTGTTCCAGTTGGCGGGCCTCAAGCCCGGTGAAAAAGTCTTGCTGCATGCCGGCGCCAGCGGCGTGGGCTCGGCGGCGATCCAGTTGTGCAAGGCGTTTGGCAGCCCGTGCTGGGTCAGCGTCGGCTCGGCAGAGCGCCTGGCTTACTGCGAAGCACTCGGTGCCCAGGGCGGCGTGGTGCGTACCGACGGCATTGAAGGGCTGCGCGATTTCGGACCGTTCGACGTGATCCTCGACCCGGTCGGCGGCAATTATGCGGCGATGGATCTGAAGCTGTTGGCCCTCGATGGGCGCTGGGTATTGATCGGCTTGATGGGCGGCCGTGATGCGCAACTGGACCTGGCACAGGTGCTGGGCAAGCGCATCCAGCTGCTGGGTTCGACCCTGCGCAGCCGCAGCGATCAGTTCAAGGCAGACCTGTTCAGCGACTTGAGCCAGCATGTGTGGCCGCTGTTTGTTGAGGGGCGCTTGAGCCCGCAACTGGCCAAAACCTTCCCGATCAAGGATGCCGAGGCGGCGTTTGCCGAGCTTGCGACCAACCGGATTTCCGGCAAGTTGGTGTTGGTGATAGACGAGACCCTGGCCTGATCTCAAGTAGAAATACAACCACTGTGGGAGCTGGCTTGCCTGCGATAGCGGTGTATCAATGAAGAATGTTTCATCTGATGCACCGCTATCGCAGGCAAGCCAGCTCCCACAGTGGATTGGGTTTTCAATTCAAACGGTCAAACCCAATGGTGAATCGGCCAGCCAGCCTTTTCAGCATGCTCGCGCAACACCGGATCCGGGTTCACCACCTGCGGATGATCGACCTTCAGCAACAACGGCAAGTCATTGCGCGAATCCGAGTAAAAATACGCGCCTTCAAGGCTTTCACCTTCCTGCTCGAGCCATGCCAGCAACCGTGTGATCTTGCCTTCACGGTAAGTCAGCACGCCCACGGTCTTGCCGCTGTAGACGCCATGGCTGACGTTCAGGTCAATGCCCAGCACTTCATCAATCCCGATACGTGCCGCAATCGGCGTGACCAGGTGCGTGCCCGAGGCCGAGATCACCAGGATCCGGTCACCCTTCGCGCGGTGGCGGGCGATGGTCTTGGTGGCGTCGCTGTAGATCAGCGGCTCGATAATGTCTTCCACCCACGGTTCGACCAGATGCTCGATCTCTTCCGGCGTGCGCCCGATCATGGGCTCCAGGCTGAAGTCCATGAAGTCTTCCATGGCCAGCTCGCCGCGGCTGTAGGCGGCCATCAGTTCGTCGTTGCGGCGCATGAACGACGGGGGGTCGACCCAGCCCAGGCGGCCCATCTGTTCGCTCCACAAGGTGGCGCAGTCGCCGTGGATCAAGGTGTCGTCCAGATCAAAAATTACCAATGCCATCGGTCACGCTCTCTCAAATCAATCGTTGCGTCAGGCTACTTCACACAAGGCACTGGGGTCGATGGAAAGTGCCAGGCGCTGGCCATCCGGGTGCAGGTCGTCGGCCGAGCGGTTGAGCACGTCCACCACCAATTCCACGCCACGCGCTTCGATGCGATAGCGGATCACGTTGCCCAACAAACTGTGGCTGCGTACCAGCGCGTCGAGCTCACCGCTGCGGCTCAGCTCGATGGCTTCCGGGCGAATCGCGATGCGCCCGCTGATAGGCCGTTGCAACAACTGGCTGGCCTTGTCGGCGTCGAGCAGGTTGTAGTTGCCGATAAAACCGGCGGCAAATACATCCACGGGCGCAGTGTAAAGGGTCTCGGCATCACCGCTTTGTACGATCTTGCCCTGGTTCATAAGGAAAATGCGGTCTGACATGGTCAGCGCTTCTTCCTGGTCATGGGTCACGAAAATCGTGGTCAGGCCCAGCTCACGCTGGATCTGGCGGATCTGCTCGCGCAGGTGCTTGCGAATCCGTGCATCCAGCGCCGACAGCGGTTCATCCAGCAGCAACAGGCGTGGGCGCGTCACCAACGAGCGGGCGAGTGCCACACGCTGGCACTGGCCGCCGGACATCTGGTGCGGGTAGCGGCCGGCGAGGTCTTTGAGTTCCACCAGTTGCAGCACTTCCTGCACGCGCTTGTGGCTGTCGTCGGCGTTGACCTTCTGCATGCGCAGGCCGAAGGCGACGTTCTGTTCCACGGTCATGTTGGGGAACAGCGCATAGCTCTGGAACACCATGCCGATGTGCCGTTTCTGCGGGCTGAAGGGCACGATGTCCTGGCCATCCAGCAGGATCTTGCCGCTGTCCACCGAGGTCAGCCCGGCGATGCAACGCAGCAGGGTCGACTTGCCGCAACCGGACGGGCCGAGCAGGGTGACGAATTCACCCTTGGCGATTTCGCAGTTGATATCACTGAATACCGGCGTGCCGGTGTAGGCTTTTTGCAGGTGTTGGACGCTGACGAAGCTCATTGGCTTTTGTCCTTGTTCAAGATATTGGCGGCCCAGGTCAGCACCAGCACAAAGAAGAAATAGGAGATGACGATGGCACTGGTGAAGTGGCCGCTCGTGTTGCGCATGTTGTTCAGGTACACCTGCAGGGTTTCGTAGCGGGTGCCCACCAGGATGTTGGCGAACACGAACTCACCGAACAGGAACGAGAACGACAGCAGCAGCGCCACCATCAGGCCTTTGCGCAGGTTTGGCAGCACGACAAAAATCGCCGCCTGCCAGGTGCTGGCACCCAGCAACTGCGAGGCGTCCATCAGGTCGCGCAGGTTGATCGCTTGCAGGTTGTTGGTGATCGCGCGGTACATGAACGGCAAGGCCACGGTGAAGTAGCAGCCGATCAGGATCCACGGCGTGCCCACCATCGCAAATGGCCCGGAGCCGTAGAGTTGCAACAAGCCCACCGATGACACCACCGGCGGCACCGCGAAGGGCAGCAGGATCAAGATGTTCATCAGCGCGTCGAGCTTGGGAAAGTGGTAATGCACCACGAACAGCAGCGGCAGAATCAGCACCACCGACAACACCAGCGCACCCACGCACACCAACAGCGACTGACCGAAGGCGGCCAGAAAGCGCGGGTCACTCCACAACTGCACGTACCACTTCAGGGTAAACCCGGCGGGCAGGATGGTGGCCGACCAACTGCTGGCAATGGAGTAGACAAAGGTGCCCACCAGCGGCAACACCAGGATCGCAAATAACAGGTACACCACTACCCGATGGTAGACGGAGGCCGAGCCGGCTTCAGCGCGAGACATGGTAGCTCCTCTTGAGCAGCAGTTGATGGACGACGGTGACCACCGTCATCAGTGCCACCAGCACCACGGCCAGGGCGCTGGCCATGTTCGGGTCCAGGGAGATGTCGCCGGAAACCATTGCCGCGATACGAATGGGCAGCACGTTGAAATTGCCGGTGGTCAATGCATACACCGTGGCATAGGCGCCGAGGGCGTTGGCCAGCAGGATTACGAACGTGCCCAGCAGGGCCGGAGTGAGCACCGGCAGGCCGATGTGCCGCCAGAACTGCCAACTGCTGGCACCGAGCAACGAGGCCGATTCGCGCCAGTCTTCGCGCAAGGCATCGAAGGCCGGGTAGAGCAGCAGCACGCCCAGTGGAATCTGGAAGTAGGTGTACAGAATGATCAGGCCTGTCTTGGAGTACAGGTTGAAGTCCTGAATGATCCCCGCCTGCTTGAGCATGATCGTAATGCTGCCGTTAAAGCCCAGCAAAATGATGAAGGCGAAGGCCAGGGGCACGCCGGCAAAGTTGCTGGTCATGTTGGCGAAGGCCGTCACGAAGTTACGCAGTGGGCCATCCACTCGGCGCAACGAGTAGCTGCCGAGCACCGAGATGATGATCCCGAACACGCTGGAGTAGAAACTGATCTCCAGGCTGTACTGGATGGCTTGCAGGTAGAACTTCGAACTGAAGATTTTGGTGAAGTTGGCCAGGCCCCAGCCGAACTCCTCCGACTGCAGGCTGTTGATCATCACCCACACCAGCGGGGCGATTTCAAACACGATAAAGAACAGCGCAAACGGCACCAGGCACAGGATCGCCAGCCATTTGCCACGGGTGATGGCGTTCACTTCAGCAGCTCCCGGCATACAGGTTTGTCGTGGGGCACGCCGAGCAGTTCGCAGACGGTGCCGCACAGGTCGGTTTGCTTCGGGATGGCGCCTGGGTCAAAGGTGAAGGCCGAGCCCAGTACGAACAACGGCACTTCGCGTTCTTCCGGCAGCACACCGTTATGGGAACGGTCGTTGTTCATGCCGTGGTCGGCGGTCACCAGCACCTGGTAGCCGGCGTTGAGCCAGCCTTGCAGGTAGTCGGCGAGGATGATGTCGGCCGAGCGCGCGCTGTTGCGGTATTGCGCGGTGTCCAGACCGTGCTTGTGGCCGGCGTCGTCGATGTTCATCGGGTGCACCACCAGCAAGTTCGGCGCGTGCTTGAGCCGCAGGCTTTCGGCGTCGGCGAACAGGTGGGAATCGGGGTAGTGGTCATTCCAGTAGAAATGCCCGTGCTGAATCGCCAGCGCTTTGTCGTCGGTGTGACGATCACGGGCGGCTTCAAAAGGCGTGCGGTTATACAACTCGCTGACCCAGTGGTAAGCCGCCGCCGCGGTGGTGAGACCCGCATCGGTGGCGTAATGGAAAACGCTGCGCTGGTTGGACAAGCGTGAGACTTGGTTGTGGACAATGCCGCTGTCGATCGGCGGCACGCCGGTGAGGATGCATTCATACAACGGCCGGGACAGGGCCGGCAGTTCACATTCCAGTTTGTAAAGCGCTGCGCGTCCTGCGCCGATATAGGCCTGGAGATGCCCCATGGCATGTCGGGCAACCTCGTAGTTCAGGCCGTCGAGCACCACAAGGATGACGTTGTGCTTCATAGGGGCTGGGGCTCCGCGACGAATTAGACTTGACTCGATTTTTCGGTTGGAAATGGATCAACTGTGGGAGCTGGCTTGTGTGGGAGCTGGCTTGCCTGCGATAGCATCACCTCGGTTCACAAGACAAACCGAGTCGTCTGCATCGCAGGCAAGCCAGCTCCCACACAAGCCCGCTCCCACATTGGATCTCCAGTGGACATCCAATGTGTCTAAAGCGTTACTGCATATTGATGATGACTTCTTCCTGCCACTTCTGCGGCAGTGCCTTGGAGGTTTTCTCCCACGCGTCGGCATCTTTGATCGGCGTGACTTTCTTGTACTGCTCGTTCGGCAGCAGCTTGGCCTGTACATCAGCCGGCAAGGTCAGGTGCTCGGCACGGATCGGACGTGCGTTGCCGCGTGCCAGGTTGGTCTGGCCGGCGTCACTGAAGATGTATTCGCGGGTCAGCTTGGCGGCGTTCGGGTGCTTGGCGTACTTGTTGATGATGGTGGTGTAGCCGGAAATCACCGAGCCGTCCGACGGGATCAGCACCACGTAGTCATCCGGGTTAGCCATCTTGGCTTTGTAGCTCAGGCCGTTGAAGTCCCAGACCACGCCCACTTCGACTTCGCCCTTTTCCATGGTGGCGATGGTCGGATTCGCCAGCGACAGGCGACCTTGCTTGGCGATCTCGGCAAACATCAGCAGCGCAGGCTGGATGTTTTTTTCGTCGCCACCGTTGGCCAGGGCGGCAGCCAGCACGCCATTGGCGGCTTGGGCGGCGGTGCTCACATCACCAATAGAGACTTTGTATTTACCGGTTTTCAGGTCAGCCCAGCTTTTTGGGGCTTCAGAGCCGTGCAGCAGTTTTTTGTTGACGATAAAGGCGATGGTGCCGGTGTAGGCCAGGGCCCAGTTGCCGTCTTTATCTTTGGCCCAATCCGGCACTTGTGCCCAAGTGGTGGGTTTGTACGGCTGTGCCACGCCCTGTTTCACCGCAATCGGGCCGAAGGCGGCGCCGACGTCACCGATATCGGCGCTGGCGTTGTCTTTTTCGGCGGCGAACTTGGCGATTTCCTGGGCCGAGCTCATGTCGGTGTCGATGTGCTTGAGGCCATAGGTCTTGGCCAGGTCGTCCCAGGTGCCTTTCCAGTTGGCCCAGTCATCGGGCATGCCGACGCTGTTGACGGCGCCTTCCGATTTCGCGGCGGCTTCGAGCGTTTTTAGATCGGTATCAGCAGCCATGGCGGCGGTGCACATGGCAATGGTCGAGCCTAACAGTGATGCCAGGAAAAGCTGTTTCATCCGAAGCTCCTTTGGGCGTTTTCAACGCTGCGTTTTTACGAACGATTGCGATGGTGTTGGTCTAGGTCAGCAATACCTGAGCCAATTTAGGCTCGGTGGATGACAGTTTCATGTCGATGTCGTTTTTAAAGCGTTTATGTCGCTGACTTCAGACTCAGCGTAGACCATGCCCAAGTGCCCGCAGCCCCTGGACTTGGCCGATGTATTGCAGGGTGTGGAGTAAAGCGGCAGCACGGACTGTCATCTGTCGGTCATCTGTAATGCCTAGGCTGGCGGGTAACGGCAGACGCCCGAATACAGCACGGTTTATGCACCTGAACGGTGCTGGTCTAGTCCAGATAGGTAACGTTGATGCGTGATGAGGCAATCAAGGCGGTGACATCCATCGGCCTGGCACTGCAAGAGCAGATCGTCCACGGGCTGTTGCCGCCTGCGAGTAAATTGCCTGCCGAGCGCAAACTCAGCGAGTTGTTTGGTACCACCCGCATTACGGTGCGGGAAGCCTTGTTACAACTCGAGGCCCAGGGCCAGATCTATCGCGAGGAGCGACGTGGCTGGTTCGTCTCGCCGCCGCGCCTGGCTTATAACCTGATGCAGCGCAGCCACTTTCACGCGATGGTCACTGAACAAGGGCGCGTAGCGTCGACCGAAGTGATTTCGGCGCGGCTGCAACCGGCGTCGGCGGCGGTATGTGCGTGGTTGCAGTTGCCGGCGTTGTCGAGCGTGATCCAGATATGCCGGGGCCGGCGGATCGATGGGCGCTTGGTGCTGTATGTGGAGCATTACCTGAACCCGCAGTATTTCCCGGGCATTCTGGCGTGCGACCTGAACCAGTCGATGACCGAGTTGTATGCCCGCAAGTACGACCTGCATTACGGCCGCGTGCGTTTCGAGATTGTGCCGACTTCACTGCCGGTGGAGGCCGCCGCCGCATTGCGTGTGTCGGTGGGCAGCCCCGGCTTGCGGATTGCCCGGGTCAACTATGACCAGCATGAGCGCCTGATCGACTGCGACCTGGAGTTCTGGCGTCATGATGCGATTCATGTGGGTGTGGATGTGGTTTGAGCGGCCGACATTCAACGGATGTACCACGAGCTAAATGAGGGAGCAGGCAAGCCAGCTCCCACACTTACGGCACCAGCGCCTTGATCACCTGATCCACATTGCCTTCCAGCTCCGCCACCGGGTCCGGCCCGTCGACATTCAACACCAACAGTTGCGCACCGCCTGCCGTCACCGCCGCTTTAACGGCCTCACTCGGTTGGCGGTGATGCAGCACCACGGCCACGTCGTTGCTCTTCAAGTCGGCAGTGAGTGTGTGCAAGGCCTCAGGCGTCCACTGCGCATCCGGCCGGGCATCGGTGCTGAGCACTTCCAGGTTCAGGCTGCTGACCAGATACGCAAAGTGATCACTCAAGCTGAGCACACTCAGGTTGTCCGCCTTGGCCAGTCTTGCTTCGCTGTCGGCGCTGAGTTTGAGCAGGCGTTGTTTGAGCGCCGCGAGGTTGGCGTCGATTTTGGGTTTGGCCGTGGGCGCCAGGCGGCTCAGGTCGGCCGCCATCACATCGGCCATGCGCCCCATGTTGTTGCTCGACTGCCATGGCTGGCTGTTCAGGCCGTCGGCGCTGCCCGGTTGCACGGCGATACCCGGCAAGCCGCCGTCCACCGGGCGCGCGGCGTCCACTTCGACGATTCGGATATTGCTGCGCCGCGCCACCGGGTAGAGCGGGTCATCCGCCCACAGCGAGCGCAGGCCGATAGCCGCGTCGGCGTCCTGGGCCAAACTGCCCAAGGCCGGCGCACCCCGGCCGGTGAAGTAGGACACCTGCCGCGAACCGGGCAGGTTGGCCGGTGCTGCGCGCTCAAGCTGTACATCGGTGCCTTTGAGCAGCACCTCGGCCAGGCCGTAGGTGATGGGCAGCGAGGCCAGCACTTTCACCGGTTTGGCGGCGTGCACCGGCGGTTTTGCAGCTTGAGCGGCCATCAACGGCGCAGTGAATAAACAGGCAATGGCCAAAGCCAGCGGATGAAAAACAGGGCGCATTATCCAAGATTCCCTTTGAGGCTGGGCACGGTGCCGCGCGCGATGGCGGCAAAGGCGAAGGCGATACCGGCCACCAGAATGATCGCGGCACCGGACGGGATGGGCAGGTCGAAGATGATCGGCAGCAGAATGCCGCACAGCGTGCTGAGCGTGGCGATCACCACCGAGACCCAGAAAAACCCCTTGAGCGACTGGCTCAACAGGCGCGCTGCCGCCGCCGGAATCACCAGCAGGGCGCCGACCAAAATAGCCCCGATCACCTTGACCGCCGCCACGGTGATCAAGGTCACCAGGATCACGAACAGGTAGTCCAGGGTTTTGACGGCCACGCCACGCACAGCGGCCAATTGCGGGTTGAAGCTGGCCAGCATGATGCGGTTGTACAGCGGCAGCGCCAGGGCCATCACCAGTGAGCCGACGACCGCCAACACCAGCAGGTCATTGCCGTTCACCGTCAGCACCGAGCCGAACAACACGTTTTCCAGAATGTGCACGTTGATCTTGCCCGCCAGAATCAACAGCAGGCTCGCGCCCAACGCCAGCGACACCGAGAGGAACACGCCGATCAGGGTGTCCGGCGCCAAACCGGTGCGGTTGCGCAGGTAATTGAGCAGGATGCCGAACAACAGGCAGTAGCCGAAGAGGCTGCCGTAAGGCCCGGTATAGGGTTCGCCGAGCAGGATGCCCACGGCCACGCCGGTCAACGCGGCATGCCCGACGGCTTCAGAGAAGAACGCAAAGCGCTTGACCACTACCAGCGTGCCCAGGCCGCCCAGCACCGGGCCGATCAGCAAGCCGGCGAGCAAGGCGTTGACCACAAACCCATAGGCCAGCGCTTCCGGCAGGTAGCCGGATGAAGCCCAGCCCTGGACCATCAAACGAAAGGCTTCATAACTCATCACGCCGGGCTCCGAGGGTGGGTGGAAAACAGGCTCAGCAGGCGGTCCGGGGTCAGCGCTTCTTTCGGCGTGGCGTCGAACAGCACGCGGCGGTTCAGGCCGGTAACGCGATCGGCCAGACGGCCCACGGCTTCCAGGTCATGCTCGATCCACAGCACGGTGATCCCGGCCAGGCGCCAGTCATTAAGCAGCCGCTCGAACACCTGGATACCGGCTTCATCGAGTGCCGACATCGGCTCATCCAGCACCAGCAGCTGTGGCGCCGGGATCAGGCCTTGGGCCAACAGCACGCGCTGACGCTCACCGCCGGACAACGCGCCCATGCGGCGCTTGCGTTTGTCCTGCATACCGACCCGTTCCAGCGCTTCGCCAATCGCGGCGGCGTAATGCCGGGACAGGCCCAGAAATGCCGGGCGCCGCTGGCACATGGCGGCCATGAAATCGTCGACGGTCATCGGCAGGCCCCGATCGAATTCCAGCGCCTGGGGCACATAGCCGACCGTGCCTGGCGTAGTCGGCCAGTGCAGGCGCAATTGGCCCTGGTGCGGGGTCTGCCCCAGCAAGGTCTTGATCAGCGAGCTTTTGCCGCCGCCGTTCGGGCCGACCAAGGCGTGGATGCTGCCCGGTTCGACCTGGAAGCTCACTGCGTCGAGAATCACCGTGCGGCCCAGCGTCAGCGAGACCTTGTCGAACTCAAGGGTCGGGCCAATGCTGGCCACCTTCAATGGCTGCGCTGCCGTCATGCCCCCGACTCCTGAATCGCCCGTACCACGGTGTTGAGGTTGCCGGTCATTTCCACTTCGTATTTCTCGGGCGTGTATTCGCCGTAGGAAATATGCGACAGCGGGTACAGCTTGACCCCGGATTCACGCTGGATGGTCTCGACGTAGGTGGACGGGAAATCCATCTCCGAGAAGATCACCTTCACATCCAGTGCGCGCAGTTCGTCGATGGTCTTTTTCAACTGGCTGGGGCTGGGCTCAATGCCATGGGCGGGCTCGACCACGGCGGTGACTTCCAGGCCGAATTCGCGCAGCAGGTAGTCGTAGGCCGCGTGTACGGTAGCGACGCGCAGGTCCGGGTTCGGCGCGCTGGTCAGCTTGGCGAGGGCATCGGCGCGCATCTGGCGCAGGCGCTTGCCGTAGGCGCGGGCGTTTTGGGTGTAGGTCTTGGCATTGTCCGGGTCGAGCTTGCCCAGTTCGCGGGCAATGTTGTTGACCTGGGCAATCGACGCACTGATCGACAGGAAGGTGTGCGGGTTGACCACCTTGCCCGCACCGCGCGCGGCGTTACCGGTGGCGGCCAGCAGCGGCACGTTGGCGTTGGCTTCGATCACCGGGATGTCCGGGCGCTCGCTGGTGGCGATCATGCGGTCGGCAAAATCATCATGGCCGACGCCGTTGAGCACGATGACGTCCAGGGTGCCGATGCGCTTGATGTCTTCGGCGCGCGGTTCGTAGGCGTGGGGGTTGAAACCGGCCGGAATCAGCGGCACCACCTCGGCCTTGTCGCCGACGATATTGGCCACGTAGCTGTAATACGGGTGCAGGGTGATGCCGATGCGCAGGCGCTTGGCCGCCTCGGCATTTGCGAGTGGGGTGAGCATCAGGCTGAACAGGCCAACCAGCAACAGGCGTAACAGGGGCGATGAAATAGACATGGGCACTCGGTCTTCTGGTTCAGTGACGGTGCTGGCGGGTCACGCCGGCATCGAATTGCGTGACCACCTGGCGCCAGCCGGCGGCGATCAGCGCTGCGTCGGTGAGGTCGGCCGGGGCGGCGAGGTCGGCCTGGCGGTTGAGCCACACATCCGGCTCGGCGCCTTGCACGCGCATCAGCACCGAGCCGCTGGTGCTCGGCGCCTGGCTCAAACCCAGGTAGGCCGCAGGCTCCAGCAGCTGCCAGCGATGGTCGCCACGGCTCACCGAACTGGCGTCCTGGGCGAACGGCGCGAAGCCTTCTTCGGCCAGTTGCTCGGGTGTCGGCAGGGCGCTTTGCTCCTGCTGCAACAGCTGGATTTCATCCAGGGTTACGCGCAGGTCGGCGTAGATGCCTTGCTCGGCAGCGCTCAGGTCGCGGCGCGCATCCAACTGGTGGCTGGGCACGGCGGCGACCTCCTGGGTTTCACCGTGCAGCGCCACCACGGTGCCAGCCACCGCGAGGATAATCAGGCACAGCAGCAACACGTAGAGGGTTTCATGGCCGGCCCCGGCGGGCCGTACAACCTGTGTGGTGCTCATTGGCGCTGGATATCCGCTTGGTCGATTTCCACCACGTGGCCGGGGCCTGCATCAAACAGCACATAGAACTCGGCCGAGGGCTTTTTGAAGGTCAGGGTCGAGTCCTGGCCAAGCTTGCCCGGCAGCAGGATGGTTTCGTCATAGCCGATCACGTCCAGGGTCACGCCCGGCGCGCCGCTGCCGTCGGAAAAACCGCCGGTGCACTGGATCTGCTCGCCGGGGATTTCCTTGCATTCGCACATCGGGTTATGGGCCAGGGCGACGCTGCTGACGCCGGCGCAGAGCAGTAAAACGGCGCGAGTCAGGCGTATTAAAGTCATGGTTTAACTCCTTGCTTGTTCAGCCAGGCAATGGTGGCAGGCGAGGCCTGGCTCAGCGGGATGGAACCCTGGTGCATGGAGCCGTCCCAGCCTTCCATGGTCACCCACACTTCGGCATCGACGGGTGTGCGTTCCGGCACTGGCAGCACCGCACCCATGCGGTACGGCGTGCCGAAGAAAATCACCCCGGCCGCGCGCAGGCTGCGCGGTTTGCCGATACGCAGGTAAGTGGCCTTGACCTGCTCGGCGCAGGTGCCGCACAGGGCGGCGTTGAAAAATTTCATCGGGCCGGCCGGGTCCGGGCGCGGGCCTTCGTTGCGAAACTCTGCCAGGGTCAGGCTCCACGGCCCCACCTGCACTTCGCCGGCCACCCGCTCGCCAATGCCGCTGTCACCGCGAAACAGTGCGGCGTCGGCAAAGTACTTGGGCATGAACCCCAGGGGCACCAGCAACAGCAGGACATTGATGTGGAAGCGCCACTTGAGCCAAAAGGCCCGCAGCGGCGAAGGCGGTGTGGTGGTCGCACGTTTGCTCATCAGTTGGCCTCCGAGGTTTCAGCCTGCCTGGCCGTGGCGACGGCCGGTGCGCGTTGGGTCTTGGCCTCGCGCTTGAAGGCGTTGAGCGTGGCCAGCGCGGTGCGTTTGGTCCAGATCAGCAGACCGCTCAACACCATCATGCTCATGATCAGGCCGAAGAACGCCCAGATCAGCTTGACCCACAGGCCGCCAAAGTCGCCGGTGTGCAGCGGGCGCATGGATTCGGTGACGAACTCCAGTGTCGAGCGGTCGGACAGCAGGTGCGACACGGCAATTTCACCGTCGTACGGGTTGAGCTGCGCCGTCTGGAACATCAACGGGTACCAGCCGCGCCCGCCGATCTGCAGGTGGCTGTAGGCGTTGCTGGGCAGGAACACAAAACTGGCCTCCAGCCCTGGGATGCGCTGCGTGGCGATTTCGATGGCCCGATCGATCGGGATCATCGGTGCCGGTACGCCCGGTGCCGATACAGGCACTTTCTCCCGGGCAATCACCGGCACGATGGGCTCACTGGAGATGGAGATCTGGTTGTCGCCCAGAATGGCCCGGATCAGGAACCAGATGCCGGTGATGGAAATCACCGCGATAAACCAGATCGACCAGATACCGCTCAAACGGTGGAAGTCGCCCCAGAAGATCCGCGCGCCATGGCGGATGCGCAGGGTCGGGCGCAGAAACCCCTTCCAGAACCGCTTGTACACCACCAGCCCGGTCACCAGTGATGCCAGCAGCGGTATGCCAAGTGCCGACACCAGGTACCAGCCCCAGCTGTAGCCATTGGTGAACGGCACCAGCCACCAGCCGTGCAACGCACGGGTAAATTGCTGGAAGTTGAACGCCGGGCTGATGCCCTGGATCACACCGGTATACGGGTTGACGTAGACCTCCACCGAGCGCCCGTCGGGGTAACTGAGGTCGACACTCAGCGCGAAGTGCGACTCGTCCGGGCGGGTGATCGACTGCACGATCGCCTGGGGCTCGTTGCGCTTGATGGCGCCGATGACCTGGTCGTAACTCAGCCGTTCGGCATCGTCCGACGGCTTGCTGGCGCGGATGTCCGGGTTGGCCAGCCAGACGATTTCCTGGCTGACCACCGCCAGGGTGCCGGTGACGCAGACGATCAGTACGAAAAACCAGATGGGCAACGCCAGCCAGCTATGAACCAGAAACCAGAGTTTTGAGCGTGACTTCTTCGACATGTGGATGCGGGTCTTGATCGGAGGAGGGCGAAGGAGGCCCGGAAAAGGCCGGTCGTAGCTTTTGCTGACGCGACGGGCTGTATCTAAGTTAAGACGGATGAGAATGAGAAATCCCTAAGCGGGATATGAAAGAAAATGTTTCAGCGTTGCCGGATTGAACACGAAACATGTTCCAAGCCATCACCCAGGTGCCATTGATGGGGCCGGGGGGCTGCGTAGGATGGGGGCATACCGTTGAGCGAGCGCTTATAACAGTGAGTCCACAAAAATGACTGCCAGAACCCTCTACGACAAACACATCGACTCCCACACGGTGTGCGCCCTGGATGACCAAGGCCATGTGCTGCTTTATATAGACCGCCAGGTGATCAACGAATACACCAGCCCCCAGGCGTTCAGCGGCCTGCGCGAGGCCAGGCGTGGCGTATGGCGCCCCGGCACCGCGCTGGCGGTGGTCGACCACGTAAACCCCACCACGCCCACGCGCACTGCCGCAATGCCCGACGCAGGCGGCGCGCGGCAAGTCTCGTACCTGGCAGAAAATTGCCAGGATTTCGGCATTGAGCTGCTGGACATCCTCGACAAACGCCAAGGCATCGAACATGTGATTGCCCCGGAGCAGGGCTTTATCCTGCCGGGCATGGTGATCGCCGCCGGCGATAGCCACACCACCACCTACGGTGCCCTCGGCGCCTTCGGCTTTGGCATCGGCACCTCGGAAATCGAGCACCTGCTGGCCTCGCAGACCCTGGTGTACAAACGTCTGAAAAGCATGCGCGTGACGGTAGACGGCACCTTGGGCAACGGCCTGACTTCCAAGGACGTGATCATGGCGCTGATCGGCAAGATCGGCGCGTCCGGCGCCACCGGTTACGCCATCGAGTTTCGCGGCGCCACCATCGATGCGCTGAGCGTCGAAGCGCGCATGACCATCTGCAACATGGCGGTGGAAGCCGGCGCACGTGGCGCGTTTATGGCGCCCGACGAAAAAGTCTTCGCCTACCTCAAAGGCAAGCCGCGTGCGCCCAAGGGCGAGTTGTGGGAACAAGCCCTGGTGCAATGGCGCACGTTGCACACCGACGCCGATGCGGTGTTCGACCAGGAAGTGCAGCTGGACGCCAGCAGCCTGGAACCCATGGTCACCTGGGGCACCAGCCCCGACCAGGCCGCGCCCATCGGCGCCCGCGTGCCGGACCCGCAAGACGTCAGCGACCTGATCCTGCGCCAGGACATGCGCCGCGCCCTCAACTACATGGGCCTGGAAGCCGGCATGCCGCTCAGTGAAATCGTGATCAGCCACGCGTTTATCGGCTCGTGCACCAACGCGCGCATCGAAGACCTGCGCGACGCCGCCAGTGTGGTGCGCGGCAAACACGTGGCCGAGCATGTGCGGGCGATGATCGTGCCGGGCTCCACCGAAGTGCGCGACCAGGCCGAAGCCGAAGGGCTGGCGGCGATCTTTATCGACGCCGGGTTCGAATGGCGCCAGTCGGGCTGCTCGATGTGCCTGGCGATGAACGATGACGTGCTGGCCCCCGGCGACCGCTGCGCGTCCAGCACCAACCGCAACTTTGAAGGCCGCCAGGGCGCCGGGGCGCGCACCCACTTGATGAGCCCGGCGATGGTCGCCGCTGCGGCCATCACCGGCCGTCTCACCGATATTCGTCATTTTGGAGACCGCCCATGAGCCTGCAACCGTTCACCCAGGTCACCGGCCAGGCCGCGCCGATGCTGGCGGCAAATATCGACACTGACGTGATCATGCCCAAGCAATTTCTTAAAGGCATCGACCGTGCCGGCCTCGACCGTGGGCTGTTCTTCGACCTGCGCTTTTTGCCCAATGGCGCGCCCAACCCCGAGTTCGTGCTGAACCAGCCGGCCTGGCAGGGCGCGAGTTTTATGGTGGTGGGGCCCAACTTCGGCTGTGGCTCGAGCCGTGAACACGCGGTGTGGGGCTTGAAGCAGATGGGCATTCGCGCGCTGATCGGCAGCAGCTTTGCCGGGATTTTCTATGACAACTGCCAGCGCAACGGGGTGTTGTTGATTACCTTGGACGAGGCGGTGTTGCACGCACTCGGGCAGACGGTCAGCCAGCCTGCGCAGGCGCAGATCAGCGTGGACCTTGAGGCGCAGCAGATTCGCTTGGCCAATGGCCAGGTGATCCCGTTCCAGATCGATACGTTGCGCAAGACCGCGCTGTTACTCGGCCTGGATGCAATTGGCAGCACGTTGCAACGCAGTGAGCAGATCAAAACGTTCGAGCGCCGGCATCTGGCGGCCAATCCCTGGCTGGGTTAAACGCCTCAATGGTTTAACTACGTAGTCATATAAGTAGAGAACAACGCCCTCGCGTTACTGGAGGGCGTTTTTCTTGGACTATTTACTTTTCAAATAACGCGCGTTACACCGCATAACCTCAGTGATTTCAAAGGCGTCGTTGAGGTGCCAGGTTAAACCCTGAAAAAATACATGGGCAGGTTGTTGACACCTTGTAGGCCATCGGCTTAAGTGAGTGCTGACTTGGAAAGTCGCACATTATAAGAAAAGGAAGTTGAAGCCATGACCGATGAATCAGTTAGCTTTCATACCTCTCTGGTGGCGGTAATCAAGTTTGTAACTTGATCGAGTTCTGCCACCTGTCAATCAGTTGTCATTGTTGCGGTTGCCACTGTTTTTTCCACTGTGAAAAGACGCGTAAGCCTATGCCTTAACATCCGTTCAGAACACAGAGAGTTCAAACTCATGTCGATTTTTGATCAAGCGATCCATCGTTCGGTACAGTGGCAGGATTGGCGTTGGCAGCAGAAGAATGCCATCCGCGACGAACCGGCACTGCGTGCCGCCTGCGGTGGCTGGAATGAGGAAACCAGCGCGCATATCGAGCACAACTTGCGAGACCGCAAGTTGCAGATAACGCCTTATTACATTGACCTGATCAAGCGTTCCCTCACCGAGGGCCAGGTGATGGACCATCCGCTGTGGCGCCAAGTGGTGCCCTACTGGAGCGAGCAGGTCGCTGGCGATTACGACGGCACCTCGGAGAACTGGGAACTCGGCCACGAGATGAAAACGCCGATCTGCCAGCACAAGTACGACAACCGCGTGATCCTGCGCATGACCAACACCTGCAACGCCTATTGCCAGTTCTGCTTCGAAGCGCTGCGCACCTTGCAAGTCGGCACCGAGAAGGCCAATGCCAGCGCCGACTCGTTCAAGGACTCGCTTGAGTACATCCGCAACAACCCGGCCATCGAAGAGGTGATTCTCAGCGGCGGTGACCCGTTGATGCTCGCCGACCGCAAGCTCGAAGAGAACCTCGCCGCCCTGCGTGGCATCCGCGATGACTTGCTGATTCGCCTGCACACACGGGCCTTGAGCTTTAACCCGTTTCGCGTGACCGATGAGTTACTGGCGATGCTGGAGAAGTACAAGGTTAATGCGTTTGGCGTGCATGTGTGCCACCCGCTGGAACTGAGTGAAGACTTTGCCGTGGCGGTTAAACGTATCCAAAGTGTGGTGCCGATTGTGTTCTCCAACATGCCGCTGTTGCGGGGCGTGAACGACAATGAGGCCACCTTGCATAAACTGTTTATTGATCTGTATCGGTTGGGCGTAAAGCCGTATTACCTGTATCACTTCATGCCGTTTTCACCGGGGGCGTCGGAATATAAAGCATCGATAAGCCACGCCATCGCTATTATGGATCGCCTCAAGCGACGCGTGTCCAATATAGCCATGCCGGAATATGTACTGCCCCACGCACAGGGCAAGTTTACCGTGCCGCTGCTGGACTTTGAAAAACCACAAGACTTGCCGCACTTTGAAGTGCGCGATGGGCAACGTCATTACCGTTTCCGTAATTGGGAAGGGCAGTGGTGCAGTTGGCAGGATGCCTGAAGTTATTGACGCATGAGGCGGTATGAATAATGAAACAAGATGCCATTCTTTTTATTGATGTCGATGACAGTGCTTCCATTCGCTATAGCTACCGAGAGCCGCACTTTGTTGCGGCCCGGGCCAAAGGCCTGGTGTGTTTGACTGCGGGTCTGGTGGGGCGCAAGCACCTGCAACGGCTGCAGGACGACAGTGATGAAGTGTTCCTGCTCGATACACTCAGCGAACCGGCCATTCTCGACTTGGTGGGCGAGTTGGATGGGCGCTATCAGATCCGCGCGATTTTCTGCCAGGCCGGCCATTCGTCTGCGCTGGGGCAAGTCGGTTGCATCGTAGCGCAGGCCAGTCAGCGCCTGGGCCTGGTGTACAGCTGCCCGCAAGCCATTGCCGCGTGTAACAACAAGTTCCTCATGCGCCGGGCGCTCAGCCGGCATGGCGTGCGCTCCGTGCCCTTCGCGCTGTGCAATGACGAACAACAACTGCAGCAAAGCGCCGAGCGCATGGGCTATCCGCTGATCGCCAAACCGCCGTTTGGTGGCGCCTCGGCGTTTATCAAGAAGTGCTTCAATTGGCCAGAGTTAAGCCGGCACTATGCGCAATTTCGCAGTGGTCACGCCAATGCGGCCTACGCCGATTTCTACGGTTGTGAGCACATCCTGGCTGACGAAGAAGGGCAGCAACGCCGTTACATTCCAGGGCACAGCCTATTGTTGGAGGGGTTTATCCAAGGCGTTGAAGGCAGCGTGGAGTGTGTAATCGTCGGTGGTCAGGTTCATGCGCTGTTGATCAACGAAAAACTGATGTTGACCGAGCGCAGTGGCACGGTGCTGGAGAACCTGCTGATTTCCCCGCCCACGTCTTTTACCGACACCCAGTGCGAGCAAATTCGTCAGTATGCCGGGGATTGCCTGCGTGCTGTGGGGCTGACCAACGCGCTGGTGCATTTCGAATTTCGTATGACGGAGGCGGGGCCGGTGGTGATTGAGATCAACCCGCGCGTCGGCGGGCTGTACGTCAATGCGGCGTTCCGTGACCTGGCCGGTATTGACCCGTACGACCTTTATCTGTCCCTGCTGTTGGGCGAGCCGGACCTGAATGCCCGGTTGCAAGCCTGTGCGCATAACATCGCGAGCGCCTCCCAGCATTACTCGATGCTGGCGCTCTACCCGGAGCACAGTGGTCGGTTCAAGGGCATTGAGGGGACGCAGTTCCTCGATGAGCACCCAGCGGTGCTGGAGTATTTCCAGCAGGAACCCGGCAACTGCATCGATGCAGATATCGAGGAGCACTATTTGCTCAAGTGCTGGGCCAAGGTCGACGATGCTGCCGACGCCCACGCCGTGCATGATGCAATCCGGCACAACCTGCGCGTGATCATCGACAGTAAGGTTTAGCGATATGGACATCCCACAGATTGGCGCGCATTTGCGCGAGCACCACTATTGTCACCGTCGGGACTTTGGCCAGTTGCTCAAGGTTGAGCCCGGCGAGGAGCAAAGCTTTCGCGCCTACTGGGCGAACCTGGTGCGCGACGAGGCGTTCAAGGCATACACCCATCGCGAACGGCGGATCCTGCGCTATCGTTTATCCCCGTCGCGGCAGTTGCAGATCGACCGCACGACCGCGTTCAAGTCGCCGGTCACCTATGCGGTCAACTATCGCCAGGGCGTGAACCACTTGAGCTACAGCGAGGAGGGCTTTATCGAGCACCCACTGATGCAGAAATTGCTCGCCACCGACCTGGCGGTGATCGAACCGCACCTGGGCCCGCATGCCTACACCATTGATATCCACCAGTTCCGCGTGCGTGCTGAGGGGCCATCGGCCAGCCCGACCACCTCGGGGATTCACCAGGACGGCCTGGATTGGGTGTTCATGCACTTCATTGGCCAGAGCAATACCGTGCCGGTGGTGTCCGAGGTGTTTACCGCTGAGGCCGAGCACAGCCGCGTGCTGAACCTGGCGATGGAGCAGTTTCTGGAAACCATTGTGATTAACGACCGTGGGCTGTATCACCGCGCCGGCGCTGTCCGGCCGCAGGCCGATTCGGCACCGGCCTGGCGTGATGTGCTGCTGGTCAGCCTGCGCGGCGTGGCTGCTGATGTTCAGCTGGAAGACGAGGTGCAACCTGCATGAGCGACGTTCAGCCATTGGGCTTGTCGACCCGCAACGCCCGCTTGATCATCTTTGCGCGGGGCGTGTCGGACTTCGGCGCATTCCTCAACATGGTGGCGCTCTCGACCTATGTTTACTGGCTCAGCCAAAGCGTGGTGTTTGTCAGTGTGTTCCTGGCGTGCCGGGTCACGGGCGGGATTGTCGCCAGCCTGTTCGGCATCCCGTTTTTCCGGCGCTTCCCGGGGCGCAGTACCCTGGCCGGGCTGGACCTGGCCCGCGCGTTGTTACTGGTGCCGCTGCTGGTGTTGATACCGGCGCATCAACTCAACGTGCTGCCGTTTATCGCGTTCGGCATCGGCCTGTGCAACTCGCTGTTTGCCATTGGCCTCAATAGCCAGTTGCCGACCTGGGTGGCGCTCGAGCAGCGGGTGAGCACCAATGCCTGGATCACCTCGGCGGCGGCTACCGGTGCGGTATTTGGCAGCTTGCTCTCCGGCTTGCTGATCGCCACGGGCGGATTCGAGGCGGTGTTTGCCGTCAACATCGGCACTTACGTGGCGGCGGCCTGCCTGATCCTGCCGTTGCGCGCCCTGTATTCAGTCGTCGTGGCCGCGCATCGCGGGCTTGCCGCCGAATGGCATGAGCTGACCAAAGGCCTGCGCGGTGCGCCGGTGTTGGCGGCGATGTTGTTGATCAGCATGCTCGACACCCTCGGCAGTGCTGCACATAACGTCGGCTGGCCGGTGTTGTCGCAATACATTTCGCCGGACACCGCGAAAACCGTCATGGGCTACCTGCTGGCGGTGTGGGCCTGCGGCAAGTTCATCGGCGCGCGCGTGGCCAGTGCGCTACTCAAGAGCCGTGGTACCCAAGGCATGGAACGCTGGTTCATGGCGGGTGTGGCGCTGATGTCCAGCGGCTTTATCCTGACCTTCCAGCAAACCGAACTGTGGCTGGCGCTGTTGCTGGTGGTGTGGGCCGGGCTGGGCGATGGTATCTCCGAAGTGGCGCTGGTTTCCCGCGCACAAAGTGAACCCGATAGCTTGCGCCTGCCGCTGTTCAGCCTGTTGACGCTGATCCAGATGGCCGGCTTTGGCGTGGGCATGCTGGTGGTGGGGCCGTTCTACCTGACGTGGACGCCGGCCCAGGTGATCGTGCTGTTCCACGGGCTGCCGTTGACGGCCCTGGTGATCATGACGGTATGGCTGGGTGTCAACGCCACGCGGGGCGTCAGATCGACAACCCCTTGAAGTGCTCCTGTAAAAACTCCACGCAGGCGCGCAATTTGCCGGAGTAGGCCAAACGTGTCGGGTACACCGCCCACACGTTGGCGCTTTGGGTGTAGGTGTGCAGCACCTGCACCAGCCTGCCCTGTTCCAGCAGCGGTTTTACGTCCCACATCGAGCGCAGTAACACGCCGCGCCCGTCCAAAGCCCACTGCAACACGATCTCGCCGTTGTTCGATGACAGCGGCCCGCGTACACGCACGCTTTCGGGCGCGCCGTCACGCTCCAGGTTCCAGATACCGAAGGCGTTGTCACGCTCCTTGAGCACCAGGCAGTCGTGCTGCTCCAGGTCGCTCAACTGTTGCGGCGTGCCTTTGCGTTGCAGGTACGCCGGCGCTGCGCACAGCACGCGGCGATTGCTCACCAGCCGCCTGCCGATGTGCTGGCCGGGGATGTCATCGCCGACGCGAATTTCCAGGTCGAACCCTTCACTGACGATATCCACCACGCGGTCGAACAGGTCCAGGCGGATTTCCAGGTCCGGGTACTGCTCGGCCAGCAGCGACAGGGCCGGCGCCACATGATTGCGGCCGAAGCCGAAGCTGCTGCACAGGTGCAGATGCCCGCGCGGGCTGTCGTGGGCATCGCTGAGTTCATCGGACAGTTGCTGGAAATCTTCGAGGATGCGCACGGCCCAGCGTTGCACCCGCTCGCCGTCTTCAGTCAGGGCGATGCGGCGGCTGGTGCGGTGCAGCAGGCGCGTGGCCAGGGTGGTTTCGAGGATCTGAATGCGCTTGCTCACATACGCAGGCGACAGCCCCAGTTCATCAGCGGCGGCAGCGAAGCCGGCCTTGCGGATCACGGTGAGGAACACCCGCAGGTCTTCGGGTAGGGGCACGGTATCTTTCTTATGAGTCATCAGAAACAGACGTGGCGGCATGAGCCGCCAGAATAGCACCGGATCGGCATGCCTTCCGGCCTGCCGATCCGTTACTGCTTACTCGGCGGCGACCTTCGCCTGCGCGGCAGCCCGCGCATGGCGGCCATGCTTGAGGGCGATAGGGGCCATTTTTTCGCGATCCAGCTCACCTTCCCAGGCGGCTACCACCAATGCCGCGACGGCATTGCCGATGATATTGGTCAGCGAGCGGCACTCGGCCATGAAGCGGTCGACACCCAGGATCAGCACCATCGCCGCCACCGGTACGGTGGGCACCACCGCCAGGCTCGCGGCCAGCGCCACAAAACCTGCACCCACCACCGCACCGGCGCCCTTGGAGGTGAGCATGGCCACCGCCAGCAAGGTCAATTGTTGCTCCAGCGGCAGGTGAATATTGGTGGCTTGCGCCAGGAACAACACCGCCAGGGTCATGTAGATGTTGGTGCCGTCGAGGTTGAAGGTGTAGCCGGTCGGCACCACGATGCCCACCACGCCTTTGGACGCGCCCAGGCTTTCGAGTTTCTGGATCAGTTGCGGCAGCGCCGACTCCGACGAGCTGGTGCCCAGCACAATCAACAGCTCCGACTTGATATAGCCCATCAACTTGAAAATGCTGAAGCCGGCGTAGCGCGCGATGCTGCCCAGCACCACGGCGACAAAGAAAAACGCGGTGAGGTAGAACGTACCCACCAGCTTCAGCAACGGCAGCAACGAGCCCACGCCGTATTTGCCGATGGTGAAGGCAATCGCCCCAAACGCACCGATAGGCGCGACGCGGCTGATGATGCCGACGATGCGGAAGAACACTTCGCTGGCCTGGTTGACCACGCCCACCAATGGCCGGCCTTTTTCCCCGACCATCACCAGGCCGACGCCGAACAGCACCGAGACAAACAGTACCGGCAGGATTTCACCTTTGGAGAAGGCATCAAAAAACGTGGTGGGGATCACGTGCAGCAGGAACCCGGTGATGCCTTCGCCGTGTTCGGCCTGGCCGACAAAACCGGCGATGGCCGAGCTGTCGAGGCTCTTCACATCAATGTTGAAACCCACGCCCGGTTGCAGCAGGTGCGCGGCGAGGAGGCCGATCAGCAGGGCGATGGTGGAGACGATCTCGAAGTACAGCAGCGCCTTGCCGCCGACGCGGCCCACCTGCTTCACGTCGTGCATGCTGGTGATGCCGGAGACCACGGTGCAGAAGATGATCGGGCCTATGATCATCTTGATAAGCTTGATAAACCCGTCGCCCAGGGGCTTGAGGTCGATACCGATTTGCGGCCGGACATGGCCGATCAACACACCCAGCGCGATGGCGATGAGCACCTGGACATACAGGGTTCCCAGCAGTTTTCGGATTGTCATTGTTATTATCTCGGGATGTTTTTTGGGCAAAGCGAATCCGTCGCAGGCCATTGGCAGCCTGCGAGGCGGGTGTTTCAGATCAGGGTGTCAGTGCATTCAGCGCAGGAAGGCCAGGACTTCGCCCAGCAACAACTCAGGCGCCTCTTCGGCAATGTAGTGCCCGGCCGGCAGGGCTTTGCCACGCACGTCTGTGGCGACGTTCTGCCATTCCTTGAGCGGCTCGAAGCAGCGCCCGACCGTACCTTCGGCGCCCCACATCACCAGCAACGGCTGGTTCAGGTGATTGCCGGCGTCGATGTCGGCCTGGTCGTGCTCAAGATCGATGCCGGCGGCAGCGCGGTAGTCCTCGCAGATGCCGCGAGCGGTGCCGGGCAGTTGCAGGCAGCGCAGGTATTCGGCGAAGGCTTCATCGGTGAACGGCTTGAGCCCGGCGCTGCGGCTGCCCATGACGCTGCGCAGGTACAGCTCGGGGTTGCTCTCGATCAGCGCTTCGGGCAACGGCGCCGGGCGGATCAGGAAGAACCAGTGCCAGTAGGCGCGGGCGAAGGCTTCGTCGGTCTGGGCGTACATCGACAAGGTGGGCGCGATGTCCAGCAGCACCATGCGCTGCACGGCGGCGGGGTGGTCCAGGGCCAGGCGATGGGCGACGCGGGCGCCACGGTCGTGGGCCAGTACCGAGAAATTGTCGAAGCCCAGGGCTTGCATCAGCTCGACGGCGTCGCGGGCCATTTCGCGTTTGGAATAATGGGTGTGCTGGTCGTTGGCCGGTGGCTTGCTGCTGTCGCCATAACCGCGCAGGTCGGCGGCAACCACGGTGAAGTGTTCGGCCAACTGTTCGGCGACTTTGTGCCAGATGACATGGGTTTGCGGGTGCCCGTGCAACAGGAGCAGACCGGGACCTGTACCGCCTTTGCGGTAGCTGATGTCCACGCCGTTGACGTGGCACTGGTCTTTTTGGAATCCGGCGAACATGGAATGACTCCTCTTTGTAAGTGCTTGCATCGTGGAATCACGCGGGGTTTGGGGCAAGGGGGAAAGCGTGGAGGGGTTGTTCATGAAGTGTGTTGCGGGGTGGGTTGCTGTGGCGGTTTTTTGGTGTACATATCCGTTGCTGCGGTAACGGCTACTTAGGGTTCCGCCCTTACGGCGGGTCACTTTTGGCAAACGCCCGGAATGCCGGCCCAGCCAAAAGTAACCAAAAGGTCTTCGCCCCACCACTCGGTGCCTCGCCTTCGTTCGGCCATCGTGGTTGACGGGGCGCCTCAGATCAAAAGCAGATCAAGATCAAAAGCAGAGCACGGCGGCCTGAAAGCCGACCTGAGTGGTTGAATCAAAAGCCAGATCAAGTGCAAGTCAAAAGCCTCTCTACCTGAAGCAATTCGGTCCAAATGTGGGAGCTGGCTTGCCTGCGATGCAGGCACCTCGGTGTGTCAGGTAAACCGAGTTGATGCCATCGCAGGCAAGCCTGCTCCCACATTGGATGTGCAGGGTTATTGAAATTTCAGCCTTGCTTGAACATTTCCATGGCCCGCTCGCGGATCTGCGCTTCAGTCAGATCCTCTTTGCGCGTAGCCAAAAACCACAGGTGACCGAAGGGGTCCTTCACGCTCGCCGAGCGGTCGCCGTAAAACTGGTCTTTGGGCTCGGACACCGAAGTAGCGCCCGCCACAATGGCCTGTTTGTACTGCGCATCCACATCGTTCACATACAGGTGCAAACCGACGCTGGTGTGCTCATCCGGATTGCGCAGGGCCATGTCGGCACAGGGCGAGCCGAGCATGATCGCCGAGTCACCGATGCGCAGCTCGGCGTGGCCGACCTTGCCATCGGGCATGTCCAGGCGCATGACCTGGGTAGCGCCAAAGGCTTTCTTGTAGAACTCGATGGCCTCGGCGGCGTTATCGATGCCCATATACGGCGTGACGCTGTGATAACCCTCGGGGATTGGCTTAACGCTCATATCGTTCTCCTTAGGTGGTGGTTGTGGAGGTCCGGTATTTTCACTATAGGCCACGCCCGCCGTAGCCTGCAGGTAACCGACGAGGTGTTGGCAAGCCAGCTCCCACATTGATCGCATGGCCAATTCAGGAGCATGCGGTGGGCTCCAGTAACTGGGCGCCTGGGCCATGCTCACCTAACTGATCATCCTGATTACGCAACGGACACGCCTCCAGCGATAAACACCCGCAACCAATACAACCACTGAGTTTGTCGCGCAGCAGCATCAGCTTGTTGATGCGCTGATCCAGATCCTCACGCCACAGTGCCGACAAGCGTTCCCAGTCCTGTGCAGTGGGCGTGCGCCCGTTCGGCAAGGTCTGTAACGCTTCGCCAATCGTCGCCAGTGGAATCCCCAGGCGTTGTGCGATCTTGATCACCACCACGCGCCGCAACACATCCCGTGGGTAGCGCCGCTGGTTACCGGCGTTGCGGTTGCTCTTGATCAACCCCTTGGACTCATAAAAGTGCAGCGCCGTAACCGCCACGCCGCTTCGTGCGGCGAGTTGGCCGACGGTGAGTTCCTTGGTAAGCATAAAAACTCCAGATAAGCGCTTGACCTTGACTTAACTAGAGGTTTTACCCTGCGTGGCATCGAATCGCAAGATTCTGCCTACAGAGAGAGGGGAGTGTTCATGCAGGTATCAGAGAAAAATCGCAGCTTCACTCAGTTGATCGAGTTTCAGATCGAACCTCAGCAGCAATTTGCCCTGGTGGCGGCCTTGTCCACCCAGAGCGAACGCCTGGCCCAGGGCCATGGCGGCTTTATCAATGCCAGTGTGCAAGTCAGCGACGACGGGCGGCGGGTGCTCAATTACCTGCAATGGCGCTCGCGTGAGGACGGCGAGGCGGCGTTCAAGTGTTTTGAGCACGGCGAAGAAGACTTCTGGACGCTGATTCGCGCCCACCAGGCCACGGCGGTGACCTTCGGTTCATTCCAGGTGCTGCGCAGTTTCGAGCGCAGCCATGACAACGCGTTGCACTGCCGCCTAAATGGATAAGTGCAGCATGCGTTCGCCCTGCACGTTTTCGCCGGGGCGGCGTTTGTTCACCGCCAGTTCGCCGATTTTGATCAAGCGCGTGCGCGTGACGTTGCGGCTCAGGCCCAGCAGGTTGGCGGTGTGCACCTGGTTGTAATGGCTGAAACGGTAGGCGGCGCGCAACAGCGCGTCTTCGACCTTTTCATGCAGGGCGCCGGCCTGTTCTTCGAAGAGCTTTTGAAAGGCGCGGGCCAGCAAGGCGTCGGCGCTGTTGTCGGTGCCGTGCTGGCTGTCGTCCTGGCGCTCGATGCGCATGTTCGACAGGCGCAGATCATCGCGCTCAATCAGGCCATTACGGCAGATCAGCAACGTGTGGTGAATCACGTTTTCCAGCTCGCGGATATTGCCCGGCCAGCTGTAGCTTTTGAGCTTGTGCTCGGCCTCGCGGCTGATGGTGATGGGGCCGTAGCCCAGGCGCCGGCTATAGGCTTCGATAAAATGCCGGGTCAGCGGCAGGATATCGCCGGGGCGCTCGCGCAGTGGGCTGAGTTCGAGGCTGACCACATCCAGGCGGTAGTAGAGGTCTTCGCGAAAGTGCCCCGCGTTGATGGCTTTTTCCAGTTGCACGTTGGTGGCCGCCAGTACGCGCACATCAATCGCAATGCTCTTGCGCGAACCCAGGCGCACCACTTCACGTTCCTGTAGAACACGTAGCAACTTGACCTGGATCGCCATCGGCAAATCGCCGATCTCATCGAGGAACAAGGTGCCGCCGTCGGCCTCTTCGAACCAGCCGGCCTTGGCGCTGAGGGCGCCGGTAAACGCACCTTTTTCGTGCCCGAACAACTCGGCTTCCACCAGGGATTCGGAAAACGCGCCGCAGTTCACCGCCACAAAGGGCCGGTTGCGCCGCGCACTGAGGTTATGAATATGGCGCGCCACCAGCTCTTTGCCGGTGCCGGTCTCGCCGATGATCAACACGCTGGCTTCGCTGGGCGCCACTTGCTGGATATGGTCGAGCAACGCCTGGGATTTGGGGTCTTCGAAGACCTGGGCCGTGGCGCGAATCGAGGTCGCGAGGGCGGGCGAGGGCGGTAAGGTCAACAGCTGCATGGGCACCTCTCTCAGGAGTAGAACGTCGGGATCGGCAGGGACTGGTTCAACGCCCAGTCCCCCAGTTCGTGGAGTTTGTAATCCACCGGGTCGTGCAGGGTTTGCGTGCGCAAGTTGCGCCAATGGCGGTCTAGGCGCAGCGAGGCATGGGTCGAGCGCGCGCCGGTGACTTCAAACAGGCGGCTGCACAGGTCCAGGCCCTGGCGCGTGGCGGCGACTTTGGCGGTGGCGATGGCAATGGCCAGTTCGCCCCGTTGCTGTTCGCTCAAGCTGGCACCTTTGGCCCAGGCCTGGTCGAGCAATTCGCCAGCGCGTTCGACCAGCAGGCGCACGCCTTGCAGGGCCACCCAGAATTCGCCGTAGTGGTGCAGCACGTAAGGGTCTTGGCGCACATCGCCAGCCGAAGATTTGTGCCACGCACGGGTTTCGGTGAGGGTGTAATTGCGCGCTTCTTGAAAGGCGCCTTCGGCAATCCCGAGAAACATATACGTGAACGTTAACTGCGCGATCAGCGGGCGCAGGCAGGCGAAGGGCGTACTCAACGGGCCGGGATCCAGCAGCAATTCCGACTCTTCGACACGCACCCGTTCAAAGCTGGCGCTGCCGCTGTCGGTCTGGCGCTGGCCGATGTTGTTCCAGTCGTTGTGCAAGGTAATGCCGCTGCGCCCGCTGGGAATCGCAGCGATCAGCAGCTTGCCGCCGGCGCTTTCGTCCACGGCCGAGGCGATGAGCATTTCCGAATCGCTGGCGCCGGAGCAGAAGCTTTTCTTGCCGGAAAATTCGCGCCAGCCGCCGAAATCCTTGACCAGCGTGCGCGTGTCCAGCGGGTTGAGGGCATTGCCCCAGAACCAGTTTTTGCGCGCGGTCTGTTCGAACCACGGCTGCCATTGGTCCGGGCGCGCAAACAGGCGCACGGTGGCGAGCATCAGGTGGTGAAAGCCGAAGACATGGGCGATGGAGCTGTCGACCTTGGCGAACTCGCGCACGATGCCCAGGGTTTCACTCCACCGCGCGCCGAGGCCGCCGTATTGCGTGGGGATACTCAGAGCCAGCAGGCCGCTTTGGCGCAGCGCGTCCCGTTCGGCCTTGGGCGTGCCGCCGCGCTCATCGCGTTCAACGGCGGTGAGGGCGAACTCGGCGGCCAGCAGTTTGGCGGTCTGCAAAGGTGAAGGCAGGACGCTGTGGGGTTTGGCTGTCACACGGGGTTCCTCAATGTCGGTCTGGCAATCACGTTCAAATGGGGGAGCTGGCTTGCCGGCGATAGCATCACTGTGGTGCAACTGAAACACCGTGTCGTTTGCATCGCGGGCAAGCCCGGCTCCCACAGGAAAGCAGTGCCCACACGAAGTGGGTTTCAGTGCGCTCAGGCTTTAGTGTTCGGCAGCACATCATTGGCAATCATTTCGCCAAACGGCCCCGTGAGGTTGGTGATGCCGCGCCCGGCGAGGCTGGCGTAAGGTTCCGGCAACAGCGGGAACACCAGCTCGGCAAAGCGATAGGCTTCTTCCAGGTGCGGGTAGCCGGAGAAGATGAAGCTCTCGATGCCGAGGTCGGCGTATTCCTTGATGCGCTCGGCCACTTGCTGCGAGTTGCCCACCAACGCGGTGCCGGCACCGCCGCGTACCAGGCCGACACCGGCCCACAGGTTGGGGGCGATTTGCAGGTTGTCGCGGCGCCCGTCGTGCAACGCCGCCATGCGCCGCTGGCCTTCGGAATCAAAGCGCGAGAAGGATTTTTGCGCGGCAGCGATGGTTTCATCGCTGATGTGCTCGATCAGTTTGTCGGCGGCTTTCCAGGCGTCTTCTTCGGTTTCGCGCACGATGACATGCAGGCGAATGCCGAACTTGACGGTGCGCCCATGGCGCGCTGCGCGTTCACGCACGTCGGCAAGTTTTTGCGCAACGGCGGCGGGCGGCTCGCCCCAGGTCAGGTACACGTCGACCTGCTCGGCGGCCAGGTCGTGGGCAGCCTCCGACGAACCGCCGAAGTACAGCGGCGGATACGGCTTCTGCACCGGTGGGTAAAGCGCTTTGGCGTTCTGCACACGCAGGTGCTTGCCTTCAAAGTCCACCGACTCGCCCTGCAACACACGGCGCCAGATCTGCAGGAATTCGTCGGAGACCTCGTAGCGTTCACTGTGGTCGAGGAAACTGCCGTCGCCACGGTTTTCGTCGGGGTCGCCACCGGTGACCACGTTGATCAGCAATCGGCCGTTGGACAAGCGGTCCAGGGTCGCGGCCATGCGCGCCGACACCGTGGGCGAAATAATCCCCGGGCGAATCGCTACCAGGTAACGCAGGCGTTCGGTCAGTGGCACCAGCGCCGAGGCGATTACCCAGGAATCTTCACACGAGCGCCCGGTAGGAATCAGCACGCCGAAGTAACCGAGGCTGTCAGCCGCTTGCGCCACCTGCTTCAGATAATTGAGGGTGACCGGGCGCGCACCTTGGGTGGTGCCGAGGAAATGGCCGTCGCCATGTGTGGGCAGAAACCAGAAAACATCCATGACAAATCCTTAAGCGATTTTCAGCAGAGATGGGGAGTGCGCGGCAAACAACGGCGCTGCGCGTTCTGCAGCCAGTTGAATGCGGGCTTTTAATAACTCGCTGGTTATTTGGTAGTCGGTGAAGTCAGCTTCGGTGGCGTACACACCGATCGGCAGGGTCAAGGCCTGGAAGAAGCTGAACAGCGGGCGCAATTGGTGATCGAGCACCAGCGCATGGCGCTCGCTGCCGCCGGTGGCCGCGAGCAATACCGGAGTGTCGATCAAGGCGTTGAGGCCAACCAGGTCAAACAGGTGCTTGAGCAGGCCAGGATAAGAGCCGCGATACACCGGCGCGGCGACAATCAGCAGGTCGGCCTGTTCGATGGCCAACAGTTGCGCTTCGACCTCGGCCGGCAGTTCATCACGTGAGAGTGCGCCGCCCAAGGGCCGGGCAATGTCACCCAACTCGATCAGGGTGGTCTGGATCGGCAGCAACGTCGCCAGTTCGGCCAGCACGGCTTGGGTCAGCACCAAGGTGCGCGACGGGCGCCAGGTTCCGCCGGAGAGGGCAACGACATTCAGAGGACGGGACATGGACAGTTCCTTTTTCAACAGGGGTGGGTAGCAGGTGAGATGGAACGTGTTGAGCAAGAGCTGTACCAATGGCTGCGAGCCTTGATTGACGAGGGCTGCAGGCGTCCTGTTGAAAAAAGAAGCTGTTGCCTGTCAGCGGTTTTGTTGAATGGCTGTTGCCTGGGCAACAGTTGCGTGGCGAACAGTGTTGATTGCGCGCAGAGCCATTTATAGAAGGTTACGTTTATTCCGTAAACGAACGTATTTCCATATTTATAGATCGTAAATGAATATGAGCGGCCCGCTATCAAGCATGCCGGAACGGTTGATAGCGACTATCACGGCGGATGATTTTTCACTGCGCAAGGGCGGGAGTAGCCTGTGTTCATTGACTAAAAACCTCCTTCGCAGGGCCTTAACCATGAACCACTTCCTGGCTGTTTCCTTAATAGTTGTCAGCGCTGTCCTTGCCGGATGTGCGACCCATCCATCGCCTGAATCGCGTCCTTACACCGCCGAAGAAACCAGGCAGTTGGCCCTTGAAGCCTTGAGCCGTCGCGGCCTGTCGTTTGATGAATATCAACAGCAGCGCGCCGCGTTGACCGGTCAGCCACACAAGCCGTTCGGTTTCGACCACCAGGGCGAAATGAACGCCGAGCGCAGCGTGGTGATGCACGGTCGCCCCAGTTGAGCCGGCGCCAGGCGGCAAAAAGCCCGAGGATTCCCTTAAGGAAACTCGGGCTTTTTGTTTGCCATTGGGATACTTCAGCCTGTTAAGCTGAATTTCAGGAGCGTTCCTACGCACATTTACATAAAGTGGTCCTTCTTTTATGGCATCCGACGGGTTAAACCTGACGACCTCTGTTCCGGTCGATGCCCTCCCTGGGCGCTGTTCTGGGGAATACGCTCTGCGAGTCTTAACGTCATGAATAAACGTCCGTTGTATTTCGACTATGCCGCCACCACGCCGGTGGATGAGCGGGTCATTCAAGTGATGGTCGAGTGTCTGGGCTTCAATGCCAACTTCGGCAACCCTGCGTCCAGTTCCCATGCGTTCGGCCAGGCGGCCCGGTACACGGTCGAGCAGGCGCGGCGCCAAGTGGCCGAGCTGGTCGGTGCCCAGCCTGAGCAAATCGTCTGGACCTCCGGTGCCACAGAATCCAACAACCTGGCCATCAAAGGCGTGGCCCAGGCGCGAGGTGTGGCAGGTGGGCATATCATCACCAGCCAGATCGAACACAAGGCTACGCTGGACACGGCGCGGCAGTTGCAGGAAGCCGGCGTGGCCGTCACTTACCTGGTGCCGGACGCTGAAGGCTTGATCAGCGCCGAGGCAGTCAGTGAAGCCCTGCGCGACGACACCTTCCTGGTGTCGCTGATGCTGGTGAACAACGAGTTGGGCACCCTCAATGATATTCCTGCCATTGGTGCACGCGTACGTGAGCACGGCGCGCTGCTGCATGTGGATGCGGCGCAGGGCGCGGGCAAGGTCGCGATCAACCTGGCTGAATGGCCGGTGGACCTGATGTCGTTTTCGGCGCACAAGCTGTACGGCCCCAAAGGCATTGGCGCGCTGTATGTCGGCCCGCGTGCGCAGCAGAAGGTGCTGGCGCAGATTCACGGCGGCGGCCACGAAGGCGGGTTGCGCTCCGGTACCCTGGCGACCCATCAGATTGCCGGCATGGGCACTGCATTCGCCCTGGCGGCGCAGTCCTTTGCTGAAGAAAAAGCCGCTATCGTCGCGTTGCGTCAGCGCCTGCTCGATCAGATGGAAACGATTGCCGGCGTGCGCCTCAATGGCAGCGCCACCCAGCGCATTCCCCATACACTGAGCCTCACGTTCTCCGAGGGTGAATTTAATTCCCAGGCCCTGAGCGCAGGTATCGCGTTTTCGGCCACCTCGGCGTGCAATTCGGCGAGTAATGCGCCGTCCCACGTGCTTCTGGCTTTGGGCCATGACGCACGCAGCGCCGGCAGGACCATTCGCTTGAGCCTGGGCCGGTTTACCACCGAGCAGGATATCGATGCCGCCGTGCAGTTGATCAAAGCCGCGTTGGCCAGTGCGCCGGCGTTCTGGGCGGTCTGATTTTTCAGTCACAACACATAACAATTATGAGTGCTTAGCAGGAGACATGATGAGTACGCAGCCTTTGACCCATGGAACGGTTCCCCAGCGCCTGGCGCATACCCGCGAACTGATGCGCGGCGAGGGGATCCATGCCCTGCTGGTGCCGTCGGCCGACCCGCATTTGTCCGAGTACTTGCCGGGTTACTGGCAGGGGCGGCAATGGCTGTCGGGTTTTTATGGCTCGGTAGGCACGTTGATTGTCACCGCGGATTTTGCCGGTGTGTGGGCCGACAGCCGCTACTGGGAGCAGGCGACCAAGGAACTCAAGGGCAGCGGCATCGAATTGGTGAAGCTGCAACCTGGCCAACCCGGCCCGCTGGAATGGCTGGCCGAGCAAACCCCGGAAGGCGGCGTGGTGGCAGTGGACGGCGCAGTAATGGCCGTGGCCTCGGCACGTACCTTGGGCGCCAAGCTGGCCGAGCGCGGCGCTCGCCTGCGTACCGATATCGACCTGTTGAATGAAGTCTGGCAAGACCGTCCGGCCTTGCCGAACCAGCCGATCTACCCACACCTGCCGCCGCAGGCGACCGTCAGCCGTGGCGACAAACTCGCGGCACTGCGTGCCAGTTTGAAAGAGAAGGGCGCCGATTGGCACTTCATCGCGACCCTGGATGACATCGCCTGGCTGTTCAACCTGCGCGGCGGTGATGTGTCGTTTAACCCGGTGTTTGTGTCCTTTGCCTTGATCAATCAACAGCAGGCCACGTTGTTTGTGGCGCTGAGCAAGGTCGATGCCGAACTGCGCGCGGTACTGGAGCGGGACGGCGTGACCCTGCGCGACTACAGCGAAGTCGCAGATGCGCTGCGTGCAGTTCCGGCGGGTGTGAGCCTGCAAGTTGATCCGGCACGCGTGACCACCGGTTTGCTGGAAAACCTCGATGCCGGTGTCAAGCTGGTCGAGGGCTTGAACCCGACCACGCTGGCCAAGTCGCGCAAAAGCCTGGCGGACGCCGAACATATCCGCCAAGCCATGGAGCAGGACGGCGCAGCGCTGTGCGAATTCTTCGCGTGGCTGGACAGTGCGTTGGGCCGCGAGCGCATCACCGAACTGACCATCGATGAGCACTTGACCGCCGCGCGTACCCGTCGCCCCGATTATGTGTCGCTGAGCTTCAACACCATCGCGGCGTTCAACGCCAACGGTGCGATGCCCCATTACCACGCCACCGAAGAAGAGCATGCGTTGATCGAAGGCGATGGCCTGTTGCTGATCGACTCCGGCGGCCAGTATCTGGGCGGCACCACGGACATTACGCGGATGGTGCCGATCGGCACGCCGAGTGATGAGCAGAAGCGCGACTGCACGCGCGTGCTCAAGGGCGTGATTGCCTTGTCGCGTGCGCATTTCCCCAAGGGCATTCTCTCGCCATTGCTGGATGCCATCGCCCGTGCGCCGATCTGGGCCGAAGGCGTGGACTACGGCCACGGTACAGGTCATGGCGTAGGCTATTTCCTGAATGTGCATGAAGGCCCGCAGGTGATCGCCTACCAGGCCGCGGCTGCACCGCAGACTGCAATGCAGCCGGGGATGATTACTTCGATTGAGCCGGGCACTTATCGTCCAGGTCGCTGGGGCGTACGCATCGAGAACCTGGTGTTGAACCGCGAAGCGGGCAAGACCGAGTTTGGTGAGTTCCTCAAGTTTGAAACCTTGACCCTTTGCCCGATCGACACCCGTTGCCTGGAGCCGTCGTTGCTGACGGCGGATGAGCGCGAGTGGTTTAACGCTTACCACGTCGAGGTGCGTGAACGCCTGAGCCCGCTGCTTAGCGGAGCAGCCCTGCAATGGCTGCAGGTGCGTACCGCCGCGATCTGATCGGTCGCAGCTCAGGAGCCTCGGCCAGGGCGTCGGCGAGATAGTTGTCGAACGCCTTGACCCTGGCTGACTGGCGTCGATTGGGTGTCGACACCGCGTAATTCGCCGATACGCAACGTGACATGGACCCACACCGTTTCGACCGGCAACGGTAAGCGACGCTTACGATTTGCTTGCAAGCGGCGCTCAAGGGCGCTTGGCGATCCAGTTTTAGCGGAGCGCTTCGCGCACAAACTCCAGACGGTCCTGACCGAAGAACAGGTCATTGCCTACAAACATACTGGGTGCACCAAATACCCCGCGCTGAACAGCCTGTTCGGTTTTGTCCTTGAGGGCGGCCTTGACCTTTTCATCGTTGGCCAGGTTCAGGACTTCCTCTGGGTCGAAACCCGCCTCACTCAACACAGCGGCCACGACGGCGGGGTCGCCCAGGTGGCGACCTTCGACCCAAAGGGCGCGAAACAGGCAATCGACGAAGGCCTGGAAGCGCTCGGGCTGGCGCATCTGGATACCCATGACGGCACGCATCAGCACCAGGGTATTGATCGGGAAGTGCGGGTTGAACTTGAGCGCCACGTTGTAGCGCTTGGCGTATCGCGCCAGGTCATTAAACATGTAACGCCCTTTGGCGGGCACAGTGATGGGGGAGGCGTTACCGGTAGCTTTGAACACGCCACCCAGCAGCATGGGCTGATACACCAGTTGCGCACCGGTCTCGGCACATAGCGCAGGCAATTGCGTATAGGCCAGGTAAGTGGCGGGGCTGCCGAGGTCGAAAAAAAATTCCAGGGTTTTACTCATGGTCGATTCTCGCTAGTTATTGTTGTTCTTGATCAGGGGCGGTGCGTTTACCAGGGTTCATTCCAGGGGCGCAGGTCCAGTTCGAAGGTCCAGGCGTCGCGTGGTTGGGTATGCAGGTACCAATAGTTGTCGGCGATGTGTTCTGGGTTGAGGATGCCGTCCTGGTCTTTTTGCGCATATTTGTGCGGGAAATTGTCGCGAATAAAGTCGGTGTCGATGGCGCCATCGACCACCACGTGGGCCACATGGATGTTCCGCGGGCCCAATTCCCGCGCCATGCTTTGCGCGAGCGCGCGGATGCCGTGTTTGGCGCCGGCGAACGCAGCAAACCCTGCACCGCCACGCAGCCCGGCAGTGGCACCGGTGAACAGGATAGTGCCGCGTTCGCGCGTGACCATGCGTTTGGCGACTTCGCGGGCGTTCAGGAATCCGGAGAAGCAGGCCATCTCCCAAATTTTGAAATATTTGCGCGCGGTTTCTTCGAGGATGCTGCACGGCACGTTGGCGCCGATATTGAAAACGAAGGCTTCGATGGGCCCCAATTGGGTTTCTATCTGTTCAACCAGCGCGATCACGTCGTCTTCTTTACGCGCATCACAGGCAAAACCGTGGGCTTCGCCGCCGGCGGCCTGGATGCTGTCGACCAGGGGCTGCAGCTTATCGGCACTGCGACGGGTGACGCAGGCTACATAGCCTTCGCGGGCAAAGCGCCGGGCAATGGCGCCACCGGTTGCATCACCGGCACCAACCACCAATACGACTTTCTTGTTGGGTGTCATGGGAACTCCGTTGCTCGAATGTCGAGCAGGAGTGTAGCCGCAGCAGGGCGTAGGGCATGTAAAGAGGAGGGAGCAGCCGGAAGAGGACTGCTCGGGCGGTCATTTACAGATGACGATCATGCTGCGGCTGGTATAGCCGGCAGGGTTGATACCGAAAGGATAGTCCCCTGGCTCTTCGGAGTTGTCACCGGATTTGGCGACAACCCGGTAGCCCTTGGCGCCGCAGGAGTTGGCTGCGCTGGTGTAGCACTGGTCCCAGGAGGAGGACAGGCCGGAACAATTGATGTGCATGCCTTTTTTGCCCCGTTTTACTTCTGTCTTGGTGGTCGCAGCACAGCCAGCAATACCCACGACCAGTAACAGTATCAAAATTCGTTTCATTACTATCCTTATAGCCGCGTCGCAAAAGGGCTCGATGCAGGCTTCACTCGCTCTCGATTGTAGCGTTCAGCAGTCCCTGTCGAAATTCTCCATGAAAGACATTCGTTTACGGGCTAAACATGGCCTAAATGAGCGGCAAATACCAGAGCTACCTGCGATGCGCATCAATCGGCGGGCACCAATGGTTTGGATTCATTGCGCATCGTCAGTGTGGCTCCGACGGAGGCGAAGATAATGCAGGTGATTGCCAGCCATTGCGCGAGGGACAAGTGCTCCTGCAGGAAGAACAGGCCGGAGAGCGCACCGAATGCCGGCTCAATGCTCATCAAGGTGCCGAAGGTGCGAGCGGGCAGGCGAGTGAGCGCGACCATTTCCAGGGTATAAGGCAAGGCGGTGGAGAGGATGGCCACACCGATGGCAACGGGAATCAGCGAGGGCGTCAGCAGGGCGGCGCCGGCATGGACGATGCCGATCGGCGCCACGAACAAAGCGGCGATCATCACGCCCAGGGCGGCAGTTTGCACGCCGTTGTCGTTGCCGGCTTTTTGGCCAAACAGGATATAGAGCGCCCAGCAAACGCCGGCACCCAGTGCATAAGTGGCGCCAATCAAGTCGATACCACTGCTGGTGTCGCCGGTGGGGATCAATAACAGCAGGCCCGCGATCGCGAGGCCGATCCATACAAAGTCAACCGCCCGGCGCGAGGCATAGATAGCCACGGCGAGCGGGCCGGTGAATTCCAGCGCTACTGCGATGCCCAGGGGCACTGTGCGCAAAGACATATAAAAGAGAAAGTTCATGCCGCCCAACGCCATGCCGTAGACGACGACAGTACGCAGGGACTTGGCCGTGAGTTTGGCGCGCCATGGGCGTAAAAGGAGCAGCATGATCACACTGGCGAAAATCAGCCGCAGAGTAGTAGTGCCCTGGGCGCCGACGATGGGGAACATGCTCTTGGCCAGCGAGGCGCCGGACTGGATGGAGGCCATGGCGATCAACAGCAGGCCGACCGGGAACAATGCCGAGGCCAGGCTGCGAGGTGGTGTGGTCATTGGGGCGGGTGTCCGAAGTCATGGTAAAGAAGCAGAGCGCCTATGATGCTTAACTGTCTGGCTTTGAGCAATATATTGCTCAGTTTGGCTTGCTGTGCTCTTTATATGGAAGGAGATAGGGCATTTTGGGCTGTTTGATAGAAAACCTAAATTAAGTGTTGACGGTGTTTTATATCTGTCTATAATTCGCCCCACTTCCGGCGCAGTCGAAATGGAAAATTCCTTGGTAAACAAAGAGTTAAGAAGTTTTCGGCAACAAGTTGCTTCAGTTCATCGAAGCCAGAAGGGAGTTGAAAAAGAGGTGTTGACAGCAGCGTGTAACGCTGTAGAATTCGCCTCCCGCTAACGAGAGATCGTAAG
>NZ_LJRY01000202.1:0-398 GCF_002742515.1 Pseudomonas sp. 2822-15 | reverse complement strand
TCCTACCCTGGTTAAAATAGTTTTCACTTCATGTTTTGTTAAATTCTGTGCCTCATCTATAATTATGAATTGATCAGGAATACTTCGTCCCCTTATATAAGTGAGGGCTTCAACTTGTATAGAACCCATCCCAGCTAAGATCTGTTCTAGTTCTCCAGGCTTCTTTGTATTAAATAGGAACTCAAGATTATCGAAAATAGGCTGCATCCAAGGCCTGAGCTTTTCATCTTTTTCTCCAGGTAGAAATCCGATGTCTTTACCAACCGGCACCACTGGACGAGCGACCAATAACTTCTTGTATTTCTGCATGTCCTCAGTCTGTGCTAAACCTGCAGCTAAAGATAGTAGCGTTTTCCCAGTACCAGCTTTCCCTGCTAGCGTAACTAAAGGTATATCAT
>NZ_LJRY01000201.1:0-283 GCF_002742515.1 Pseudomonas sp. 2822-15 | reverse complement strand
ATACAATCATCTGCTTCGAAACCAGCCAATCCAACATTAGGAATATCGAGTGACTCTACAACTTCTTTAACTAGGTCAAACTGGGGAATTAACTCTATAGGTGCCTCGCTTCTGTTACCTTTATAATCAGGATACATTTCTGTTCTAAATGTCTTACTTCCCATATCCCAACAGCATAATACATGACTTGGTTTATAAGTATTAACTGCAGTAAACAGGTGTTTTACAAATCCATGAGCAGCATTGGTTGGAATTCCTTTACTGTTTACCATAAAATATCCAC
>NZ_LJRY01000200.1:0-228 GCF_002742515.1 Pseudomonas sp. 2822-15 | reverse complement strand
CATTTGTTGTTTATCTTGTTCACTAGCTTGCTTCCAATATACTTCAAAAAGTACCCCTAAACCAGGTAACATTTTTTCTTCTCCACTTTGAACAGCATCAACGATCGTAGCTTCCACTTCATCAGCACTGTTTCCAGAGATATTCTGCATGATTGCTGCACGTAAATTAAAGCTCATATTGCACCCTTCCTTTCTATTGTTGACAAAAATGCAACAACTTTTCATAAT